>NZ_JAMYUT010000055.1:0-18737 GCF_040323235.1 Mesorhizobium sp. M0051
ACCACGAGATCGACTGGCTCACGTGAAAGAACATAGTCAAACTGCTTGCTATCGTGGACTGCGGTTACCTTCAGGGCATGCATCGTGAGATACTCGGCGATGAGGCGCCGCATTGCGGCATCATCGTCAATGACAAGAACATGTTTCAACGGCACACCTTCAATCTTGAATCCCCTTGTCTAAACCTGTTGCCGAGCAACCCTGGGGCACCGACCCAGAACAGCTGCTCCTTGATACCACTCGCCGTTGCGTGCGGCCAATGTGAGGCCGTGCTCGTCCTGTTCTTTTCATCCCCAGCGAATTGACCGCACCAAGGCAGCCCGTGGCCACCAGACAGGTCCAAGCGCCGACATGACCCTGCCGTGTGGTCCTTCGCTTTTTCGCTTCGAGCTCCCCCGTTGGTGCAGGCCTGCCAATATCACTCAAGTTCGACCTCATGGATGCCAAGTTTCCTGCTATGCCCTTGCATCCTGGTCATCCTGGAGTTTGCGGACCTGGATCATCTCGATATCCTCCGGCTCGTGGATCCAGCTCGGACATGGTTGAGCAGCGCGGCGTTTGGCTTGATCGGAGAGGCGGTCGGCGGAAGAAGACCGTGATTCGCTGCAGCGGCCTTGTGCAAAATAGTGTGTCTCCTGCCAAGCCGGCTTCGTCCAAGGTGGCCGGCGGCCTCAAATGCTGTTCGGCGACCGGCAGGTCGCCGGTTGCGGTGAACGTCCGGGCTAACATTTCTCAGTTACTGCAACTCCTCCATCTTGAGCGTGTCACTATGCTTGTCCATTGCGCCGTCGGACTCCGTCAATGACGTGCGGTTATCTGCCGATGGGACTGTGCATGATCCACCCTTTGGCGGCGGCGGCCGAACAGCTGAACGAGGCTCGCACCAGGATGGGCTGCGCCGCCACGTCTTCCCAGTTGACCCTCGCCGCCGCGGATTTGCGCCCTCGAGCCAGCTTCGCGGACGAGCTCGCGTCTCAAGCAATGATCTGAGTGTGCAGGGCCGCGCATGGCTGCTCTTTAACGACCGGCAGCATACCGGCAAAGTTGGGCCGCTTTATCGCCTTAGTCGATTCCCCACGGTGATCCCGAGCCTGAACAAGCCCGCCAAGCTCCCCATTTTGTCCTTGGCTTGGCGCTGACAGAAGTACCATCCATGACGCCAAAGTCGCGGCCCACACTCCAGGAGCAACGGACGGCCGGGACGAGCAATCCTGTACAGGAGTCATTGTACCAAGATGCTCCGGATGTCGCTGGCTGATCGGGCCCGCGCCACCCACGCATGCGCAAGATGCTCACCCACGCTGATACGAACACGGTCTTTGCTTCAATTGAAACCGAAAAGCTGAACTTGAACATCACACAGTAACAAACCTCCCCGATAAGCGCGTGCCGGACAGGGCCAGAACCCGTCCGGCGGCTTGGAAAGGTAGGTGATAGGGAATGATTATTGCAGCTTGGCCGCTGGCCATCGTCCTGATGACATCCATGTCACTCCCAGCCGAGCCCGCGCCACTTTCTCCGCGTGAGTTCCGCAGCCTGTCGCGTAAATGCGCCCCCTGGGTTGCGCCGTCCACCCTCGCCGCGATTGCCAAGATTGAAAGTGGCTTTGAAACGCTGGTGGCTCATGACAACACCACAGGTGAGCAGCTTCGCTGGATAGACCACCTGGAAGCCACGCGGGGCATCAAGGAACGCCTCGAAGCACAACATTCTGTCGATGTTGGATTGATGCAGATAAACAGCAAGAACTTTGCCATGCTCAATCTCACGCCGGAAAGGGCTTTCGAGCCCTGCGCCTCGCTTTCGGCTGCCGCCCACCTGCTTGAAAGCCGGTATGCCGGCGGCACCACTGCTGTGGCACAGCAACTGGCGCTTCGCCGTGCCATCTCGGCCTATAACACGGGCGACGTCACGCATGGCTTCGCCAACGGTTATGTACGCAAAGTCGAGTCGGCCGCAAAGGACATCTCAAGTCTCCTTGAGAGAACGCTGGAGCCGACTGCTCGAGATGTGCCGCACCTTGAGGCACCCGGTCGGAAAGCCGTGCCGCCTCTGCTCCAGCAGAGCCAACAGGCCAATAGAAAGAAGCAGCCCAACCAAGATTCTTGGGACATCTGGGGCTCGTATCAGCCAGACCGCTCCGGGGCCGATCCCTCCGATCCGACAGGCAGCCAGGCTGCGAAAGCACGGGAACCCTCGAACCCGAACAAACTCGTATTCGATTGAAACATGGAGATGCAATGATGACGTCACTCAAGATACTTCGTGCGCTTAAAACGCGTGTTCCTTCGCCTTTTTCCATGCTGCGCATGGCGGCTGAATATGTACCGGCCGCTGCTGCAGGCGCGGCGTGGACGGTCTTCTACAGCGGGCCAGCCGCGGCTCAGGTGACCGGAGGGACGGATCCTGCCAAGATGGTCCAGAATATCTGCACGTTCATACTTGGCCCCTTTGGACAATCACTGGCCGTGCTCGGGCTCGTAGCCATCGGTATCTCTTGGATGTTCGGTCGTGCTTCACTTGGCCTGGTTGCGGGTGTCGTTGGAGGGATCGTCATCATGTTCGGGGCCAGCTTCCTGGGCAAGGCGCTCATAGGCGGTGGCTGATGAGCGACCGGTTGGAAGTGAGCACCCTCTATGTGGCGGCGACGCGCCCCGCACTGTTTCTGGGGGTGCCGCTGACGCTGGCCGGATTGCTCATGATGTTGGCTGGGCTTGTTATCATTATCCTTCAGAACCCGCTCTACGAAATCGTTCTCGCGCCACTCTGGTTCGGAGCACGGCTGGTTGTTGAGCGTGACTATAACGCGGCAAGCGTCGTGCTGCTCTATTTGCAGACGGCCGGCAGAAGCGTGGACGGGCCGGTCTGGGGAGGCGCAAGCGTCAGCGCCAATCCGATCAGAGTGCCGAAACGCGGAAGAGGAATGGTGTAATGTTCGGCGCCAGCGGCCGGACCGAGAGGTCTGGCGAGATCTACCTTCCGTATGTTGGTCACGTAAGCGATCAGGTTGTCCTTCTGGAAGACGGATCGATCATGGCCATGGCACATGTGAACGGTGTGCCCTTTGATTTGGAAGACGCTGAGATGCGCAACTCGCGCTGCCGCGCGTTCAACACTCTCTTGCGCAACATCGCCGATGACAATGTCTCGATATACGCTCATCTTGTGAGACACAACGATGTGCCGGCGCCGGCGCCGCGCCAGTTTCAAAGTGCATTCGCTGGCAGTCTGAGCGAGGCCTACGAGCGTCGTGTGCTGTCGGGCAAGCTCTTTCGCAACGATCACTTCCTCACTTTGATCGTGTCCCCCCGCACCGCAATCGGCAAGATCGGCTTGCGGATTGCCAAGTCCCGCAGACGGAATGAGCACGATCTAGCCACCCAAATGCGGAGCCTGGAAGACCTCTGGCACATCATTGCTGGCGCACTCGGCGGTTACGGTCTGCGCCGGTTGGGCATTCGTGAGAAAGGCAACGTGCTCTTCACGGAAATCGGCGAGGCGCTTCGGCTCATGATGACTTGCCGGTTTCTTCCGGTTCCGATGGTTACCGGCTCACTTGGCGCCTCGATCTACACTGACCAGGTCATCTGCGGGAAGCGGGCGCTTGAGATTCGAAGGCCCGGGGATAGCTCCGTCGGATCATTGTTTTCGTTCCGTGAATATCCGGCGACGACGCGGCCGGGCATGCTAAATTCCTTGCTGTCCGCCAACTTCCCGCTTGTCCTGAGCCAGAGCTTTTCCTTCCTCACTCGCCCGCAAGCTCATGCCAAACTAAGCCTTAAGTCCAGCCAGATGACGAGTGCCGGCGACAAGGCTCTCACCCAGATCAATGAACTTGCCGAGGCAGAGGACGCACTGGCAAGCAACGAATTCGTGATGGGTTCGCATCATCTGAGCCTGTGCGTCTATGCCGACAGCCTCAATAGCCTTGCAGATCGCGCAGCAAGTGCCCGCGCACGGCTGGCCGACGCGGGCGCCGTTATCGTCCAAGAGGGCATCGGCATGGAGGCCGCATATTGGTCCCAACTTCCGGGGAACAACAGGTGGCGCACGCGCCCGGGGGCGATCACCTCACACAATTTTGCCGGGCTCGTCTCATTTGAGAACTTCCCAAGCGGTTCCAGTTCCGGCCACTGGGGCAATGCTGTTGCGCGCTTTCGCACAAACGGTGGAACTTCTTTCGACTACATCCCCCATGAGAATGACGTCGGCATGACGGCAATATTCGGGCCCGTTGGCAAAGGCAAGACGACGCTGATGACCTTTGTCCTCGCGATGCTTGAGCAAAGCTTGGTCGATCGCAATGGTGCGATCGTCTTCTTCGATAAGGATCGGGGTGGTGAACTGCTGGTGCGAGCCACGGGAGGGACATATCTTGCGTTGCGCAGAGGCGCTCCGAGCGGCTTGGCCCCTCTGCGTGGACTGGACAACACCTCCGCCTCGCGAGACTTTCTGCGCGAGTGGTTGATGGCCCTGATCGAGAGTGACGGCCGTGGTCCGATCTCGCCGGAGGAAAGCCGTCGGCTGGAACGCGGCATTGTTCGTCAGCTTTCGTTCGAACCCCCTATGCGCTCACTTGCGGGCCTGCGCGAGTTCCTATTGCACAGCCCCTCCGAGGGCGCAGGAGCACGGCTGCAGCGGTGGTGTAGAGGGGGGGCGCTTGGATGGGCCTTTGACGGCGACGTGGACGAAGTAAGGCTGGATGCCTCCATTACGGGCTTCGACATGACGCAGCTCCTGGAATATGAGGAGGTCTGTGCACCGGCCGCCGCATACCTTCTGCATCGAGTGGGCGCTATCGTCGATGGTCGTCGGTTCGTGATGAGCTGCGACGAATTTCGATTCTATCTACTCAACCCCCAATTCTCGGCCGTTATCGACAAGTTCTTGCTCACGGTCCGCAAAAACAACGGCATGTTGATACTCGCAACGCAGCAGCCTGAACACGTTCTGGAATCGCCTCTCGGAGCTAGTCTCGTTGCGCAATGTATGACGAAAATTTTCTACCCATCACCGACGGCGGACCGCTCTGCGTATGTCGATGGCTTGAAGTGCACTGCGCAGGAGTTCGAGGCAATCCGCCAGGGAATGGCAATCGGCAGCCGCAAGTTTTTGCTCAAGCGCGATAGCGGGAGTATTGTTTGCGAATTCGATCTTGGGCAGATGCGCGAGTACGTAGCCGTACTCTCGGGGCGGGCCAACACAGTGCGCTTTGCCGACCAGCTTCGTAACCAGCACGGAGACGCCCCAAGTGGGTGGCTCGACAAGTTCATGGCCCGGTACCATGAAGTTCAAGACTGACGGAGGAATATTCATGAAATTTGCCAAACTTGCAGTAACGACCCTTGCTGCTTCCCTTCTGCTTCACGGACAGGCCCGTTCGCAATTTATCGTCAGCGACCCTGTAACAGAAACACAAGCGACCTTAACAGCGCTTTCCAATGCGGCGATCCTTGAGAGGTCAATCGAGACGCTCGCTACCACGATCGAAATGGTGACAATTCTAACGTCGTCATTCGCTGTCACGGGACTGCTAAGCTCACTGAACCAAGGAAATCACTACCCGTCGAGCAATAAGCTGGAGGAGCAGATGTTTGATGCTCGGGCGCCAGCTTCGATTATGGCCCGTAACATTGCGAAGGACCCAAATCGGATAGTCAACGGCACCGATTCAGAAGCGAAACTGTTACAGGGACAAATCGCCGGGGCCGCCAATGCCGCAGCTATTGCAGCCGACACTTTGGGCATGATGGACAAGCGCCTTAAGGATAACGCCGGCACGCTTGGTCAGCTTTCCCGCTCGGGAAATATTATGCAGGCCACCGTGACCAACGGTCTGGTCCTCAAGCAGATTCACGATGCGATGATCCAAAATGTCCAGGCCACGAGTCTGCTGACAATGGCCACTGCACAAGGGAGCCTTCACGCCGTGGAGGAGGCCGCCACGCAGCGTCGCGAACATCAGGACACCGCTAATATGTTTAGCATCCTCCCGTAAACCACACAGAGTTTCATCAGGCTCAGCTGCGCTGATCAGGGACACATCAGGCTCACGCCATGAATTTCAAAATTCCCGCGCCATTCACGACTATACACACGATCTTTCATGGGGCCTTCACGTCCGGGCTGCACAAAGTGCTTGAAAACGTCCAAGCGGCGGTCAGTGCGCCTCTGGTTGCGTGTGTCACGCTCTGGATAATAATCCAAGGCTGTCTGGTCATGCGTGGTCAAGTCGATGCGCGCGGGGGTATCTCGCGCGTAATCATGGTGTCGATTGTCGTCGCCCTTATCTTAGGGCAGGCCAACTATCAGCAGTACATTGAAGCGCTCTTCGACGAAACGATTCCGAGGTTGGCTCACGACATCAGTGGCAGCGACTTGCCCTTCATCGGAATCCCCCAGAAGCTCGATCTCATGTTTGCTTCAAGCCAGTATGTCTTTCAGCTGATTGCTTCCGAAATTGGGCCTATGAACGGCCAGGACATACTTGCTTTCGAGGGAGCGCAATGGATTTTCTACGGCGCGCTGTGGACAGCGTTCGAGATCTACGATGCCGTTGGAATTCTGACGAAGGTGCTCTTGACGATCGGCCCCCTGGTCCTTGTAGGCTACCTTTTTGATCACACTCGAGACATAGCCACCAGATGGATCGGCCAACTGCTCTCGTACGGGCTGCTGCTTCTCCTCCTCAACATCGTTGCAACGATAGTAATCGCTGCCGAAGCAGTCTCGCTGGCAGCCATGCTTTTGATGATCAAATTCTCGGGCACGACAGCAGCCAAGATCATCGGGCTTTACGAGCTCGACATGCTTTTCCTAGCTGGTGACGCTCTGATCGTCGCGCTTCCGACGATCGCCAGCAGCATCGCCGGCGGCTCTTGGGGAGGTGCGAACCGACCTCTTAACAGCCTCAATCGCCACTTTGCCAAAACGGCGGGTGGTTAATCAATCGACAAGCTCGGTGCCAAAAACATGAAATATTGCCTACTTCTGTCAATCCTCGCTTTGGCCGCCTGCAAGACGAGCCATGGGCTTGCGACGTGCGCGGGTGCCCCATTCCAACTGAACGTGGGACAATGGGAAACCACCCCTGAGGATCTTCAGGTCGAATGCGCGGAAGAGCCAAAGTGAAATTTCCTGAACATGCCCTTCTGGTGGAGAGAGAAACGCTAGCCGCCCACTATAAGAAGGTGGAAGCGTTTCAAACGTCACGAGCGAAGTCTGCGCGGCGCCTGTCAAAGGCCCTGATCGCCTTTGCCGCAGCGGCGGTCCTAGGAAATGTTGCCCAGGCATTTACCATCGCTGCCATGGTCCCGTTGGCCAAGCTCGTACCTGTGTTCCTCTGGGTCCGGCCGGATGGGACCGTCGACAGCGAAGTGTCAGTCTCTCGACTGCCGGCAACCCAAGACCGAGCCGTCATAAATGCTTCGCTGTGGGAATATGTACGCCTGCGCGAGGGGTACACAGCAGATACAGCCCAATACGCCTATGACCTCGTATCCAGTTTCAGCGCGCCGGCTGTGCGACAGCAATATCAAGATTTCTTCAACTATCCGAATCCCACCTCGCCGCAAGTCACGGTCGGCAAGCGCGGCAAGCTCGAGGTCGGGCATATTTCTTCAAACGACATCAGTCCGGACGTTCAACAGATCCGTTACAAACGTACGCTTGTTGTCGATGGGCAGATGCCGATAGTGACCACCTGGACAGCTACCATCCGCTACGAGCGCTTAACGGGTCTGCCTGGGCAATCGAGGCTCACCAATCCGGGAGGTCTACTCATCACTTCTTATCAAGGCTCGGAAGATAGCGTATCGAACCTGGGCTATGTGCAGCCATGACAAAAAGAGCGTTTCTCGCGCTGGTCTGTTCACTCTTCTTAACGATGGAAGCGTCCGCGGAAGACACACCACTTGCCGGCAAGCATGATGCGCGCATGCGCTACCTGGCTTACCGTCCCGACGAAGTGGTGCGCCTGTCTACCGCAGTGGGGGCAACGCTGGTTGTCACATTCGCGGCCAACGAGACAGTCGCAGCCGTGGCCGTTTCCAATAGCAAAGACCTGGCTGCGCTCCCGCGCGCCAACTATCTCTTTTTTAAGGCTAGCCGGATGCTCCCGCCGCAGCCGGTCATCGTGCTGGCGGAGAGTCAGTCCGGTACACGGAGATACGTCTTCAGTATTTCAACGAGAGCGATGCCAAAACTCGATGAGCAGCAACCTGACCTATACTACAGCGTGCAGTTCACCTATCCTGCTGATGAGGCTGCTGCTCGGAGAAAGGACGCAGAAAGGCGCTCGATTCTTGGTCAGGGCCGGGCGAAAGTGCTGCACGACGAGAGAGTTCAGGATTTGTTGAATCGGCCCGCCGCAACTACCAGTCCGGACGAAAGCAATTTTCACTACGTCGCAAAGGGCGATCGATCGCTGTCGCCGCTGCAAGTTTTCGACAATGGCTTTACCACCGTATTTGGCTTCGCAAGCAATTCCCGCATACCCTCTCTCTACATTATCAATCCCGACGGCAAGGAAGCCGCTGCCAATTACACGGTCAAAGGGGACTATGTTGAAGTATCCGCAGTCGCCCGGGAATGGCGTCTGAGAGATGGCAATACGGTCTTGTCCATTTTCAACAGGGCTTATGACCCTGTGGGACGAGCGCCAGGGACCGGTACAGTGACACCCGACGTGTGGCGCGTTTTGAAAGGCTCGGCCGATGAATGAAACCGGCCCACAGTCGGGACATGATGTCCATGCCTCCGGATCGATGGTCTCGGAGCCGGCCCGCCGGCATGTTTCGGGATTGCAGAAGTTGGCCGTCGCTGCTCTTGTTCTCATCTCATCTCTATCGCTCATCTGGCTCGGAGGTCGTCCCAGCACACAAGACGAGCCAACTCAGCCAAAACCTCCAATTGTCGCCGACGCCGAGCCATTCCGCCCCGTGCCGATTGAGATTGCTCCCGAACCTCCAGCACCCGTACAGGTGGCGCAGGCAGGAGATCCTGCGCCATCTACGCCGCCTCCGGCGCCAGCTGATCCGCCGCCGGAGGAATCACCAATTTTCGCCTACAGTGGCAGCGGTCAAATGCCCAACGACGGTCAGCGGAGCGAAGACAACCATAGGGATGCTCCCGCAAACTCGGATGAGATTTCAGACGCTGGCGATCTGTCGGGGCGATTGAAGCCAGATATACAGGAGCCGAGCCGGGCCACACTTTTGCCGCACCCTGATCTCGTGATTACTCAAGGAACGATAATTCCCTGCATTTTGCAAACGGCAGTCGACACAAACTTACCGGGTTATGTGAAGTGCGTCTTACCTAAAGACGTCCGCGGCGCCACCAACAACGTGGTGCTTTTGGATCGCGGGACGACCGTGATTGGCGAGATCCAGCGTGGTCTCCAACAGGGGGATGCGCGTGTCTTCGTGCTGTGGACGCGCATCGAAACGCCTGACCATGCCCTCGTTTCGCTAGCATCGCCGGGCGCTGACGAGCTCGGCCGCTCCGGAATGCCTGGCACGGTGGATAATCACTTCTGGCAGCGCTTTGGCGGAGCAATGCTCATGAGCGTCATTCAAGGCGCGTTTCAGGCCGCCGGTCAATACGCTGGCAGCTCAGGTGGAGGAAGCGGCATCAACAGCTTCCAGAGCAACGCCGGACAAGCCGTTGACACGACCCTTAGAGCAACGATCAACGTTCCGCCAACTCTGAAGAAAAACCAGGGAGATGCTGTATCCATCTTTGTGGCTCGGGATCTCGATTTCTCAGATGTATACGATCTTAGAGCGACCGCCGTGGCGCCAGCCCCCCAACATCGTGAACGCCGGAGAGACAACAATGCGACCGGAGGCTGACCCTCAATTGCGTTTGCTTCTCAACCCTGTTCTGAAATGGCTTGAGGAGCCAAGGACCGAAGAGGTCGCTATCAACCGGCCTGGGGAAGCCTTTGTCCGACAGGCCGGCGTTTTCACGAAACATCCGCTACCGCTATCTTATGACGATCTGGAGGACATCGCGATCCTCGCTGGAGCGCTGCGCAAGCAAGATGTCGGACCGCAAAGCCCCCTCTGTGCGACTGAGCTGCCGAACGGAGAGCGGCTGCAGATCTGTTTGCCGCCCGCTGTTCCCTCAGGAACAATAAGCCTGACGATACGGCGTCCCTCAAGTCGTGTGACCGAACTCAAGGAAGTTTCTTCTCGCTACGAATACTCGCGTTGGAATCAATGGCGGTCACGAAAGGAGCGCCAAGAGCGGCAGGACGAAACGATTCTTCAGCACTACGACAATGGTGACTTGGAGCAATTTTTGCGAGCGTGCGTTTGCGGGCGGCTCACGATGCTGCTTTGCGGACCTACTGGAAGCGGCAAAACGACAATGAGCAAGACTTTGATCAACGCTATACCCCCGCAAGAGAGGCTGATAAGTATCGAGGACACGCTCGAACTTGCAATCCCGCACGAGAACCATGTCCGGTTACTCTATCCGAAGGACCGAGCAGGCGTAGGTGCGGTGACAGCCGAGCAACTGTTGCAAGCCAGCTTGCGCATGCGCCCTGATCGAATATTGCTTGGCGAGATGCGCGATGATGCTGCTTGGGCCTACCTTAGCGAAGTCGTCTCCGGCCATGCGGGATCAATATCAACGATTCATGGGGCGGATCCGGTCCAAGGCTTTAAAAAGCTCTTTTCACTCGTCAAGAGCAGCCCGCAAGGAGCTGCTGTGGAAGACCACACGCTTCTTGACCTGCTGTCGGCTGCCATTGACGTCATTGTGCCGTTCCGTACCCACGGCGACGTGTATGAGGTGGGGGAGGTGTGGCTCGCCGCCGATGCCCGGCGACGCGGAGAGACAGTAGCCGACCTTCTTAACAAGCACTAAGGCTAGAGCATGTCGGGGATCGGTAAGTGGTTTGTGATATGATGGCGTAATTTGTTCAGATTGAACGTCCACTTTGATTTGACGGAGGTGGATAATGGGAGGAGGACTGGGCGTAGACCTTCGGTCACAAGTCTGAAGTCTTCGGGCGCCCTGTCGGCGCGGCAAGCTGCGGCACGATTCGACTGGGTGTATCGAGCGCGTCCGCTGAATTGCGCGGGCGACGCTCAGCGAGCTGGTGCCGATGCCTGCTTCAAAAGCGGCATCGACACCCGGCAGGTCGTACCCTTGATTTACCTAGCCGCGCTCAATGAGCGTGTTCAAAGCCGCCGAACGTGGTTCGGAATGACCGGTTGGTAAATCGGGAAGTGCCATATAGGTAATCCTCCTGGTATTGCCTCCAGGTGGTCCTCTCAATGAACAAAGCCGCAACCTGCCCTTGCGACCTCAGCTGGAGTTTGCGACGCAACCCATATAGGAGGATCGATGCGCAGAGAAATCGCACGCAGAGTCGGTGGCATTGTGGGCTGGCCGACCGACGGTTTCAGCCGGTCAACAGGTCTTCACGTGTTCCATCCCCGACTATTGCAGGCGTGCGGCTTGCATGCTCCCGCGATCACCCATCGGAAAGAGCGTTACGAACACTACGACGAGTTGCGCGACTTCTGCTGTCGCCCCGGTCTTACAGCGGACGGTGACCTGTCCTACCTTGATAGGACGTGAAATGCGAACGCTGCTCATTGATCATCATGTGGATCTTACGCGCGCCGTGCGAGCTGCGCTCGGGGATAGCGGTTTTGCCGTTGATGTAGTTGGCAACCTGGAACAGGCGTCGAGGGCATTTTGTTGCGCAACCTATGAAATTCTCCTGCTGGAGTTGGCTCTGCCAGATGGCGATGGCTTGGGCTGGCTGAGACAGCTAAGGAGGGACGGGCATTCAGTTCCAACCCTCATTATGAGTAGCATCAACGATCTCGAGAAGCGAATTGCAATTTTCAACGGTGGCGCGGACGACTTTCTGCTCAAGCCCGTCTCTTTCGATGAGCTCATCGCCAGAATGAGAGCCATTCTGCGCCGGTCGACACAGGTGACCGACCCCATCGTTGTATTTGGCAATCTCAATTTCGATCCGATCGGCCGACAGGTTTCCGTCTCGGGTCATCCTCTGAAGATCGCACGCCGCGAACTATGTATTTTAGAGCATCTGCTTATCCGTGCAGGCCGCATCGTGCCTCGTGCGCAGTTGGAAGATCACCTCTATTCGTTCAACGACGAGGTATCTGCCAACGCGCTTGAAGTCGGAATCTATCGCTTACGTGGACACCTGAGTAGGTCAGGTGCAACGCCACGGATCACGACCGTGCGCGGCATTGGTTACCTTCTTGAATTGACTGAGGCGGCATCCGCATAGTTGGTCTAAATTGAAAGAACAGACTGCCTGCCCGTCGTCAGGTTGAGCTTGTGGCCATAATCGACATCGCGGCCGCCCTTGACGATGGTGTCGGCATGCGGTTCGAACGGCTCTGTCGCAAACCTTTTGGTAAGCGGAGCATGGCAAGAAACACTCCTCAGCTGTGGAGGAGCACGTGATGTTCAACGGCCACCATATCGACCAGTCGGTGATCCTGCTGTGCGTGCGCTGGTACCTGGCCTACACTCTGAGCCTGCGCGATCTGGAAGAGATGATGGCCGAATGCGGCTTGAAGGTCGCCCATTCCACCGTGCATCGCTGGGTCGCCCACTTCTCGCCGTAGCTGCTGGAGCGCTTCTACCGGCGCAAGCGTGTGGTCGGCAGCAAGTGGCATATGGACGAGACGTACATCAAGGTCCGCGGCCATGGATGTATCTCTACCCCGCCATCGACAGCCTCGGCGACACGGTCGAGTTGTTCTTCAGCGAAAACCGTGACCTGGTGGCGGCCCAACGCTTCCTCCACAAGGCGCTGACGCGCCATGGCCGGCCGGAGCGCATCGTCATCGACGGCAGCCAGACCAATTACGAAGCGATCCTTTCCTGCGACGCTGAAAGCCGGCTGCGGCAGCGATCGCGGCGACCGCTGAAGCCGATCCGCATCCGCAATAGCCGGTATCTCAACAATCGGATCGAACAGGATCACCGGCGTATCAAGCGCCGCATTCGATCCATCGGCTTCAAGTCGCAGGCGAGCGCCGTGGTTATCCTCTCCGGCATCGAGATGATCCACATGATGGGCAAGCGACAGGCGAGGTATGCCTACAAGTCTGTCGATCGCTGTTTCGATATCCTAAATGCCGAGATGGGCGCCTTGCCACGCTCCTCAATGCCCCTCATGATTCACCGCCTATAGCTACCAACTGAATGAATCATCGTGATTGTCGCGCAGCGGAATCCTCAAGGATCGGGCAGTTCGTAGGGGGCGCCGGTTTGACCAGGTTGAGCCCGCGAATTGCTCGATCGGACAAGATCCTAATTCTGACGAGATCCTCGGGACGCACTCCAAGTTGTCGATCATGTTCGGCACACAAGGAAAGGGCGGCATTGCTGCCGCCCTTTCCGCTGTAGGTTGATAGGGGCTGGATTAGAAATCCATGCCGCCCATGCCGCCCATGCCGCCCATACCGCCGCCGCCCATGCCGCCAGGCATGCCGCCGCCAGCCGACTCCTTCTTCGGAGCCTCCGCGATCATGGCTTCGGTGGTGACGAGCAGGCCGGCGACCGAGGCCGCGTCCTGGAGGGCAGTGCGCACGACCTTGACCGGATCGACGATACCCATGGCGATCATGTCGCCATACTCGCCGGTCTGGGCGTTGTAGCCGAAGGTCAAGCCCTTGTTCTCAAGGATCTTGCCGGCAACGATCGATGCTTCCGCACCGGCGTTGGCCGCGATCTGGCGGGCCGGAGCCTGCAGCGCACGACGCACGATGTTGATGCCGGCGGCCTGGTCGGCATTGACGCCGGTGACCTTGATGTCGGCCGAAGCGCGCAGCAGGGCTACGCCACCACCAGCAACGATGCCTTCTTCCACGGCCGCGCGGGTCGCGTTGAGGGCGTCATCGACGCGGTCCTTCTTTTCCTTGACTTCGACTTCCGTCGCACCGCCGACGCGGATCACCGCAACGCCGCCCGCGAGCTTCGCGAGACGTTCCTGCAGCTTCTCCTTGTCGTAGTCCGAAGTGGTCTCTTCGATCTGCTGCTTGATCTGGGCAACGCGGCCCTGGATCTCGGCCTTCTTGCCGGCGCCGTCGACGATGGTGGTGTTCTCCTTGGAGATCGACACCTTCTTGGCGCGGCCGAGCATGTTGAGGCCGACGTTCTCGAGCTTGATGCCGAGGTCTTCCGAGATGACCTGGCCACCGGTGAGGATGGCGATGTCTTCCAGCATGGCCTTGCGGCGATCACCGAAGCCCGGCGCCTTGACGGCGGCGATCTTCAGGCCGCCACGCAGCTTGTTGACGACCAGCGTGGCCAGGGCCTCGCCTTCGACGTCTTCCGAGATGATGAGCAGCGGCTTCGAGGTCTGCACGACGGCTTCGAGAACCGGCAGCATGGCCTGGAGGTTGGAGAGCTTCTTCTCGTGCAGGAGGATGTAGACGTCCTCGAGCTCGGCAACCATCTTGTCGGCGTTGGTGACGAAGTAGGGGCTGAGATAGCCGCGGTCGAACTGCATGCCTTCGACGACCTCGAGTTCAGTCTCGGCGGTCTTGGCTTCCTCAACCGTGATGACGCCTTCGTTGCCGACCTTCTGCATCGCTTCGGCGATCATCTTCCCGACCGACTCGTCGCCATTGCCGGCGATCGTGCCGACCTGGGCGACTTCCTCGGAGGTCTTGATCTTCTTGGCAGCCTTGCCGAGCGCCGCGACGACTTCGGTCACGGCCAGATCGATGCCGCGCTTCAGGTCCATCGGGTTCATGCCGGCGGCAACGGCCTTGTTGCCTTCCTGGACGATCGACTGCGCCAGAACGGTCGCGGTTGTGGTGCCGTCGCCGGCGATGTCGTTGGTCTTCGAAGCAACTTCGCGGATCATCTGCGCGCCCATGTTTTCG
The DNA here is from genome assembly GCF_040323235.1 of Mesorhizobium sp. M0051. Lineage (NCBI taxonomy): Bacteria > Pseudomonadati > Pseudomonadota > Alphaproteobacteria > Hyphomicrobiales > Phyllobacteriaceae > Mesorhizobium > Mesorhizobium sp. M0051. Next base: position 14,901 of record NZ_JAMYUT010000055.1, read on the forward strand.
AACTTGTCGGAAAGTTCGATTTCCTTGGCGACGGTGACGCCGTCCTTGGTGATGCGCGGTGCGCCGAACGACTTGTCGATGACGACGTTGCGGCCCTTGGGACCGAGGGTCACCTTCACCGCGTCGGCGAGGATGTTGATGCCGTGCAGCATGCGCTCACGGGCATCACGGGAGAATTTTACGTCTTTGGCAGCCATTTTTTTACTCCTGGGCATCTCGCCCGAAATTCAGATTTGATAGTGCGAAGGAAAGGCGGCAGCGTGTCAGCCGATGATGCCCATAATGTCGGATTCCTTCATGATCAGAAGGTCTTCGCCATTGAGCTTGACTTCCGTGCCCGACCACTTGCCGAACAGGATGCGGTCGCCGGCCTTGACGTCCAGCGGGACCAGCTTGCCAGCTTCGTCACGAGCGCCGGAGCCGACAGCGATGATCTCGCCTTCCTGCGGCTTTTCCTTCGCCGTATCCGGGATGATGATCCCGCCGGCGGTCTTGGATTCGGATTCGACCCGGCGAACGACCACGCGGTCATGCAGCGGCCGGAAATTCGACTTTGCCATTTTTGGATGTCCTTGGTGCGGATGTTGAACGGTTCTCCGTTGCCGGAGCGTGCTTAGCACTCAGCCGAAGCGAGTGCTAACGCGGCAATGAGATAAGCCGCATGCTCCTGCTAGTCAAGACGGAAGAGCAAAGAGCAAAGAGAAAAGAGCAGACAGCAAAGAGAAGAGAGCAAAGAGCGTGTAAGCATCGAGCCTTTTATGTGAACAATGTCGGGTATCAGACATATATGGGGCGGCTCACCCTTTGTATTTGAGCTTTATTCAGATGGCACGAATGATGCAACGGGTGATGCATTTGATCTCATCCAGAGGTTCGCACGGGGTCGTGCTGCGTCAGCTCGGTCATGTCGAGCTTCAGAAGGCCATTTTGGCATTGGTTCTGTTGCCCTATTGCCATTCATGACCAGTCCTGCGCGCGTGAGCCGGCCGGCTAGATTCCAACCACGAGAGCGCCGCCGCTGAGACCCGCACCCGCCGCCGACAGAAGGATTTTCTCTCCAGGCTGGAATGGCTCCGTCTGGTTGGCGAGCGAGAGCGACAGCGGGATCGTCGCGGCCGAAGAGTTGCCGTATTCGGCAATCGTCTTGACAATTGCTTGGTCCGCGATGCCGAGGTTCCTCCCGACCGCGTCGAAAATCCGAGTATTGGCCTGATGCGGCACGAACCGGCCGAGATCGTGTGGCCGCACTCCGGCAGCGGCTAGCGCGCTTATCGAGCAATCGGTCATCATCTCGACGGCCTTTGCGAACACTTCGCGGCCGTCCGTCATCCTCATTCGGGTTTGCGCGAGATCGAGGTCACCGTGGAACGGCTTGTTGCTTCCTCCCGCGGGAATCTGGATCAGCCCGTATCGCGAGCCGTCCGAAGCCACCGAGGCACCGAGAATGCCCCGATCAGCATCATCGCACTGACCGATCACCAGGGCGCCGGCGGCATCGGCAAACAGGACCGAGCTTGCGCGCTCGGCTGGATTGATGCGGCGGCTGAGGATGTTGGCGGCGATAACAAGGCTCGCTTTGCCGTGCAGGCGGGTAAATCCGTCCGCAAACATCAGCGCATAGATGAAGCCGGCGCAGGCGCCTGTCAGATCCACCGCGCCTGCGCGGCCAAGGCCAAGCTTGTGTGCGACCAGCGGCGCGCTCGGCGGCAGAAGATGGTCGGGTGTCGAGGTGGCAAGCAACAGCAGACCGATGTCGTGGCGCGCAATACCGGCGTTCGCCAGCGCCATGTCGCCGGCCTGCGTGGCAAGACCAGACAGCGTGTCGTCATCCGTTGCCCAGAAGCGCGAACGGATTCCGGTACGCCTTTCGATCCAGCCTTGATCAAGACCGAGATTGCTCTCGATTTCGGCATTCGCCACCTTTCGCCCAGGCGCATGATGGCCAAACCCGAGTATGCGCGACGACTTGCTCATGGCCTGGACCCGAAGCGTTCGCCCGCCTCCTCAATGGCGTCATAGAGTCGCTCGAGCTCGTCGCCGGTGATGCAATAGGGTGGCAGAAGGTAGAGGACATTGCCGAGCGGGCGCACAAGTAGCCCTCGCTCGAGGAAGAAAGCGCGCAGTTTCGGTCCGATCTCGGCGAGATAACCTGCGGAACCGGTTCGCAGGTCGAGCGCCGCGATTGTTCCCGTGGCTCGGCAGTCGGTGAAGAAGCTGTTGTCGCGAAAGCGTCGAAGCCCGGTGGCCTGCATTGCGCTCAAGGCCGCAATGCGCTCGGCCACCGGCTCGTCCCGCCAGATCTCGACATTGGCAAGTGCTGCCGCGCAGGCAATCGGGTTGGCAGTGTAGGAGCTCGAATGGAAAAACGTCTTCTTCCGGTCCTCGGAATAATGAGCCTGGAAGATGGCATCGGTGGCAAGCGTTACGGCCAGCGGGATGGCGCCGCCGGTCAGGCCTTTCGAGGTGCACAGGATATCTGGAGAGATCGATGCCTGCTCGCAGGCGAACATGGTTCCGGTCCGCCCCCAGCCGGTCATCACTTCGTCGGCGATCAGCAGCGTGCCGGAGGCCTCAGTGATCTTCTTCAATTCGGCCAGAACTGAAGCCGGATACATCAGCATGCCGCCGGCGCCCAGCACCAGCGGCTCGACGATCAGGGCTGCGGCTCGTCGATCGCGGCTCACAGCCTCTAAACGATCCAGCGTCTCCTGCTCGCGCCCCGCTGCCGGAAAGGGGATGATGTCGACCTCGAACAGCAGCGGTTCGTAGGCGGCGTTGAACACGCCACGCGCACCGACGCTCATCGTGCCGATCGTGTCGCCATGATAGCTGTGCTCCATGACGACGATGCGAGAGCGTGGGGCGCCGATGTTGCGGAAATAACCGAGCGCCATCTTCAGCGCTACTTCGACCGAGGTCGAGCCACTGTCGGAATAGAACACCCAGTCGAGTCCAGCGGGAGCGAGGCCGACAAGCGCCTTGGCCAAGCGCTCTGCCGGCTCGTGCGTGAAGCCCGCAAAGATAATCTGGTCGAGGCTCGACGCGGTTGTCTCGATTGCCTTCATGATGCGGGGATGGCGGTGGCCATGTGTGACGACCCACCAGGAGGAGATGGCGTCCAGGATGCGGGCGCCGTCGGCTCTGCGGAGATAGGCGCCTTCAGTCCGGACGATTTCTGGGATCGCAGGCTCGAGCGCGTGCTGGGTGAAGGGATGCCAGACATGGGACTGCGACATCAGTCACCTCCAGTAATCGAGGCGAAGGCGAAGCCGGCAATCATTGCGTCCCTCAGTGTCTTGCCCGTCAGCAGATCGAGGTGCGGCAGCCTGCCGAGCTGCGGTGCACCGCTGAATTCCACGATGGTCCGTTGCGTATCGGCCATCTCATCGCCGATGAAAGCGATGCCGGCCAACGGGATGGATCGGGCGCGGAGCGCCTCGATCGAGAGCAAGGTGTGGTTGATGGTGCCGAGCGTGGTGCGGGCGCACAGAATAACGGGCAGCCGCCATTCAGCGAAGATGTCGATGAGCCTTGTGCGCCGGTTGAGCGGCACCATCAGGCCGCCGGAGCCTTCGATGACGAGCGGCGTCGGTAGGACGGGAAAGTTAAGATCGTCAGCCTTGATCGCCACGCCGTCGATCTCGGCCGAACGATGCGGCGACAGCGGGCTCCGCAAGCGGTAGGCTTCCGGCAGCACGCGCTCTGAGGGCAAGCCGGCAAGCCGCGCGACCACTTCGCTGTCGGTCTCGCCGTCGAGGCCCGATTGCACCGGTTTCCAGTAAAAGCCGTCGAGCAGGCCGGCGAGCCCAGCCGCAAACACGGTCTTGCCAACTCCCG
>NZ_JAMYUT010000056.1:0-18615 GCF_040323235.1 Mesorhizobium sp. M0051
TCACCAGCGTGCCATGGCCGCTTTCGCCTCAGCGCGACGACCGTTCTCTCTCCAAAACTTTTTGCAGAACCTTCAGGACACTATCCCTCACGCTAGGCTCCCTTCCTTTCCCTCCGGAGGGGGGAAAGGTGGCGCTGCGAAGCAGCGACGGATTGGGGGAAGCCGGTCATCAAACGCGAAGCCGCTGACAAGTGGCGCGAACGAGTTGGTCTAATATCCGCGTGGGTTAAGTCACGCTCTGGTAGGCCGTGTTCACTTCACCGACACGCTCGGGCCGCCCTCGACGGCCAACACCAGACGGCGGTTGGTGATCCTTGCCAGTTGCGCCAGGCGTCCGGCCGGCCGTTCGCCATAGAGGTCGGCCAGCGATGCCGGCAAGACCAGCGCCAGCACGCCGTTGCCGCGCTGTTCCCATTTCAGCCTGGGCATGATGCCCGGCATCGACGCCGTCAGCAGATAGACGACGCGCATCATCGCCGCCAGCACCCTGGCCCGCTCCAGATAGCGCGGCGTCGCCAGCGCCTTGATTTCAGGGGCGATGGATTCGTTGAAGATGCCGTCGTGACGGTAGGCGTTGGCCAGCGCCAGGAAGGCGCGGCCGGGATGGTCGACACCGAAGAAGGACGCGTGTGCGATGATGTTGAGCGACTGCTTGCCGCGGTATTCAGGATGCGCGCGCCAGCCGATGTCGGCGAGCAATGCCGCCGCGTGGCGATAGCGTGCCTCGTCCTCGGTCTCGTCGATGCCGAAGGCGGCAAAGGTCCTTGCTGTCCAGTCGACAAGCTCATGCGAATGGGTGACGGAGCGGGAGCGCAGGCGGGCGAGTTCCTCCGAGGCCGAAATCAAAGGATCGGCCTTCTGCTCTGCCTTGTCGAGCAGCGAATAGAGAAAGCCTTCGCGGACGCCGAGCGCCGAGACGATGATCTTCGACGGCTGCATCGCCGCCATGATTTCCTGCAGCACGATGGCGCCATAAGGCAGCAGCGAACGGCGGTTCTTGGAAACGCCTTCGATCCCCTTGACCTTCTCGATCTCGGCCTTGGCGACCTGCTTGAGGAAGTTCGACGCGCTTTCGGCTGATATCTCGTAGTGATGCATGACGCCAAGCGGATAGTTGGTCATTTCCATGTGCAGCCGGGCGAGATTTCGCCAGGTTCCGCCTACGGCGTAGAAGGGCCTGCCCCGACCGCCTTTCAACAGCTTGGCCCTCGCGAGTTCGTCACGCGCGATCTTGGCCGCCTGGGTCAGCGAGTTCTTCGCCATGTCCTGCAGGCGCAGGCCGCCCAGCGGCAGCGTTATGCCGTCACCGATCGCTTCGCCGTTGACATCGACCAGTTCGAGGCTGCCGCCACCCAGATCGCCGGCGATGCCATCGGCCGGATGGAAGCCGGAAATGACGCCAAGCGCCGAATAATAGGCTTCCTGACGGCCGCTGATCACACGGATCTCGGTCTTGAGCACATCTTCGGCGCGGTGGATGAAATCGGGACCGTTGATAGCCTCACGGGCGGCAGCGGTGGCCAGCACATACATCTGTTCGGCGCCGGCCTGGTCGGAGAGCGCACGAAAGCGGCGGAACTCTTCCATCGAGCGCGTCACCGCCTCGGGGTCGAGCTTGCCGGTCGAAACGATGCCTCGGCCGAGACCGGCGAGCATCTTTTCGTTGAACAGCATGGTCGGCGAGCGCGACAGCCCCTCATAGACGACGAGACGGATCGAATTCGATCCGATGTCGATGATGGACAGCGGTCGACGGTCCTGCAACCGGCCTTGGGAATTAGACAGCATCAGCCGGACGCTGCGGCGTTCTTCTTGCGGCGCTTGAATTGCGCGATGCGCTTGGGCGCGTGCGACTTCAGCGCGTCACCCCGTCCCGACAGGCTCGGATTGGTCATGAAATATTCCTGCGCGTTGAACGGTTCCTCGCCCTCCTCCAGCACCACGCGCCGGGAAGTTCCATCAGCCAATACGTCGAAACTTTGCTGATTGTCCATGATGTTGCCAAGCATGATCTGGCCAAGGATCTGTTCATGCACAGTTGGGTTGATGATCGGCACCATGGTTTCGACGCGGCGGTCGAGATTGCGCGGCATGAGGTCCGCCGACGAGATGTAGACGACAGCCTCGTCCGACGGCAGGCCGTGACCGTTGCCGAAGCAATAGATGCGGCTGTGCTCGAGAAACCTTCCGACGATCGATTTTACACGAATGTTCTCCGAAAGGCCCGGAACCTGCGGCCGCAGGCAGCAGATGCCGCGCACGACAAGGTCGATCTCGACTCCGGCGCGGCTGGCATCATAGAGCGCGTCGATGATGATCGGGTCAACGAGCGCATTCATCTTCATCCAGATGCGCGCCGGCTTGCCTTCCACGGCATAGGCAATCTCATCGGCAACGTGCTTCAGGATGCGGCTTCTCAGCGTGAACGGCGAGATCGCCAGACGCATTTCGTCCGTCGGCTCGGCATAACCGGTGATGAAATTGAAGAGCTGGGCGACATCGCGGGCAATCGTCGGATCGGTGGTGAAGAAGGACAGGTCGGTGTAAATGCGGGCGGTGACCGGATGGTAGTTGCCGGTGCCGAGGTGCACATAGTTGCGCAACTTGCCGTCCTCGCGCCGCACCACCAGCGACATCTTCGCATGTGTCTTCAGTTCGAGAAACCCGAACACGACCTGCACGCCTGCACGCTCCAGGTCGCGCGCCCAGCGGATGTTGGCTTCCTCGTCGAAGCGCGCCTTGAGCTCGACCAGCGCCGTGACCGATTTGCCGGCCTCGGCCGCGTCGACCAGCGCGCGCACGATCGGGCTGTCATTGGAGGTGCGGTAAAGCGTCTGCTTGATCGCCACCACTTCCGGGTCTGCCATCGCCTGACGCAGGAACTGCACCACCACATCGAAGGATTCATACGGATGGTGGACGACGATGTCCTTCTCGCGGATGGCGGCGAAACAGTCGCCGCCGTGCTCGCGAATGCGTTCGGGAAAGCGCGGATTGTAGGGGGTGAATTTGAGATCGTCGCGGGGAACGGCGACGATTTCGGAAATCTGGCTGAGCGCCAGCGGACCGGTGAGCACGCTGATGCGGCTCGACGAGACGCCAAGCTCGCCAGCGACGAAATCGCGCAGTTCCGCCGGCATCAGTATGTCGAACTCGATCCGGATCACCGAACCGCGGCGGCGCCGCTTCAGCGCCGTCTCGAACAGGCGCACTAGATCCTCGGACTCCTCCTCGACCTCGATATCGCTGTCGCGGATGATGCGGAACGTGCCCGAGCCCTTGACCTCATAGCCAGGGAAGAGCTTGCCGATATACAGGCCGACCGCTTCTTCCAGCGGGATGAAGCGGACATGGCGTTTGCGGTCCGGCAGACGGATGAAGCGCTTGAGCGCCACCGGCAGGCGCAGCAGCGCGCTCATCTCTTCGCCGTTCTTGCGATGACGCAGTTGCAGCGCCATCGAGAAGCCGAGATTGGGGATGAACGGGAACGGGTGCGCCGGGTCGATCGACAGCGGTGTCAGCACCGGAAACACCTGCTCCTGGAAATGGTCTTCCAGCCAGATTTTCTCGTCCTTGGTGAGCGCGTCGCGGGTAATGGTCTCGATGCCCTCCTTGTTGAGCAGCACCGTGAGCGCAGACAGGCTCTTCTGCTGGTCTTCCTGCAGCCGCTCGACCTCGCGCAGCAGCTGTTCCAGCTGCTGTTCGGGGGTGCGCCCGTCAGGACTTTTCAGCACGATGCCTTCGCGCACCTGGCCGGCGAGGCCGGCGACGCGCACCATGAAGAACTCGTCGAGATTGGCGGCCGAGATCGACAGGAAACGGACACGCTCCAGCAGCGGATGATTGAGGTTCAGCGATTCTTCGAGAACGCGCCGGTTGAACTGCAGCCAGGAAAATTCGCGATTGACGAAACGATCCGGATTGCCGCCTTCCGGGCTTGCCGCCTCGACGTTGATGAATTCGCTCTGCACCGGCTTCAGTTCGTTCATATTCCGCTCTTCCACACAGTCTGCCGGCTAGGGCGCCGCGCGTCCTCGAGGACGCGCAAAGGACGCTCTACCACTCCAGGGCAACGCATGATCCCTTCCGAAAACCGAAGTCGGTTTTCCGGGTCATGCGTTAACCGGCTTAACTTATCCTCTGACAGGCTTTTGCGACAGTTTCATTTCATCGAACTTGCAAAGACGCCTGTTATGATCCAGATGCAGAAGAGACTGCGTTAAGGAGACGACGATGGCAGGCGGTTCCATTCCCCACTTCCAGAACGATGCGGGCTACCCGGCTATCGACATCGGCGTCAAGGAATTCATGTGCACGGGCGCCAACCCGCCTTTCGATCACCCGCATGTGTTTCTCGACATGGGCGACGACAATGAAAAAGTCTGCCCCTATTGCTCGACGCTGTACCGCTATTCGCCCAAGCTGAAGGCGACGGAAACGCTGCCGGCCGGCTGCATCTATATCGACCAGGCTGCCTGATTCTTTTCGCGACAAGCTCGATGAACGACATGCGTTCCCGGCAAATTCTCATCGCCGGGGCGGGCGTCGCCGGGCTGACCGCAGCGCTTGTTTTCGCCAAACACGGCTATTCCGTGCAGGTGTTCGAACAGGCTCAACGCCTGGAAGCAGTAGGCGCCGGCCTCCAGCTTTCTCCCAACGCGACGCGCATCCTGGGCCAGCTTGGAGTGCTCGACCGGCTGCTGCCGGCAGCGGTGCGGCCGGAAGCCGTGGTCTTGAAGGACGCAGCGACGCTGCGCGAACTGGCACGCGTGCCGTTGGGGCAAGTCGCCGAGACGCGCTGGCAGCTGCCCTATCTCGTCGCCCACAGGGCCGACCTGCAGAGTGCACTGATGGCGCGTGCCGACGAGATCGCCGACATCAAGATCGTCACTGGGGCCCGCCTCCACGGTTTTGCCACCGGAGCCCATGGCATCACCGCGACGGTTGAGATCGACGGCAAATCCATCGCGGCCGAGGGGTTCCTGCTGGTCGGCGCCGATGGCGTTTGGTCCTCGGTGCGCGGGCTTGTCGACGCGGCAAAGGGGGCTGCCTCGCCAAGAAGTCGCTTTTCCGGCGAACTGGCCTGGCGCACGACCATTGCCGCGCTGAGTGCCGCAGGGCAGGCGTTCGCGGCGATCGGCGCTCCGGACTGCGTCACCACCTTCCTGCACCGGGGCTTCCATATGGTCGCCTATCCCGTCAGCGGGGGTGACGCCTTCAATCTCGTCGCCTTCACCAAGGGCGAACGCATTGCCGAAGGCTGGTCCGGCCATGCCGATCCCGGCATCCTCGCCGGCGCAGTGCGCGGCACCGCGCCTGGCCTTGCAAGACTGGTGGAAGGGGCTGGCCCGTGGCTGACCTGGCCGCTTCATACGGTCGACCAGAAGCGACCCTGGACAATGCCGGACGGCATCGCGCTGATCGGCGACGCCGCACATGCGATGACGCCGTTCGCAGCGCAAGGCGCGGCCATGGCGATCGAGGATGCGGCGACACTTGCCGATATCATTGCCGACTTCCCTGCCGATCCGGCACAAAGCCTACAAATCTGGGAGAACCTGCGGCGGCCGCGCGTCGCCAGGGTCGCACGCCGCGGCGCCATCAACCGCCTTGCCTGGCATGCCGCGGGCCCAGTGGCGATCGCGCGCAATGTGTTCCTGAAAATCCGCTCGTCGGAAAAACTCGCGGCGGATTTGGACTGGCTCTATGGGTGGCGGGCTCAGAAGATCATTCGACGCTGAGCGTACAAGCACAATCGGTTGGTGGGACAGCACCCCCCTCTGTCCTGCCGGAGATGTCCGGCAGGACAGAGGGGGGTGTGAAGGAACGCGACGCTTGCCAATTCGCGGAATGCCCACGCTAATTGTAAAGCCGCATCGACAGGCCAAGCGATACGGGCAGCGGGTTCCACCAGCCGGTGCGCAGGCCGGCGATGCGCAAGGCAGCCGCCGTCCACGTGTTGCAGCCGACCAATGCGTTAAAATGGCCATTGGCTTCGTAGAAGCCGTCGAACCTGGAATAGGCCGCGCCCGGAACAAGGGTCGGACCCGTCGGATCCCGCTGAAAACTCGTATCGATGAAATCGAGCAGCGCCGCAAAGCGCTCCTCGCCGATGTCGAAGCCGGCAATGTCGGGACCCTTGATGATGTCGCCGGCGACCTCGACATGCATGACCGACGCATCGACGGTCAGTGCCTTCATCACCGGCACAGCCTTCAACTCAGACCATGTCGGCGTCTCCAGATAGAAGGCGCGGCCACCCCAGCCGAAGACGATGTAGCGCACCTCCGGGCTATCGGCGGGTATGCCGGCGTCGACCAGGAAGTGGAAGCGCTGGCGCACGGCATCGTCGATCGGAATGGCGATGTCGGTGTGGATCGGGTTCTTCAACACCAGGATGCGGTGGGTGGCGGCGGGTGCTGCCGCGGCGGCCGACCGCCACAGCGGCCGCGGCACCAACGCACCCAGCGCAACCGTCAACGTCACCACCGCAACCACCAGGCCGAGACATCGCCAGGGCTTCTTCATCGACGGCAGCCCTGCGGTGGCGCTCCGGCGCAACACATCTGCCTCACATCCTGGCGATCCATACGAAAAGAGCCCGGCCAAAGTTTCGGCCGGGCTTCTTGCGTCCGTGGAAAAACGATCAGTGCAGGATCTGTGACAGGAACAGCTTCGTGCGCTCGTGGCGCGGGTGGTCGAAGAACTCGGCCGGCGTGTTCTGCTCGACGATCTGGCCCTGGTCCATGAAGATCACGCGGTTGGCGACCTTGCGGGCAAAGCCCATCTCGTGGGTGACGCACAGCATGGTCATGCCTTCCTCGGCAAGGCCAACCATGGTCTCCAGCACTTCCTTGATCATTTCCGGATCGAGCGCCGAGGTTGGCTCATCGAACAGCATGATGCGCGGGTTCATGCATAGCGAGCGGGCGATCGCCACGCGCTGCTGCTGGCCGCCGGACAGCTGGCCGGGATATTTATGGGCCTGTTCGGGGATCTTGACGCGCTTGAGGAAATGCATGGCGATTTCCTCTGCCTGTTTCTTCGGCGTCTTGCGCACCCAGATCGGCGCCAGCGTGCAGTTCTCCAGAATGGTCAGATGCGGGAACAGGTTGAAGTGCTGGAACACCATGCCAACCTCGCGGCGGACCTCGTCGATCTTCTTGAGATCGTTGGTCAGTTCCTTGCCGTCGACGATGATCTTGCCCTTCTGGTGCTCTTCCAGACGGTTGATGCAGCGGATCATCGTCGATTTGCCGGAGCCCGAAGGGCCACAGATGACAATACGCTCGCCGCGCATCACTTTCAGATTGATGTCCTTCAGCACATGGAATTCGCCATACCATTTGTGCATGGCGATGATGTCTATGGCGACATCGGTGGTCGAAATCTGCATCTTGGCGGCGTTGACCTTGATCTCTTCCGCGCTGACGGCATTTTCGGTGGCCATGACGGGTTCCCTTTGTTCTTTTGTTTAGCGTTTGTGGCCGGTGTCGAGCCGACGTTCTGTGAACATTGAATAGCGCGACATGCCGAAGCAGAACAGCCAGAAGATGAAGGCCGCGAAGATCAGGCCGGACCTGGCCGTCTGCGCCGTTGCCCAGTTCGGGTCGGAGAAGTTCTGCTTCACAATGCCGAGCAGGTCGAACATCGAGATGATGATGACCAGGCTGGTGTCCTTGAACATGCCGATAAAGGTGTTGACGATGCCCGGGATGACCAGCTTCAGTGCCTGTGGCATGACGATCAAATACATCTTTTGCCAATAGCCGAGGCCGAGCGAATCCGCACCTTCATACTGGCCCTTGGGGATTGCCTGCAGTCCGCCGCGCACCACTTCGGCCATATAGGCGGCGGCAAACAGCGACACGCCGATCAAAGCGCGCAGGAACTTGTCGAACGAGACGCCCTCCGGCAGGAACAGCGGCAGCATGACGCTGGCGAAGAACAGCACTGTGATCAGCGGGATGCCGCGCACCGTCTCGATGAAGATGACGCACAGCGTCTTGATGATCGGCATCTTGGACCGACGGCCGAGCGCCAGCACGATGCCAAGCGGCAGCGAAACTGCAATACCGACGAAGGACAGGCTGAGCGTCACCAGCAGCCCGCCCCACAGCGAGGTTTCGACATGCGGCAGGCCGAACATGCCGCCGACCAGCAGGATGAAGGCGACGATCGGCAGTGCAAAGAACAGCAGAATGGCATTCAGGCCTTTACGCGGCACCTTCGGGATGAGCATCGGCACCAGCAGCGCCACGAACAGGATAGCGACCAGAATCGGCCGCCAGCGCTCCTCGATCGGATAACGCCCGACCATGAACTGTCCGAATTTGGCATTGACGAAAGCCCAGCAGGCGCCAGTCCAGCCCTCCGGCTGGACGCCGCCTTGCGCCACGGTGGCGCATGCGGTCCGGTCCGGCCCGGTCCACACAGCATTGATGAACGCCCAATTGATGATTTGCGGCAGGATCATCACCACCAGGGCGATGCCGGCGATGGTCATGATGGTGTCGCCGGTGGAAGCGATCAGGTTCTTGCGCACCCACGCTTGGAAACCCGCAACGCCGGCAGGTGCTGGCTCAGCCAGCGCCATTTCGGCGCGCACCCAGGACATGTCATGTTCCTGCATGTCCTTACCTCACCTCTCCACCAGCGCCATCTTGGCGTTGAACCAGTTCATCACAAGCGAGGTCAGAAGGCTGATGGCCAGATAGATCACCATCATGATCACCACGCCCTCGACGGCCTGGCCGGTCTGGTTCAGCACCGTGCCGGCGGTGGCAGTCAGGTCCGGATAGCCGATGGCGATAGCGAGCGACGAGTTCTTGGTCAGATTGAGATACTGGCTGGTCAGCGGCGGAATGACTATGCGCATGGCTTGCGGCACGACGACCAGCCGCAGGATCGATCCGGGCCGCAACCCCAACGCGCCGGCAGCTTCCGTCTGGCCCTTGCTGACGCCCCTGATGCCGGCGCGTACGATCTCGGCAATGAAGGCGGCGGTATAGCAGGACAGCGCCAGATACAGCGACAGGAACTCCGGCCTGACCTGGAAGCCGCCGGTCAGGTTGAAGGTCGATTGCTTGGGGTAATCGAAGCTCAAGGGGAAGCCGCTCAACACATAGGCGAGCAGAGGCAGCCCGACGATCACCGCGGCGGACGTCCAAAACACCGGAAATTGCTGGCCGGTCGCCATCTGCCGTTGCCGCGCCTTGCGCGCGACGAACCACGCCATGGCGATGCCGACAAGCAGAGCGACGAAGATAAGCCAGGAGCCGTCGCCCCACACGGCGCGCGGAAAATAGAAGCCGCGCTGGTTGAGGAAGGAGCCGAACGGCAGATTGATGCTCTCGCGCGGCGGCGGCAGTACGGCAAGCACGCCGGAATACCAGAAGAAGATGACCAGCAGCGGCGGGATGTTGCGGAACACCTCGACATAGACCGTGCAGATCTTCCTGATCAGCCAGTTTTGCGAAAGCCGGCCGATGCCGACAATGAAGCCGATGATTGTCGCGGTGATGATGCCGACGACGGCGACGATCACGGTGTTGAGGAAGCCGACCAGGATGGCGCGGCCATAGGTCGAATCCGATGAATAGGCGATGGCGCTCTCGCTGATGTCGAAGCCGGCGCGGCCCTTGAGGAAGCCGAAGCCCGACGCGATGCGCAGCCGGGTCAGATTGTCGATGACGTTATGGGCAATCCACCAGACGCCAGCCACCAACACAACGACGACCACCGCCTGGAAGAATATGCCCCGGACTCTTGGATCGTTGATGAAGGAACCTCGGCTGGGCTCCTCGCGAAGAACTTCCTGCGATGCCATTCGACCGTCCCCTGGAAAGAGAAACCGGGAAGCAGACGACCTGCCTCCCGGATCACATTTCGATCAGCGGATCGGCGGAGAGTACTGCAGGCCGCCCTTGGTCCACAGTGCGTTGATGCCGCGGGCGATCTTCAGCGGGCTGCCCGAACCGACATTGCGGTCGAACATTTCGCCATAATTGCCCACGGCCTTGACGATGTTGACGACCCAGTCGTTGGAGACGCCGAGATCGGTACCGATCTTGGTATCGGCTTCCTGGCCAAGCACGCGCTTGATCTCCGGGCTGGGCGAGTTCTTCATTTCGTCGACATTGGCCTTGGTGATGCCAAGCTCTTCCGCCTGCAACAGAGCGAAATAGGTCCACTTGACGATGTGGTACCACTGGTCGTCACCCTGGCGCACGGCCGGTCCGAGCGGCTCCTTGGAGATGATCTCGGGCAGCACGACGTGGTCGGCCGGCGAGTCCAGCGTCAGGCGGATGCCGTAGAGGCCCGACTGGTCGGTGGTGTAGACGTCGCAACGGCCGGCGTTATAGGCGGCGTTGACCTCTTCCAGCTTTTCGAAGACGACCGGACTGTACTCCATCTTGTTGGCCTTGAAATAGTCGGCCAGATTGAGCTCGGTGGTGGTGCCGCTCTGCACGCAGACGGCGGCGCCGGAAAGCTGCAACGCCGAATTGACGCCCGGCAGCTTCTTGGCATTGATCATGAAACCCTGGCCGTCATAGTAGGTGACGCCGACGAAATTCAGGCCAAGCGCCGTGTCGCGATTGATGGTCCAGGTGGTGTTGCGCGACAGGATGTCGACCTCACCGGACTGCAGTGCCGTGAACCGCTCCTTGGCGCTGAGCGGCGTGAACTTGACCTTGGTGCCGTCACCAAACACGGCGGCTGCGACAGCGCGGCAGAAATCCGCATCGATGCCTTGCCACTCACCCTTGTCGTCCGGCGCCGAGAAGCCGGCCAGGCCTGTCGAGACGCCGCACTGGATGAAACCCTTCGCCTTGACGGTGTCGAGCGTGGCCGCCGACGCGGCCGACGCCATCAACCCAAGCGTGGCGGCGCCAAGAATGCCGATAGCAATATGTTTCATGACCCACAGACCCTTTTCTCTGTTTTCAGGGCAAACCCTGACTTTTTTCCCGTGTGAATGCTGTTCCCGTTCCGGCCCATTCCCGGCACCCCGCATCGTAACCGACGCGCCACCTCCCATTCACGAATGTCATCGAAGGCGATAATTCCTGTGAGGTCAAGGGAAATGACCTAAACTGAAAGAGTTTGAAACCGATTGCCGCAAATGCCTGAATTGCAGACAACGCGCCCGCGAATTAGTCAGCAGCGCAAACAAGCCGGCAAAGCTCATGCAACGCAAATGCAGGCCGCGGCAGCCGCAATTCATCCCAGGCAATACCTAGGCGTTACTGACTCGGCGCAACGGTATCCAACACATACTGGGCGGTCGCCAGCCAACACAGCCTTGAGACAAGACCGTTTCAAAGCGCCCGAAAAACGAGCCAGGTTCCGATAGCAGCCATCGACGCGCCGGAAACGCGCGGAATCAACTGGCCGGTCGGGACCGTTTTCTCCAGCAAGACAAGGATGGCGATGCCGGCGATCCACAGCACGTTCATGACGCCGCCGACGAACAGCAGAGCCATCAGCGCCCAGCAGCAACCCAGACAATAGGCGCCATGATCGACGCCGAGCTGAAGCGCGCCGAGCGGAGCGGAGCGGAACCCGCAATGGCTGGCCAGGAACGCGATCGGCGCCTGACATTGACGCAGGCAGACGCCCTTCATCGCTGTCCATTGATAGAGGCCAGCGGCGATCAGGACGAAGCCACCGAGGATCGCGCTGTCGGTCGCGGATCGAGCAGGGCAAAACGGGCGAGCAGCCATTGCGCGCCGGTCGCCACAATGCTGAACACGATCCAGACGGAGAGGTAGCCGGCAAAAAACCACCCCGTCGAAGCGATGGGCCGGCCGTCCGCCCGCGCCTTGCGGGCGACGCCGGCATAGAGCAGCAGCATCGGCGCGACCGAAGGCGTCATCATGCCGACCATCATCACCGCCCACATTGTGAAGATGAAAGCGAAATCCGCCAGTGCCCATGCCCGGAAACCGGGCGCCACGGCGGCGCCCATATCCATCCGGCCCATGTTCGACATGTCCACTCCGGACATGTCACTGCCTGCGCCGTCCGGCAGGGGGGAGCCGGGCATGACCATGTGGGCGGCGAGCCACAGCACGTAGGCCCAGGCAAGCACAGCAATCACGACGAGCGCGGCCGTCACGACCGCGCGGTCGCGCCGCAGCACCGCCTCAAGGGCCGTGTCGGTCATCGGATCAGCTCAATGCACGATGCCGCTCTGCGTGAGATGCAGATTGGCGAAATGGCTGTGCGAATCGGCCAGTTCGAACTTGATCGGGCCCGTCGTCTTGGTCCAGCCACGCCCGACTTCGGCGATCGCGTATTCGAAACCGTGCGGCAGGTCGATGCGCGCCCGGTGTTCCGCGCCGGTGACCGGATTCTTGATCGGCTCGCCATGGCCATCGGTCACACCCTTGACGTGCAACCGCCCGGTTCGCGCCTCGACGTCGACGTTGAAATCGATCGGGGCGAAGATCGGATCGTGGAATTTTTCCAGCGTGGTCGAAAAGACCTGGAATATCGTCGCACCCGGTTCGGTGTCCATACCGCCCAATATGCGAAGCAGCGCTCCGCGCTGGGCTTCGGTTGCCCTCTCGTCGATAACCACCGCGGCTTCGCCCCTGCCCTGGTGTATGGCGCCGGGCCAGCGGAAAATCCCGACGAACCGCAATCCGTCGAGCTTGGTGTCGCCGTGATGGCCGCTCTCGATTTCCATGCCAGCAACGGCCTCGCAGAAACCGTATGTCGGCATGGCGTTGAACTGGCACGGGCAGCCATAAGCGCAATTGCAGTTGATGAACTCGCGCGCCTTCATGGTCCATTTGACGTCGGGCATGGCATTCCTCCCCTTGCCGCGCTCACGCTTCATGAGCGCGATCCGGATCGTGGAGGACCAGAAGTCCAACCGGCAACAACCATCCGGCAGCATCTGATCGAAGCAATCCGGCGATTAATATTAGCAGACAATTATATATCTTCCGCAGCCGGCCACAATAGGCCGATCGGCTGAGATAGGGCTCCGAACTCAGGTTAACGAAAGACCTGACGACAGCCAGTTCGGCGGTGTCGGCAGCTTTTGTGCCGGTAGCTTTTTCATGATAGGAATTTTTTCTTGATTCCGTGACCTCAGCTATGGTATATATTTGTCTAAGGTGCCGATTTGCGCCAGTGACCCGTCGCGCAGGCGGGTTTTTCGTTTGATGCTCCGTCAGCCAACGCGCCGGCGAAGGAACCCGTTGACCCGAGTTCGTAGCCCTGTCGGCGGAGACCGGCGCATCTGCCGGCAACGCACCGCCGGGGTCGCGCCGCACCCAAATCGCCACCTTTTGCCGCGACGAATTGGCATATTCGAAGTCCATCCCCTGGCGGCCGGTGGCTGTTGCACGGTCCATGACGCCGCACTATGGCTAGCGGCTTGTCAAACAAGGCGACGCAGAATGGCGAAAGACGGCAGCGGGCACGTTAGCGGCGAGATGGGCATCAACACGCGGCTTGCCCATTCAGGCAACAATCCGCATGACTATTTCGGCTTCGTCAATCCGCCGGTGGTGCATGCCTCGACCGTGCTCTATCGAGACGCGGCGTCGATGGCGGCACGCAGCCAGAAATACACCTACGGCACGCGCGGCACGCCGACGACCGATGCCCTTGCCCACGCCATAGACGCGTTGGAAGGCTCGGCCGGCACGATCGTGGTGCCGTCGGGGCTTGCGGCGGTAACCGTGCCGCTGCTCGCCTTCGTGTCGGCTGGCGACCATCTGCTGATCGTCGATAGCGTCTATCACCCGACCCGCAACTTCGCCGACACGATGCTGAAGCGACTGGGTGTCGACGTCGAGTACTATGCCCCCGAGGTCGGCGCCGGCATCGCGGCGTTGATCAAGCCCAACACCAAGGTGGTGTTCACGGAATCGCCAGCGTCCAACACTTTCGAGGTGCAGGACATCCCGGCCATCGTCAAGGCGGCGCACGCCGCAGGCGCTATCGTCATGATGGACAACACCTGGGCGACGCCGCTGTATTTCCGTCCGCTCGACCATGGCGTCGACATTTCGATCCATGCAGCGACGAAGTACCCGGCCGGCCATTCCGACGTGCTGCTTGGCACGGTGTCGGCCAATGAGAGCTGCTGGAAGCATCTTTATGAGAGCTTCTGCACGCTTGGCTGCTGCGCCGGGCCCGACGATGTCTACCAGGTGCTGCGCGGCCTGCGCACCATGGGCGTGCGCCTGGAGCACCATCAGCGCAGCACACTCGCCATCGCCTCCTGGCTCGAAGGCCAGGAAGGCGTGGCGCGCGTGCTCCACCCTGCCCTTCCCAGCCACCCGGATCACGCTTTGTGGAAGCGCGACTTCTCCGGCTCCAGCGGCATCTTTTCCATCGTGCTTGCCGGCGGCGGCCAGAAGCAGCAGCACGCCTTCCTAGACGCGTTGCGGATCTTCGGCCTCGGTTATTCCTGGGGCGGCTATGAGAGCCTTGCGGTGCCGGTCTGGCTCGGCGACCGTGTTGTCGCGAAAGCGCCCTATGAGGGCCCGTTGATCCGGCTGCAGATCGGCCTCGAGGATGTCGACGACTTGAAGGCCGACATTTCGCGCGGCCTGACCGCCGCGGCGACAGCCTGAACGATCAGAAGTCACGGAATTCTATTCCCACAAAACGCAACTTCGCGGATCGATTTGGCTTTCAAATCCCATGAGATCGCGCCATTGCGTTGCGATCATCACGATTTCTACTTCCCCTGGAATACGGCAGAGTTTTTCGACGTCATGGCGTTCCGCCTCTTTGTTCCCATTCTTGCCGGCGCGACGCTGCGCGAACGCCTCGTCGCCTGTATCGGCGCGACGGTCGGCATTGCGCTCACCGGTGTCATCGCCAGCCTCGTGCTCGGCAACGGTCCGCACGTGCCGCTGCTGGTGGCGCCGATGGGGGCGTCGGCCGTGCTCCTGTTCGCCGTGCCCGCCAGCCCGCTGGCGCAGCCATGGTCGATCATCGGCGGCAACACGATTTCGGCACTGGTCGGCGTGATCGTGGCGCATTTCATCCACGAAACCGCCCTTGCCACCGGCATCGCGGTGGCACTGGCCATCGCCGCAATGTCGTTCACGCGTTGCCTGCATCCGCCAGGCGGGGCGGCCGCCCTGACCGCGGTGCTGGGAGGGCCCGCCGTCATCAGCGCCGGCTTCCTGTTTCCGTTCGTGCCGGTGGCGCTGAACTCGATCCTGCTGGTGGCGCTCGGCTACGGCTTCCACAGACTGGCCCGGCGCAATTATCCGCATGTGCCGGCTGCAGCGCCAACGAATAGCCACGGCACCAGCGATCCGCCTGCACAGTCGCGCGTCGGCTTCCGGTCCGAAGACATCGATGCCGCGCTTGGCGCACTCGACGAGACGTTCGATATCGATCGCAGCGATCTCGACCGGCTGCTGCGGCAAGTGGAATTGCAGGCGATGGTGCGCGCGCACAAGACCGTTCTGTGCGAGGACATCATGTCGCGCGATGTGATTTCGGTCGACGCACACACCTCAGCCGAGGCGGCGCGCCAATTGCTGCTTGACCACAACATCCGCACCTTGCCGGTCGTCAACGCGGAGGCAAGGCTGGCGGGCACCGTGGGATTGCGGGAACTGACCCAGGCCTGCGGTTCGATTGCATCCGTGATATCGCCCGCCGCGACCGCCGGCGCCGATTTCGCCGCCATGGGCCTGCTGCCGGTGCTCACCGACGGCCGCAGCCACGCGGTGATCATCGTCGACGACGACGAGCGGATTCTTGGGCTGATCACCCAGACCGATCTCCTGGCGGCAACGGCGCGCCTGCAGGCTGCTGACAAGCCTTCATTGGATGCGGTAGCTTAACCCCACCGGACCCGGAGAAAGATCGTCGGGAACCTTTTGCCGGCAACAGCGTCCAATCTCTCAATCGAGGTTCCGGTCCAGAGATCGGGTTGAGGAAACTGGCCATGCCTGCTGTTTTGACGGCCGTGTCTTCTGCATCAGGCGACGTGCAACTCGTGCGACGCGCCCTGGCGCGCGAGGGCGATGCCTTCCGCACCATCATCAAGACGCACAATCAACGGCTCTACAGGATCGCGCGTGGCGTCATGCGCAATGACAGCGAGGCCGAGGACATCGTGCAGGAGGCCTATGTCAGGGCGTTCGCCCATCTCGATGCCTTTCGCGGCGACTCTTCGCTGGCCACATGGCTGTCGCGCATCGTCATCAACGAGGCGCTCGGCCGTCTGCGCAAGAGGCGCCGAACGGTAGCAATGCCGGAAAACCCGCAAGCCGAGATCATCCGGTTCCCCCTCAACCCCAGCGACGATCCGGAACGGACGATGGCGCAACGGCAGATCCTCCAACTGGTCGAACAGGCCACCGACAGCCTTCCCGATGTCTACCGGACTGTGTTCGTGGCACGTGTGATCGAGGGGCTGAGCATCGAAGAGACCGCCGATCTGCTCGGCGTGCGGCCGCAAACCGTCAAGACAAGGCTGCACCGCGCCCGTGCCCTGGTGCGCAAGGCGCTGGACGACCAGATCGGGCCGGTGCTGCTCGATGCCTTCCCCTTCGCCGGCCGCCGTTGCGAAAGGCTTACCAGCGCGGTCATGCGGCGGCTCGGGCTGGAGAGCTGACCCCGGCGGATTCAGTTTATTTTGACGGGAACGTTTGCCGCCGTCCCGCATCCAATGATCGTCAACCGAAAAACACTGTCCGGCGCGACCCCTGCGTCCGGGCGAAGGAGATACCATGCTAATCCGATATACCGCTGCGCTGGCCGCCCTGCTGCTGCTTGGCACTGCCCCATTTGCGCAAGCCGCCGACAAGCCGACCGACCCGCAGATCGCCCATATCGCCTACACCGCCGGCGTGCTCGATGTGGAGGCCGCCAAGCAGGCGATCAAGAAATCCAAGAACAAGGAAGTCGTGGACTTCGCCAAGGACATGATCCGCGACCATGAGGCGGTGAACGTGCAGGCGCTCGATCTGGTCAAGAAACTCAAGGTCACGCCGGAAAACAACGCTACCAGCAAGGCGTTGACCAAAGCGGCGGAGGAGGAGCGGGCGAAACTCGCCAAGCTCAAGGGCGCGGCCTTCGACAAGGCTTATGTCGACAATGAGGTGGCCTATCACAAGCAGGTCGACGGCGCTCTTGAAACGCTGCTCATTCCGTCGGCGCAGAATGCCGAATTGAAGAGCCTGCTGGAAACCGGGCTGAAGATTTTCCAGGGCCATGAGCAGCATGCCGAACACGTCGCCGGCATGCTGAAGTAAGGACCGGGAGCATGCCGAAACGCCCTCTGTGGATTGCGATGATGCTGGCCGTCGGCATCATTCCGGCGCAAGCTGAAACGATCCGGGTCACCATCGACAAATTGGTGTTCTCGCCGGCCACCGTCGGGGCCAAGGTCGGCGACACGATCGAGTGGGTGAACAAGGATATGTTCGCCCACACGGCCACGGTGAAAGGTGGCTGGGAAGTGATGATCCCGCCGAAGAAATCCGGAAGCCTGACGTTGAAGGCGGCGGGACCGGTCGACTATTTCTGCCGCTTTCACCCCAACATGAAAGGCCGCTTGGTGGTGGCGCCCTGATCCGACGCCAGCGAGGCTCGCCTGGTCTCCTCAGGCCGCGCGATATGTGCCCATGCGCCGCCATAGCGCGGCTCGCGCCGCTCGATCCAGGCATCGAGCCCTTCGCGCAAATCGGCGGTCGAGGCCATGCGGGCGAACTGCTCGGCCTCGACCAGCAGGCCGTCGGTGATGCTCTGATTGAGGCCGCGCGCCACCGCCGTTAGGATGCTGGCGATCGCCGGTTCGGAGTGCCGCAAGCCTTGGCGCGCTAGATCGTGCTGCTGATCGACGGCTCCTTTTCGATCATGCTGATCCACCGCAATCTCGATTATATCGAGGCGGCCGGCCGCGCCGCAGCGACGCTTGTGCGGGCGCGAACTTCAAGCAGCCAGGTCTAGAACCCAAACGCCAGCCATGCCGTGCCCATACCAAGCGTTATCAGCGTCAATGGCAAGCCGATCTTGAAGAAGGCGCCGAACGACAGCGGCGTGCCGGCGGCCCGTGCCTGTTCGGCGACGATCAGGTTGGCGACCGAACCAAGCAGCGTGAAATTGCCGGCCAGCGTCGAGCTCATGGCGACGACCAGCCAGGCGCGCTCGGGGTTTTCGAGGCCGGGTATGAAGGGCCGCAGCGCCAGCACGGCCGGGACATTGCTCATGATGTTGGAGAGCACCGCGGTGAAGCCGGACAGGCGCCAGACATCGTCCAGCCCGAGATTCTTTGCCGAAGCGATCATGTCTGATGTCAGCAGCGTTCTTTCGGCGCCGGCGACGACAATGAACAGGCCGGCGAACATGAACAGCAGCGGACCGTCGATCTCGCGGTAGATGCGTTCCGGCTTGATGGCACGGGTGAGCAAGAGGATCGCGCCGCCGACGAGGGCTGCCTTGGCGACGGGCACGCCGGCGAAGAAGGCAATTGCCAGTCCGATGCAGACCACCACCGCCTTCAGCACCTGCCGCTTATGCATGCGGCCGCGCGCGACCTCGGGCGTCAGTTGGACCGTGCGTGCGAATTCGGCCCGGTAGACGACGCGGATGATGACGACCACCGCGACGAGGCCGAAC
>NZ_JAMYUT010000057.1:0-17554 GCF_040323235.1 Mesorhizobium sp. M0051
TGCCAAGCGAACAGTCGAAACCGTCTGTGACGCCATCGGCCAAATCCTCGGCGAGGTCACGTCAACCGAATGCCGAAATTACTTCCCGAGGCTGGCTATGCCCAACCTAAATTCATCCCGCTCTAGTTGGCAAGCCCAGCCCGATCCCGCGAAGCCAAAAAGACCTCGACCGGATCCGCACGCTCATCGCCATCTGCGACAAGGTTATGGACAACCCATCCCAGCGCGCCTTTCTTCGCCTCAATATGGATTTTTATTGGGAAATCTCGGCGATGACGGGCAACTTGGCGCTGCGAGAGCTCAATGAGCGGCTTTATCTCAAGGTCGTTCGCGTGGTGCTAAAAATGATGCCGAAGCTCGGTCTTGTTGAGGAGTTTCGCGCCTTCCGCAGCGAGATGGAGGCCGTTCTCGCCGCAGCTGAGATCGGTGATTGGGAGGCGATCGGGTATATCCGGCGAGCCCATCTCTCGATGAGCTTCAATCATATCATGACATATGCGGTTTGAGTGGATGGCTCATCGCATCGTCCAATAGGAGCGCGGCTGGCCTGGCGGACTCGATACATTCGGCATGAGGCGCGTCGATCGAACCATTGGCTTTCGGGCTTCGGCCTGCACAACTCGTTCCATGCGGTTACCTTCGCCCGGGCATATGGCATTGCGGCGAACGCCATTGGCACCGAGATCTGTTGGCAGACTTCGTGAGGCCGATCACCAGTTCGCGGCTGCGTAAGGAGCACGTAAGCCCACATTGGAACCATAAGATGTAAAAAGCATCAATCTCTTGATCCTAACACGCCGACTGCCTTCAGCTCGTTTAGTCGAGCCGTACCGAGGGCCAGTTCAGCCAGAACGTCGTCGGTATGAGCACCGCGAGGCGGCACCGAAGCTAATTCCGCTGACGGCGTAACGGAAAAACGCGGGGCCGGTGCAGCCTGCAAAACACCGTCGATAGTCTTGTAAATCTCTCGCGCGATAACGTGGGGATGCGCAGTCGCTTCTTCAGGTGACAGGACAGGTGCGAAACATGCGTCAGTTCCTTCAAGTAGAGTTGTCCATTCTGTTCGAGTCCTGGTTTTAAACCGCTCTGCAAGCTCATTTCCAAGTACCGACCAGAGTTCGGGAGTGCGCTGGCCATTCACGAAGCGATGATCATCTTCCAAGCCGAGCCGCTTGATGAGTTCCGCATAAAACTGAGGCTCCATCGGTTGAATGACGATCCATTCCCCATCTGCGCATTGATACGCACGATCCCAAAACTTGCCGTGCGCAGCCGGTCTTGAGGAAGCAAATTTTCCGCCGACATCGGGCAGGAACGAAATCAAAAGATTTAGGAGGTGGGCTGAGCCATCAATCATGGCAGCATCAACGACCTGGCCACGCCCGTCCTTTCGAGCGCTTAGAATGCCGCCTAGAATCCCTATCGCAAGATAAAGCGCCCCACCCGCGACGTCACCGAGCATAGTTGGAGGCGCCTCTGGCGCATTGCCAGGTTGTGTGGCAAGCCACAACGCACCAGAAATGGCGACGTAGTTTCCATCATGGCCCGCAGCTTGGATCAAGGGACCATATTGGCCCCAGCCAGTCATGCGCCCGTAGACAAGGGACGAATTGCGAGCAAGGCAGATCTCCGGCCCAAGGCCGAGGCGCTCCATTACCCCTGGCCGCATACCCTCGATAAGCGCATCTGCGCCCTCAATCAGTTGCAACACGGTCTCGACTGCCGCTGGCTTCTTGAGATCAAGGAGCACAGAGCGCTTACCCCGGCTGCAGAGCTCCCATGGCCTAGGCTGACCGATGTCTAAAGCGGGTCGCTCGATAGCGATAACTTCTGCACCCAGGTCGGCGAGCAGCATTCCACAGAATGGCCCAGGTCCAAGACCGGAAATCTCGATAATTTTTACGCCGGACAGAACGCCCATTTTACGATTCTCCACGTCTATGTTTTCTCTGATTACACAGTGTTCGTTTTTATTCAGACAGGACGATTCTGGCGTCAACCGCCACACAATTCTCCGGGCCGACAATAAGAGGATTGATCTCGACTTCTGCAACATTGCTATGTTGCGCCACAAATTCCGACATTGCTACTACAGATCTTGCCACAGATTGTATGTTTATTCTTGAGCTGCCTCTAAAACCTGCAAACAATGGTGCAATCCGCAAGGAATTTAGTAAGCGAAGCGCGGTCTTTTCATCGATCGGCGCGAGGGCAACAACCCTATCTCGCCACACCTCAGTTTTTGTACCTCCGGCGGCGACGACTACAGTTGGCCCAAATGCCGGATCACGTACGCCCCCAATCAACAGCTCGATAGCGTCGCGCGCCGTCACCATTTCCTCGACGCTAAAGCCGGCAGGCCGAAGCTTTTTGTCGAGATCCGCTACCTTCGCCCGTAGAGTTGCCTCATCAGGTATGCCGAGGATGACTGCACCGGAATCGCTTTTATGCAAGTTGCCTAACGCCTTCAGAACCACTGGATAGCCAATGCTTTCCGCTGCCGCCGCTGCACGATCTGCGTCTTCAGCATAGAGCGCTTTACTAAAAGCCACTCCGGCATCGGCAAGTGCACTCCTACTTCCGATATAATCTGTGTCTCTAGCAAATATGCTTGAGTTTTTAGACTTAATCAGTGTGCTAACCGGAGATCTATGACGACCGAGCTCCAAGCAACGCGCAGCTTCTTCTGCAAAGTCAAACACCGGGACCCGATATTCAGTGAATGCAATCATCGCAGGTTCGGCGGTTAGGGGCGTGGCAATAGATAGCGCCATACCAGACTGACTGCATATATCTCTGATATTAGCGGCCACTACACGTTCACCTTCGATGGTTCCCGCAGCATTATCGAAATCACCTGTCAAAAGGACGGAGTCGACCTCACCGGACGAAGCGATTGCTTGAAGGGCTGTTTGGAATGCCCCGAGATTGAACGCGACCCCTACCAGGTCGACAGGGTTTGCAATACCCGGACTTTTGGGCGAAATCTCTCTCAACGCTTTGATAAGGCCGGCGGAAAAAGCAGGCACTTCAAGGTCCGCAGCCACCGCTGCATCTGCCCCTAGCGTAGCTGTACCCCCGCCATCAGAGACGACAGCAACTCGGCGACTGCGAGCGCGAGTTGGGGCCTTCCCCCCCCGAATAGCCAGCAACAGATCACCCATGCCGCGCACTCGTACGACATCGAGCTCAGCGCATACGCTCGCCAAGATATCTTCGTTTGAGATCATCGACCCTGTATGGGAAGCCACACTCCGTCCAACAGCCTCTCCCGCTTGCGGAGCCAGAAGAATGACGTCCTTGCCAAGGCTTCGCGAATGCTCGACTGCCTCGAAGAGGCGCCGCCCATCTCGGAATTCCTCGATGTAAGCAGTGATTATCTTCGTGTGGGGATCCAGTGCAAATGACTCTATAAAGTCGGCCACAGACAGATCGGCTTGATTACCAACTGATACCGCGCGAGATAGCCCAAGATCCAATCGCTGAAGGCTTCTCCCGAGTCCCAGCATCACACTACCGCTCTGCGAGATGATACCTATGTCGCCCGGAGGTAGTGTCCAAAATCCAGTGCATGCAAAGTCGGCAGCGGCGTCGTATAGACCAACGCAATTGGGTCCAACAAGGCGTGCACCCGCCGCACGAACGAGTTCCCGCATCTCGTTTTCAAGCTGACCACCTTCTTTGCCAGCCTCTTTGAATCCTGCTGTGACGCACACAACGTAGCGTGCGCCCACATCCAGCACCTGGTCCAAAGCGCTCCGAACCTGAGCTGCTGGAACGCAAATCACTGCCAGCTCGGGCGCTACCGGTAGCGATTGCACCGAGGTATACGTTTCGCTTTCTAGGACGACCCCCCCCTTGTGGTTGACCAGATAGATATCCCGCCTAGATTTACCAAGCAAAAGTTGGCGCGCGTATTCAAATCCCCATTTCCCAGGTGTCGATGAAGCGCCAATTACCGCAACGGAACGAGGATTAAACAGGCCGCGAAGATCTGCAGTTGGACTAGTTGTATTCATTCTTTTCTCCTTAGGGTCGGCGCGAGAATTTCCAGATTGATGCACTGCTCAATCCGCTGCCATGAGATTTTACGCACGATGCTCACATAATCGTCCGTTGGGCGCGGATATTTTGATTGTGGAGGCGATCTATAGGTGGAGCGCTCTAAGCGGTCCTACCTGCGGCCTCCACCGGATACTTACCTTCCAAGATGAAGCCTTCGAAGCAGCATCCCCGTTTCAGTTGCCGCCGCTCGCCATCTTCCGGCTCGCTACCGCCTTTTCCAACCAACCAATCTCCATCTCCGGCACCGATGACAGCAGCAGGTCCGTGTAATTGTCGAAAGGGGGTGTCAGAACCTTGCTCTTCGGCCCGTAGCGCACCACCTCGCCGCGATACATCACCGCGATCGAATCGGCGATCGACTTCACGGTCGCCAGGTCATGGGTGATGAACAGATAGGCGACGTTTTCTTCCTTCTGCAACTCGAGCAGCAGCTTCAGGATGCCGTTGGCGACCAGCGGGTCGAGTGCCGAGGTTACCTCGTCGCAGATGATCAGTTTGGGCTTGGCGGCGAGCGAGCGGGCGATGCAGACGCGCTGCTTCTGGCCGCCGGAAAGCTCGGCCGGGTAACGGTCGGAAAAGCCCTTGCCCATCTCGATCTTGTCGAGCAGTTCGGCGACGCGCTTGTCGCGTTCGCGGCCGCGTATGCCGAAATAGAATTCGAGCGGCCGGCCGATGATGGTGCCGACCGTCTGGCGCGGGTTCATCGCCACATCGGCCATCTGGTAGATCATCTGCAACTGCTGCAGATCCCCCTTCGGCCGGTCGGCCAGCCGGTTTGCCAGCGGCCTGCCGTCGAAGGTGACTGTGCCTTCCTCGGGCGGTAAAAGCCCGGTGATGGCGCGCGCCAGCGTCGACTTGCCGGAGCCGGACTCGCCGACCACTGCCAGCGTCTGGCCCGGATAGATGTCGACGGAGACGTTCTTCAACACCTTGATATGGCTGCGGCCATAGGCAGCGGTAACGTTCTTGACCGACAGGAACGGCGTCGTGCCGGGCTTCTGCTCGGCATGCTCGATCTCGTGCACCGACACCAGCGCGTTGGTGTACTCCTGGCGCGGCTCCTTGATGATCTGCCTCGTGCCGCCCCATTCGACCAGTCGGCCATGGCGCAGCACCATGATCTCGTCGGAGACCTGGGCGACGACGGCAAGGTCGTGCGTGATGTAGAGTGCCGCCACATGCGTGTCGCGAATGGCATCCTTGATCGCCGCCAGCACGTCGATCTGCGTCGTCACGTCGAGCGCCGTGGTCGGCTCGTCAAAGACGATCAGGTCGGGCTCGGAGCACAGCGCCATAGCCGTCATCACGCGCTGCAACTGGCCGCCGGAGACCTGGTGCGGGAAGCGTTCGCCGATGGTTTCGGGGTTTGGCAGGCTGAGCTTCTTGAACTGGGCGACGGCGCGTTTCTCGGCCTCCGCCCGTGTCGCCGTGCCGTGCAGCAGCGTGGCTTCCAC
Source organism: Mesorhizobium sp. M0051 (assembly GCF_040323235.1). NCBI lineage: Bacteria > Pseudomonadati > Pseudomonadota > Alphaproteobacteria > Hyphomicrobiales > Phyllobacteriaceae > Mesorhizobium > Mesorhizobium sp. M0051. The sequence goes on from NZ_JAMYUT010000057.1 coordinate 5,520, forward strand.
CACCTGGTCCATCAGCTTGTGCGCCGGGTTGAAGGCGGCCGCCGCCGACTGCGCGACATAGCAGACCTCGCGGCCGCGCAGCTTGCGAAAACCGTCCTTGCCGGCCTTGAGGATGTCGCGGCCGTTCAGCACGACCTCACCGCCGGTGATGCGCACACCACCGCGCCCATAGCCCATCGACGACAGGCCGATGGTCGACTTGCCGGCGCCGGATTCGCCGATCAACCCAAGCACCTTGCCCTTCTCGAGCGTCAACGAGACATCGTGCACCAGCACGATATTCTTCGGCGGTTCGCCGGGTGGGAAGACGGTCGCCTCGATGCGCAGATTGCGGATGTCTAGAAGCACGCCGGGTTTCGCTTTGCTCTCTGCCATCACCCGCGTCCTCCCTTCAGGCTTGTCGTCCTGTTGAGCACCCAGTCTGCAACCAGGTTGACCGAAATGGCCAGCATGGCGATCGCTGCCGCCGGGATCAGCGCTGCCCCGATACCGAAGACGATGCCATCCTTGTTTTCCTTGACCATGCCGCCCCAGTCGGCGTCAGGCGGTTGCACGCCAAGCCCGAGGAAGGACAGCGTCGACAGGAACAGCACCGCATAGATGAAGCGCAGGCCGAGTTCCGAAACCAGCGGCGACAATGCGTTGGGCAGGATCTCCCGGAAGATGATCCAGGCGCTGCCTTCGCCGCGCAGCTTCGCCGCCTCGACATAGTCCATGACGTTGATGTCGACGGCGACCGCGCGCGAGAGGCGATAGACGCGGGTCGAGTCGAGAATGCCCATGACCAGGATCAGTGTCACCAGGTTGGTCGGCAGCACGGATAGCACCACAAGGCCCATGATCAGCGTCGGGATCGACATCAAGAGATCGACAAGGCGCGACAGCAGCGTATCGAACCAGCCGCCGAACACCGCCGCCGAGAAGCCGAGGATGGCGCCGAGCGAGAACGACAGCGCGGTGGCCAGCACTGCGATGAACAGGGTGATGCGGGCGCCGTAGATCATGCGTGACAAGAGGTCACGGCCGAGATTGTCGGTGCCCAGCCAATGCGCCGCCGACATAGGTTCCCAGACATCGCCGACGATCTCGCCATTGTCATGCGGTGAGATCCAGGGCGCGAAGATAGCCGCCAGAACGAACAGTGCCGTCAGGATTATGCCGACCAGCGCGGGAATGGGGATGCGTTTGATATCGAGCATGCCCGCCCCCTATTTCGGATGTCGGAGACGCGGATTGGCGACGATCGCCGCTATGTCCGCAATGATGTTCAGGCTTATGTAGACGGCGGCGAAGATCAGGCCGACCGCCTGCACCACCGGCACGTCGCGTTTGGTCACGTGGTCGACGAGATATTGCCCCATGCCCGGATAGACGAAGATCACCTCGACCACGACGACGCCGACGATCAGGTAGGCGAGGTTGAGCATGACGACGTTGATGATCGGCGCAATGGCATTGGGAAAGGCATGCTTGCGAATGACATTGAAGGCCGACAGGCCTTTCAGCTCCGCCGTCTCGACATAGGCCGACTGCATGACATTGAGGATCGCCGCGCGTGTCATGCGCATCATATGGGCGAGCACGACCAGCGTCAGCGCCGTTGCCGGCAGGGCGATCGCCTGCATGCGCTCGCCGAACGGCATGCCTTCATAGACGGTCGAAATGCCGGGGAAAATCTGCCACTTCACAGCGAAGAAATAGACGAGCACATAACCGATGAAGAATTCGGGAAACGATGTCGAGGCCAGCGCCAGTCCGGAGATCAGCTTGTCTACCCAGCCATTGCGGTAGCGCACCGCAATCAGACCAAGAATGATCGCCAGCGGCACGGCGACGATTGCGGCGGTGAATGCCAAAACGAGTGTGTTGGAAAGTCGGCCCCCGATAGCGGTCCCGATATCCTGTCCAGTCGACATTGCGGTACCGAGATGGCCGGTCAGGATTCCGCCAAGCCAGTGGAAGTACCTGATATAAGCGGGATCGTTGAGGCCGAGCTGCTCGCGCAGATTGGCGAGCGACTCCGGCGTTGCCGATTGTCCGAGAATGGCTTGCGCGACGTCGCCGGGCAGGATCTGGGTGCCGGCGAAGATCAGGACCGAAACGGCCAACAACAGAAGGATGCCCAGCGCGACGCGCTGGGCTACAAGTTTCACGATGGGTGAAGACATTTACTATTCGTCGGACTTAGGCCGGCAACCAGCATTTTATTGGCGCCATGAGGTTCATCAAGGCCCGATTGGGGTCGGGGTTGTACCCTCCAAGCTTATTGGACACGGCATCAATAAAATCATTGAATGCAAACGCGATGGTTCCACCGTGATCACGCAAGAGATTAGCCACATCACTGTAAAGTTTCTGCCGTTTGCTCGGATCAAGCTCTGAACGGGCTGCTAAGACAAGCCGATCGAGCTCCGCATTCTTAAGATGCGTCTCGTTCCAAGGTGCAGTCGAAAGGTAGGTGAGGCTATACACCTGATCCTGCGTCGCCCGGCCCGCCCACAGACTGACAAAGAACGGCTTCTTACTCCAGACCTCAGTATAGTAGCCGTCGCCGGGCTCACGCTGGACACTGATCGGGATTCCGGCCTTTGCTGCGCTCTGCTGAAACAGCTGCGCGGCGTCAGTCGCACCGGAAAATACAGCGTCGGAAACGTGCAGTACGATTGGCGACCCGTCATGGCCCGACTTCTTATAGTATGCCGCTGCCTGTTCCGGATCGTATCGACGTTGCGGAATGGAGGCATCGAAAAACGGATAATTGGCGTTTATGGGCATATCATTGCCTACACTGCCAAAACCAGCAAGCACCTTCTTCACTATCTCGTCTCGATCAATAGCAAGCTTGAGCGCCATGCGAAGGTCTTCATTGTCGAAAGGAGCGGTATCAGTTCGCATGCTGAAAACATAGTGGCTTCGGCCGGTAACATTCTTAACGCTAATTCCCGGAGCAGATTTAAGTCGACCTACGATCTTGGGATCCACTAGATTAATCATATGGACCTGTCCTGACTGCAGTGCCCCGGTGCGGGCTGTCGCGTCATTGATGATAAGCACCTCATTCTCTTCGACGTGGCCGATAGCCGGATCCCAATAATTGGCAAATTTCCTAAATTGGTAGCGCACGCCAGCTTGAGGAGTTCCCTCAAGTTTGTACGGACCAGAACCGATACCGGAAGCTGGATCGCCCTTCCCTCCGTTCGGCTGTATGGACAGAGGAATTTCACTTAGCGCAAATGGAAAATCTGCGTTGGCACCCTTTAACGAAATTTTTACTGTATTGCCTTCCGTGGACAATCGGTCGATCTGGCTAAGACCCCCTTTCGCTATTGATTGTGACTTTTCATCCGAATGCCGCCGTATGGTTTCTACGACATCCTCAGCCGTGAGTGTTTTGCCGTTATGAAACTCAACACCGTTGCGAATTTTAAATAGCCAAGTGACACCATCACTTGACGAAGCTTCTTCTGCGATCCTGTATTCGAGCTGCCCCGAGGCAGACGTATTTACCAGAGTCTCACCAAACAGACGCAGGTTCAAAAAACACGCATCGCTTGTTGCAAGCGTCGGATCCAATGAGTCTGCACTGCCACCACCGGCAAAGCCGGTCTTCAAATGCCCACCCTTGATTGGCTTATCAGCAGCGAGTGCAAGACCAGGCATCATTGAGGCGGCGGCAGCGCCAAAACCAAGTGCTGACGCACGACCAAGAAACTCACGCCGCGACAGACGCCCAGCCATGAGGCTTTCTTTCAAGCTTTCCAATTCTTCAGTCATCGAGGTTCCCCTTTTTTGTGATTTGATTTTTCGTGCTTTGCATTTCCGCTTTGAGCGGGCGCGGGCCTTTTTGGCCGGCCGCCGACCATCCGGTGCTCTAACTAGAGACTGCGGCGCACTGATAATGTGTGGCGCGCCCGCCGCAACGCCGCGTCAAAAACGGGATGTCAGTGGCGGAAATGTGCGAGAGGTCGAACATTCGTAGCGATGAACGTCATTCGGTTCCTCCTAAACCGTTGATTTTTAAAATTATAGTCTGTCGCGATGCGTAGCGTAAAGCCAAACTCCGCTCAGCGGATGCTGGTATCCCTAGCAAATTGCGCTATTGGAATCGACAAATTGCGTTGCGGGTGATCCGAGGGGCGATTTTGATAGGCGGCTGTTGCGCTCCTCATGTTGCGCGGGCGAATGCCTATTGGGGTCCTTCCAGGGTAGCGGCATCTCTCAAGAGGAGAAGGAAGACGGTGCCCAAGTGGGAGAGCGGGAATCGGCAGCCGACGTCCTTACCGGCCTAAGGAAACCCTGACGACCGAATGAAAGTGTTCACGCTCGTCGGAAGCACGCGTCCTATCACGAGATCATGGTCATCGCCATCAAGCGACAGCAGGAGCCGCCCACGATCGGCGGCAATCTGCTGCAGGCAGAGATATCGGACAAGCGTAAGACCTTATGTCCTTGCGGGTTGCCGGCTGTGAGGTGGTTCGCCCTACACTGGCAGTGTTGAAACGAGGGTTGCTCGTCGAGCCTATCCTCATGCCAGGAGGACGAACCATGGAAGAATATAGCGAAGTTTTCGTAGGATTGGATGTTGCGAAGGATCGGCATGCTGTTGCTCTCGCCGAGAGCGGGCGTACCGGCGAGGTTCGATATGTCGGAGAGATACCGTGCGTCAGTACGCCGCCTCGTCCGCACGCTTGGACGCCCCGGTGTACGATTGAGATTTTGCTATGAGGCTGGACCCACCGGATACGGTCTGAAGCGGGAGATCGAAGCGCTTGGGTATGAGTGCGCCGTGATTGCTCCGTCTCTGATCCCGCGCAAGCCTGGCGATCGGGTCAAGACGAACCGCCGCGATGCCGAGAAACTTGCCCGGCTGTTCCGTGCCGGTGAGCTGACGGAGATCTGGACCCCGGACGCTGCTCATGTGCCAATCACGCGGCCTTCGTCGTATGCGTACTGCTCATGGTTGTCTTGGCTTCGTTCGCGGCGAACGATCGACCAGCGAGAAGTCAGACAGGGGTATGACCAAGGCAGGGAACGGTCGCGCTCGCAATATGCTGGCAGAACGTGTGGACCTATAGGCATCCACCGCGAGTCGGTGCGAAGAAGCTGTACTGTCTGGCGCAGACACACCGAAAAGGTGCAGGGGACCACCTGACACCGCAGACAGTGGTGCGGAGCGGCCTGATGCAATCCCTGCCGAGCCGCGTCACCGCTGGTGGAACGAAACGAGTGCCGGGTTAATGGAATATGGCGAGGCGCTTGGCGTAAACGTCTCGGCGGTTGCCCGTGGTCACTCTGTAACCCCCAGTAGGTATTTGCATCGAATGACAAGGCGTTCCGCCCGGGCCTCACTGCTTCTTCCGAAAGGGCGGCTGCCGAGAGGTGGCTGCAAAAGGGGGAGATAGTGCAGGCGATAGACTGTGCGCGCGACCTGAAGGGTTCTGGATCATCGTAGCTATTCAAAGAACGACGATGAGAGCGATAGAACGGACGTGAGGCGCCTTTTTCGAGCGGTGATCGAGGACTCCGCCGAGCGCCTCCAAAAGCCAAGCGTTGCGCTGTCCTTCGATGTCCAGTGGCGAGTACCTGTCTTAGTTGACGAGAAGCTGCCGCCCACCCACAGGGGAGCCGACAGATCTAACGACCTTTCCAAACAGGTTTGCGTTTCTCGGCGAAGGCGAGTAGTCCCTCGCGCTCATCTTCTGAGCCAAACACTTTCTTGATGATTGGAAGCTCGACAAGTCTGTCTTCGGTCGACTGCGCGTCAAACGTCTGGAATATCATCTCCTTGCTTGCTACCAGCGCGAGCGGAGCATTAACGAGGAGCAACTGCGCAAGCTTCAATGCTTCTTCGAGCGCTTTGCCAGGCTCCGCGAGACGATTCACGACCCCGAACCGCTCGAAGTAGGACGCTTCCTTAAATTCGCCCGTGAGTGCGAGCTCCATTGCTAGATGATAGGGCATGCGCGCGGGAAGCCGAACAAGGCCGTATGTCGCCAGTAGGTTGTGTCGAACTTCCGGCAAGCCGAACTTGGCATTACGAGCTGCTACGATCATGTCGCAGGCAAGACACGTCTCGAATCCACCCGCTACCGCGTAGCCCTCAACTGCGGCAATCAGTGGTTTATGCGGTGGTCGGGCCATAATACCGAAGCTGCCTCTACGCAGCTGAGGCTGCGTTCCTTCAGTGGCAGCTGCTTTCAAATCCATTCCCGAGCAGAAATTTCCGCCGGCACCTGTCAACACTCCAACCAACAACTCTTCTTCGTCTTCCAGTAAATCCATCGCTTCTTGCATGGCTTCTGCAGTCTTAGCATCAATTGCGTTCCTTACTTCGGGACGATTGATGGTAATGACGAGAACATTACCGCGTTGCTCGGTGACAACGCGTTCGGCTGACTTACTCATTGATCTTTCCTCATCCATTAAAACCGCTGTGACGCAATTGGCAGCGCTAATTCGTGCAAGATGCCTAGTCGGTGCGCCGGTCCAACCCAGTTGCTGCTCTCTAACCGCCAGCTGAGCTGCGTCCAAGCCGAGCTCCCTTGCTGCCTCTGTCCACATCCAGCGCTCTTCGGGCAACGGGAACCTTGTGCGAATCCAGGCGATGGGTCGCGCGCCGTTCAAGCGGTTGCTTGGCTAGGCGGGAACGCCGGGATATGGAGCGAGACGTAAAACCTGATCGTTCGTTCCTCGCCTCGAGCTCTGCTTCACCGCGCGGCATAACCCTTTGCGCACTCGCTTGATCATCGAAGTACGGCTGCCGATGCTCGCGGAACAACCTCAGACATTGAAAAGAATTTCTGCTTTCACGTGGAGCGAGAGGGCTCTACCGTAGCTCTGCCGTTGTTGAGGACGACAACACCACGTTCGGGAACGCTACTGCGAAAACTGACGGTCGAACCGTCGCGCCACATTTCGGTACGAATGGTATCTCCGGGGTAGACGGGAGCTGAGAACCGTACCTTCATTGCCGTTAAACGCGACGGATCGTATTCACAAGTCTCACGCAGCAAGGCATGGCCAGCGACGCCAAAAGTACAGAGGCCATGGAGGATTGGGAATTCGAAGCCTGCAACGCTGGCCACTTCCGGATCCACATGAAGTGAATTGTCGTCACCGCTCAATCTATAGATGAGAGCAGCTCTTTTATCTGTTTTGTAATCCCAGACCGCATCAGGAGCCCGGTCGGGAATGGGATGAGGTGATGGTGCACCATCGGCTCGACCACCGAAGCCGCCATTGCTCCTGCAGACTTCAGTTGACGTTAAGGTCGCTATTTTTCGACCCGTCGAAGGCTCTCGCAGCTCATTGCTGGAGTAGATGAAAGCTCCTTTGTCGCCCCTATCCAAGATGTCAAGCACCTTGGTGGTGCCAATAACGGCACCTTCAACTGGCAGAACTTCATGGAGCTCAAACCCTTGTTCGCCGTGCAACACATTTTCCCATGTGATGCCGAGCGACTCGTCCTGATGCCAGAATCCAGGCGTGGCGAGCACGGTAGCCATCGTCGGCAAAGCCAGCATCCGCTGCTCGTAGACGAAGCGCAATTGCCGGGGATCTGTAGGAGGATCCCCTAGTCCTACACCTAGGGCGTACAGGGCTGTATCTCTACGGGAAAAGCAGTGTTCGACCGGCTCAAACTGCCGATTCAGTATGCGCTCTACGGAGAAATTCGTCATTTCACATTACCGACGAGATGATTTTTACATGATCGCCTGGATACCGCGGATGCTTCGCTGACCGCGCCACTGTGTAGCCCATTAATCCTGCTTCCCTCAGAAGAGTTGGTAACCATTTGGCTCTAAATCAGCAGCATACTGCCCAGCAGCACCTACATCTTGCATGATAGCATTGCGCGAAATGGCATCTCGAGGAAGAGAAATTAACGTCATCTGCTGGGTGAGTTTTTTTGCGCTGGTGAATGCTGCACGGAGGAAGCCGCTTTCTCCTGTTAATTTATGGCCTGTATAGGATAGCTTGAAGCGAGAGAGCTTTGAGGTCGCCCGCTGCACCGTCGCCCGGCTCATGTCGCCGATGAACCTGCAAGGTTCATTCGGGGAAGTCGACCCGCACGACGTTTCCGCACAAGACGCCTCCGAACCCGCTAGGATCGCGTGACCTGTCAGTTCAAAGCCCTGCGCCGAACTGGTTGCGGGTTTCGCATTTCACCTATGTTTCTACCTGGCTGGGCGCCCACTTGGCTTTAGTGATCCACGCTTCCCTCGTGGCGTCGTCGGCTTGGTGAGCCGGACGGGCACATGCCGGGTTCGTCCTCGTTGCTCTGGAGAACGCTCCTTCGCCAGCGCGAGCCTGCTCCTGAGGGCTTGCCGGCATCGACCGTCGCGCTCGCTCGCCCGTCGACCTTCGATTTGATGGACGGTTTGATCGCAGGTCAAAGCCCTTCGAAAGTTGGTTTGCGCTTCTCAGTAAATGAACGTACTCCCTCCGCACAGCAATTCACCTGTACGTGAAACGATTTCTACTGCTTGGGACAATACAGTGATGCCCCACCGTCGACCGACAGCTATAGCGCTTTCAAGCATTACCAGTTTTTCATTTGAGCAGCGAAAATAATTGATCTAGATTACATCTGGTCTTTGAATGCATTTTAGTATGGCGCTCGAACTTCATTCAATGAAACATAAATCGTCTTCATCTCTGTATATTGCTGTAACGCAATTTTAGAATTTTCGCGACCGACACCAGATAATTTTGAACCACCAACAGGAATTTCGACCGGCATAACGTTATAGGTGTTGATGAAGCAAATTCCTGCTTCGAATGCCTTGGAAACCCGGTGAGCCCGCGTAAGGTCGTCAGTGAATACGCCTGCCGCCAAGCCGAACTCTGTGGCATTTGCTCGTACGACTACCTCCTCTTCGGTGTCGAACTCCAGCACTGACATGACGGGACCAAAGATTTCCTCGCGCGCTATCGTCATTTCGTCAGTCACATCAGCAAACACCGTCGGCTGCACAAAAAAACCTGGCCTGTTTAGCTGAAATCCTCCGTAAACAAGTCGCGCACCCTCCGCGAGGCCCTGGGCAATATAAGTCTTCACTATCTCCAACTGGCGTTGACTTATCATAGGTCCGAAGTTGACCTGAGGGTCCATAGGGTCGCCGATTCTAGCCGATGCCAGTCTAGAACACAGCCTTTCAAGGAAGGCTGCTTTTATTCGTTTCTGAACGAAGACGCGCGTGCCATTGGAGCAAATCTGGCCTGAAGAGAAGAAGTTTCCAACTATGGCACCACTCACGGCACTCTCAAGGTTCGCGTCGTCAAAAACGATTAGTGGAGATTTTCCGCCAAGTTCCATTGTGATGTGCTTCATCCCCTCGGCCGCAGCAGCATATACTTTGCGCCCCGTCGGGACAGACCCGGTCAGGGACACTTTGGCGACGCGCCGATCGGCGACGAGCGCGGCTCCAACATCGCCGTAGCCCTGCACAACATTGAAGATGCCCTTCGGAGCACCGGCTTGCACAAGCACTTCCGCAAGCTTCAGCGCAGATAGCGGTGTCGTTTCGGAGGGCTTGAAAATCATAGCATTGCCGCAAGCTAACGCGGGGGCCGCCTTGAAACAGGCGATTTGAATCGGATAATTCCAAGCGCCAATACCCACACATACGCCAAGCGGCTCCGGTATCGTAAAGGCAAAGTCTCCATTCGCTAAGGTAATGTACTCACCAGTCCAGCTTGCAGCCAGACCGCCAAAATACTCTAATGCATCAGCACCGATAGAAGCATCTGCCACGAGCGTCTCCTGAATTGGTTTGCCGGTGTCATGCGTCTCGAGTACAGATAGGTCGTAGTTGGTGGCACGCAATATTTCTGCTGCACGGTTCAGAACGCGCCCACGCTCGGCTCCTGTCGCAGCGCCCCAGTTCTTTTGCGCGCTCTTTGCTGATTGCAGTGCCTTTTCCACTATAGCCGGGGTGGCAGCGTTAAGCCGCGCGATTGTCTCGCCGGTTGCCGGATATATAACCTCGATTGGCTCCCCGGCCGTGCTCTCAACATATTCTCCATCGATGAAGTGGCTGGCCTTGGGCTGAAATTTCATTCCGTTTGGACCCCGAGTTCACTATGTAGGCATGAGTCTGTTTAAGGGCGACAAACCCGCCCCTGTGCAGACACACCAGCTGCTAGGTTCAGATCACCGGTATCATCCTTGGCCATGGTTGGGAGCGCAAAAAAAGTAATGCGGTTGGTGATTTTCTTTCGCCTGACCCGCGCCGAAAGCTCCACTATAAGTCGGCATCGAGGCAGACTGGAGCAGGCCAATGTTATTTAGGGGCAACCCATCACTGCGACGTTCCACGCGCACGGATTTCAGCCGTGACGCGTCATCGTCGATTCCGATGGTATGGGTCAGGACCGCTTCGTTGGCGGACGGGCGGCGAACGCAAGGCCGTCACGCCTTCAGAAACGCCATGTCTGTTGATACGCGTTTCATTACCGCCTCCCAAGGCGCCTGAGGGTGCCGCGCGGCCTACGTGCGGCTGATTGGTCGTGGCCGGTTTTGCGGCCGCGCGGCACCCCCAAACTATGTGAAGAGTAATGACATGGCGGGCTTTGAGCGGCCTTCTCCGGCGCCATGTTGTTTGCCGAATGTGACGCTGACGTGATTGCAGGGGAGCGTGCAGTCGCTGACGCACGCGGATATCTGCTTGGCTTCCTTTTCGCGCTGGAGGGGGTGTTGCCATATCCTATATCACAGCGCACGCTACAGCGCCGTCAACACGGTTCTCGGTCATCGGGTCGGCGGAACTGTGCATGTGTCCCGCGGGATGGTCGCGCGCACCGAAAATGTGCCCTGAAGATTTAACAAATGCGAAGGGATGAGCGATCGTGGACGGGCAATTTCGGTCTGCCACAGCGGGCTCAGCCAGAAGTGGGAGCAATTTCGCCTGCCATGGTAATCGAGAGGGACTGGATAGACTACAACGGCCATCTGAACATGGCCTACTACCACGTGCTCTTCGACCGCGCCGGAGAGGATGCTTTCGAGAAGATCGGGCTTGGTGCCAGTTACGCACGCACGCGCGCCTTGTCGAATTATTCTGCCGAAGTCCATGTCTGTTATGTGAGAGAACTTCACCTGGGGCACAGCGTCACTGCTACCTTCCAGTTGCTGGACAACGACGAGAAGCGCTTGCACTTCTACCAAGAGCTTCGCCACATCGACGGATGGCTGGCAGCAACGTCAGAACAGCTATCCCTTCACGTCGACATGGCAGGTCCGAAGGTGGTGCCATTTCCCGCCGACATCCTTGCGGGCCTGGAACGGCTGCAAGCCAACCACGCATTGCAGGATGTCCCCATCCGTGCTGGTCGAGCGATCGCGATCAGGAGGAAGATGCATGAATGATTCTCCTAGTCCTCTTAGTCCTCGGACGAAATCGACGGTGTTGCCGGCATTTGGTTGAGTTCTGCCACATGGACGCCGATGCGGCATTCGAAGGTGCGCCGTCCATGGCGAGCAGAAGGAGATTTACTTCTGGTGCGAACCTGGACTTCACTGACATGGCCGCCACCGGCATCGCGGTCGCAGCCAAACGCTCGATCACTGCTCCACCATTTCCGGCTCGCTCATTCCGACTTCGAACACGCACATGCTGCGTTCCGCAGTGAGAAGTCTTGTCGATGGCTGGGCCTGTGCGTTGCCTATCGGAGCTATCTATACAGATTTCTTCCCTTATGAAGTAAGCGCGTAGGCATCCCCACGTAGCGTGCAGGCGGTTGGTCGCTCATTTTCAGCATGAATCATGCGGAGAATCCTGTGAGCGACAGTATGAGCCATCATCGAACATTCGAGATTTTGACGGCGGAGCCTGTGCCGTCCCGACGCAAGCCGCGCCATCGGTCGGACGAAGAGAAGGCACGGCTTGTCGCCGAAGCCTTCTCGCCAGGGGGTAATGTGTCGGCAGTTGCGCGTTCCGAGGGGACAGGCTGGACCCCTCGCAGCTCTATGCATGGCGCCGCAAGGCGCTTTCGTCGGGCATGGTTGCGCCACTGACGGAGGCAGCGAGCAA
>NZ_JAMYUT010000058.1:0-16241 GCF_040323235.1 Mesorhizobium sp. M0051
GTATCGATGTCCTAATCATGCGCTTGCGCCGAAAGCTGGAGGCTGATGCGGCCAACCCTCGCCTGGTCAAAACATCCCGTGGCGCAGGGTACTTCTTCAACGCTGACGTAGATGTTAGCTACGGAGGCACGTTGGCCGCGTGACAGTGAGCTATGCTGGAGATTGGGGTGACGAGGCTGATCAAGCCTTCCAACAGTACCAGCCTGATCAATTACAGCGAGAGCTACCGGTCCGGAGATCGCATCAGCGCCTCTGTCGTCAAGAGAGCTGTTCTGCTTGACCCCAGCCATGGAGCTCAACGCCCCGCGTCGGAGCGCTCCCTGCTTCTGAAGGAAGCCATTAGGTCCGCTCGGGCTTGATCGGAGGCTTGGCTGATGGACGTCGTGGTTGCTTCGCTCAGTTGCCGCCCCATGGCGCGGCTTTGCGGATTATCAGTCCTCTGCCTCTTCGCCGGTCTCAACAGCGCTGTGTAATGTTCATTGTTTATGATGACGCCCCCGCTGTTCACGAGGTTGCTCCTGTCAAGTGTACTCGTCAGTCCGTCCTGGGCCTCACGCTTCTTGCCCAAGTGCCGTTCAAACGGCGCTGGCGCGACTTGTTGAGCTCGAGAGATGGGTCCCTGCTCTCCTGCGTGGCCATGAGCTTGTGCCGCGGTCTGCGCAGCGGCGTCCCCAATGGCACGAGCCTCCATGCCGACTGCGTCTTCCGGACGAGCAGCAAGGGCAATTTCGCGCCCGAGTGCGAACTTCCGGACATGAGTTAGTGCACTGATGTCAGCGGTTTTCATATAGCGCTTGGCATCTTCATCCAGCGACCGCTCGTGAAGCCGATCCGCAATCCCCGGCTTTTTGTTTTCAACCAGGCATTGACTGAAACGTCTAAGAGCAGACCCATAGACCTCAACGGTACGGGGTTTCGGCCCGGTCGGCGCTGCCTCGTACGCTTTGATGAGAGCCGCTGTGTACTCTCTGATGAGCACGGCGTCGGCAGGGTGGGGATTCAGGGCAGGGCGGCCCACCACTGGCGCTCCGCCCGCCCACGTCTTGAGACGACCCAGTGACCCAGCCACGGCCGAGGGGCCGCCACCCCAGATCTCGTACTCCTTGCGATCCCGATCCAGCGACGAATCGTGAAGCCGATCCGCAATCCCCGGCTTGTTATTTTCAACGAGCCAATGACCAAAGCCGAAAAGAATATCTACATGGCGCTTGACCGTGATCTCCCCGACCTTACCGGCATAGAGTGCTGACCTCAGCCCTTCGACAAGGGTCGCATCGTTGGAATAAAGAGGACCCTTGTCGGGACCGGAGACCACTTTTGGGCGATCTGGCTGCACCGCCGCCGGCACAGAACGAGCATGGTCACGCAACTCGGACGGTGCGGGGGGATTCAGATCAACCACTGACGAATCCGGCGCATGATGATGGCGCGCCGTTGAGTGACCCGGCTGCAGCACCGAGGCACCCAGCATCGACCCACTGCCTCCGGCGTACGGCGCCGCGGCGTGTTCTTGTCCGCTCCCTTGCATCATGGGCTGCGCCTCCCATGGCAATGCACCCACTTGATGGGTGGGGGCCTGCATCAGCACGCGAGCGCCTGAATTGCCGATCTCGCTCAGCTGCGGCTCAGTGGCAACGTCCTGCAGACGACTGTTCAGGGGCCTTTGCCTCTTCGCTGGTCTCAACTCCGCTGTATCATGCTCACGGTTGATGAGGACCTCCTCGCTTGGTAGCTGGTTGCTCCTGTCCTGTGCAGCGATCCGTTCGTCCGGCGCGCGCTGGTCGCCGTCGCGCCAGCTCAGGGGACGAAAGGACCCTGCGGGATCCGAGGCTTGGTGATGGGGCCCAGTTGGCACGAAAGACGATGCCAGAACAGCGTCGTCTTCATTAGCTTTCCCAGGGGGGAGATACTCTGGCCAACTGTATTCCTCCTGCGGCCCGCTGTGCTGCGCAGCGGCGTCCCCCTTGCTCTCAAGACTTTGAGATTTAAATGGGTCCCCGGGAGCAACGTCTGGCGCTGACTGGCCGAGCCGCTTGATCTGCTGGTGAAACGTCCCAACGGGGCTTTCCTTAACCGCGTCTCGGGCCTGTCGGTCCATGAGTTCAAAGTTCGTGAGATTATTTGCCGTTCCGAATGTATTGTCACCCCTGAGGCGGGTTTGTAGTGCCTGCCGATTGACGACGAGGTTGTTGAGGTTCAGGTTATCTGGCTGCGATTGCAATCGCCCAACCAGCGCCCGCGTGCCGTCCACCACGTAGACTCCGCAATCCACCACGTTGCTCTGCTGGGCGATGCGGGATACGCCCACGCGGGTCTCCAGGCTGGCGCCCAGATTTTCTGCGAGCTCTTTTGCAAGCGTGTCATTGCATCCGTTGTAGGAGTCATAATGATAGGCAACCGGCCGTTCCCGGTCGCTGCGATCAACGAACAGCAGCGACCAATGGGTGCCGCGCTCCGCAAGAGTCTTACCGCCATCGCTCACTGGCACGAACAGGAAGTCGGCTGTGTCGTTACCGTTCTGATTATGGACGATGCGCTGGAATGCGCTTAGCATGACGCTCTTGGAGCCCAAGCGCAGATGATAATTGGCTACGAGGGGATCCACGAACCGCGTCCGGGCGGCGAGTTCTGGATTGTTCCCCTGCAACTCCTGCTCCAGGAGTTGGTAATCCCTCTGGATATGTTCGTCGCCTAGCCATTCCAATGCGCCGAGCACCCGCCCGTCTTTAGCTTTCCCAGGGGGCCTCTCTGGCCGACCCAATGCCTCCTGCGGCCCGCTGCGCTGCGCAGCGGCGTCCCCAATGGCACGAGCCTCCATGCCGACTGCGTCTTCCGGACGAGCAGCAAGGGCAATTTCGCGCCCGGGTGCGAACTTCCGGAGATGAGCTAGTGCACTGATCCTCCGGTTACCACCGGAGTTCACATAGCGCTTGGCATCTTCATCCAGCGACCCCTCGTGAAGCCGATCCGCAATCCCCGGCTTTTTGTTTTCATGCAGGTATTCACTGAAACGTATAAGAGTAGATCCATAGACCTGAATGGTACCGCGATTCGGCCCGGTCGCAGGCGCTTCTTTGTACTCTTTGATGAGAGCCGCTGTGTAATCTCTGATGAGCGCGGCGTCGGCAGGGTAGGGATTCCGGACAGGGCGGTCGACCACTGGCGCTCCGCCCGCCAACGTCTTGAGACGACCCAGTGCTCTAGCCACGATCGAGGGGCCACCCCTGCTCTCGTACTCCGAGGGGCCACCCCTGCTCTCGTACTCCTTGCGATCCTGATCCAGCGACGATTCGTCAAGCCGAGCAGCAAATCCCGGCCTGTTATTGTCAAAGAGCCAACGACCAAAGCCGAGAAGAGAATTTACATGGCGCTTGACCGTGCTCTCCTTGACCTTACCCGCGTAAGCTGACCTCAGCCCTTCGACAACGGTCGCATCGTTGGAATAGAGGGGACCCTTGTCGCGACCGGAGACCCCTATTGGAGGATCTGGCTGCACCGCCGCCGGCACAGAACGAGCATGGTCACGCAACTCGGACGGTGCGGGGGGATTCAGATCAACCACTGACGAATCCGGCGCATGATGATGGCGCGCCGTTGAGTGACCCGGCTGCAGCACCGAGGCACCCAGCATCGACCCACTGCCTCCGGCATACGGCGCCGCGGCGTGTTCTTGTCCGCTCCCTTGCATCATGGGCTGCGCTTCCCATGGCAATGCACCCACTTGATGGGTGGGGGCCTGCATCAGCACGCGAGCGCCTGAATTGCCGATCTCGCTCAGCTGCGGCTCAGTGGCAACGTCCTGCAGACGACTGTTCAGGGGCCTTTGCCTCTTCGCTGGTCTCAACTCCGCTGTATCATGCTCACGGTTGATGAGGACCTCCTCGCTTGATAGCTGGTTGCTCCTGTCCTGTGCAGCGATCCGCTCGTCCGGCGCGCGCTGGTCGCCGTCGCGCCAGATCAGGGGACGAAAGGACCCTGCGGGATCCGATGCTTGGTGATGGGGCCCAGTTGGCACGAAAGACAATGGCAGAACAGCGTCGTCTTCATTAGCTTTCCCAGGGAGCTCGCGCCCGAGTTCGGACTTCCGGAGATGAGCTAGTGCACTGATCCCACCGGAGTTGTTATAGCGCTTGGCATCTTCATCCAGCGACCCCTCGTGAAGCCGAGCCGCAATCCCCGGCTTTTTGTTTTCAACCAGGTATTCACTGAAACGTCTAGGAGCAGATCCATAGGTCTGAATGGTAGCGGGATTCGGCCCGGTCGGCGCTGCCTTGTACTCTTTGATGGGAGCCGCTGTGTAATCTCTGATGAGCGCGGCGTCGGCACGGTCGGGATTATTCAGGACAGCGGCGCGGTCCAGCACTGGCGCTCCGCCCGCCCACGTCTTGAGATGACCCACTGCTCTAGCCACGTCCGAGGAGCCACTCTTGCTCTCGTACTCCTTGAGATCCGGATCCAGCGACTCCTCGTGAAGCCGAGCAGCAAATCCCGGCCTGTTATTATCAAAGAGCCAACGACCAAAGCCGAGAAGAGAATTTACATGGCGCTTGACCGTGCTCTCCAATGCTGACCTCAGCCCTTCGACAACGGTCGCATCGTTGGAATAAAGAGGACGCTTGTCGGGACCGGAGACCCCTATTGGAGGATCTGGCTGCACCGCCGCCGGCACAGAACGAGCAGGGTCACGCAACTCGGACGGTGCGGGGGGATTCAGATCAACCACTGACGAATCCGGCGCATCATGATGGCGCGCCGTTGAGTGACCCGGCTGCAGCACCGAGGCACCCAGCATCGACCCACTGCCTCCGGCGTAGGGCGCCGCGGCGTGTTCTTGTCCGCTCCCTTGCGTCATGAGTTGCGCCTCCCATGGCGATCGTAGAAGGTCCGCGTGCGGAATCGAGTCGAAATATCCCGACAAATCAGCGTCGACCTTCTGCTTTTGCAACCGAGCCCACCTTTCGGCCACCGCGGCCTCGCCAACCGCGGAGGGCGTCTCCCCAGCCCTGGCGAACGCTGGCCCGGCAGGCGCCGCCGGCACAGAACGAGCATGGTCACGCAACTCGAACGGTGCGAGGGGATTCAGATCAACCACTGACGAATCCGGCGCATCATGATGGCGCGCCCTTGAGTGACTCGGCTGCAGCACCGAGGCACCCAGCATCGACCCACTGCCTCCGGCGTAGGGCGCCGCGGCGTGTTCTTGTCCGCTCCCTTGCACCATGAGTTGCGCCTCCCATGGCGATGTATCCACTTGAGGGCCGGGATCATGCACTGGTTCGTCCATTTGCTTTTGCAACCGAGCCCACCTTTCGGCCACCGCGGCCTCGCCAACCGCGGAGGGCGTCTCCTCAGCCCTGGCGAACGCTGGCCCGGCAGGCGCCGCCGGCACAGAACGAGCATGGTCACGCAAATCGGACGGTGCGAGGGGATTCAGATCAACCACTGACGAATCCGGCGCATCATGATGGCGCGCCCTTGAGTGACCCGGCTGCAGCACCGAGGCACCCAGCATCGACCCACTGCCTCCGGTATGCGGTGCCAGGTGCTCGTCCCCCAGCATCATGGGCTGCGCCTCCCATGGCAATGCACCCACTTGATGGGTGGGGGCCTGCATCAGCACGCGAGCGCCTGAATTGCCGATCTCGCTCAGCTGCTTAGCTTTCCCAGGGAGCTTCTCTGGCCGACCCAATGCCTTCTGCGGCCCGCTGTGCTGCGCAGCGGCGTCCCCAATGGCACGAGCCTCCATGCCGACTGCGTCTTCCGGACGAGCAGCAAGGGCAATTTCGCGCCCGAGTGCGGCGTACGGCGGGAACTTCCGGAGATGAGCTAGTGCACTGATCCACCGGTTACCACTGGAGTCCAAATAGCGCCTGGCATCTTCATCCAGCGACCCCTCGTAAAGCCGAGCCGCAATCCCCGGCCTGTTGTTTTCATGCAGGTATTGACTGAAACGTCTAAGAGTAGCCGCATAGTCCTGAGTGGTTTTGGGATTCGGCCCGGTCGCAGGCTCTGACTCGTACTTTTTGATGAGAGCCGCTTTGTAATCTCTGATGAGCTCGGCGTCGACAGGGTGGGGATTCAGGGCAGCGCGGCCCACCATTGGCGCTCCGCCCGCCGACTCTTTGAGACGACCCAGTGCTCTAGCCACGTTCGAGGAGCCACTCTCGCGCTGGTACTCCTTGAGATCCTGATCCAGCAACGGATCGTCAAGCCGAGCAGCAAATCCCGGCTTGTTATTATCAAAGAGCCAACGACCAAAGCCGAGAAGAGAATTTACATGGTCCGTGACCGTGCGCTCCCCGACCTTACCGGCATAGAGTGCTGACCGCAGCCCTTCGACAACGGTCGCATCGTTGGAATAAAGAGGACGCTTGTCGCGACCGGAGACCACTACTGGAGGATCTGGCTGCACCGCCGCCGGCATAGAACGAGCATGGTCACGCAACTCGAACGGTGCGGGGGGATTCAGATCAACCACTGACGAATCCGGCGCATGATGATGGCGTGTTTCCCCGGGAACAACGTCCCGTACGAACACCGAGTCTGGGTTGCCTTGGTCCGGCGCGACTGGAGCCAGGGCTCTGTCGTGCAACGCTCGCGCTGACTGGCCGAGCCGCTTGATCCGCTGGTGAAACGTCCCAACGGGGCTTTCCTTAACCGCGTCTCGCGCCTGTCGGTCCATGAGTTCAAAGTTCGTGAGATAATTTGCCGTTCCAGATGTATCGTCACCCATGAGTCGGGTTTGTAGTGCCTGCCGATTGACGACGAGGTTGTTGAGGTTCAGGTCTGGCAGGTCTGGCAGGTCTGGCTGCCATCTTTGCAATCGCCCAACCAGCGCCCGCGTGCCGTCCACCACGTAGACTCCGCAATCCCACTCGTTGCTCTGCTGGGCGATGCGGGGTAAGTCCACGCGGGTCTCCAGGCTGGCGCCCAGCCTTTCTGCGAGGTGTTTTGCAAGCTTGTCATGCCATCCGCTGACGGAGTCATAATGATAGGCAACCGGCCGTTCCCGGTCGCTGCGATCAACGAACAGCAGCGACCAATGTTTGCCGCGCTCCGCAAGAGTCTTACCGCCATCGCTCACTGGCACGAACAGGAAGTCGGCTGTGTCGTTACCGTTCTGATTATGGACGATGCGCTGGAATGCGCTTAGCTTGTCGCTCTCGGAGCCCAAGCGCAGATGATAATTGGCTACGAGGGGATCCACGAACCGCGTCCGGGCGGCGAGTTCTGGATTGTTCCCCTGCAACTCCTGCTCCAGGAGCTGGTAATCCCTGTGGATATGTTCGTCGCCTAGCAATTGCAATGCGCCGAGCACCCGCCCGCTGGGGTCGCCGAAAACACCAAAAAACCCTTCGACCGCGGGGGACATCCCCTCAGGAAAGAGCTCTGGCGAGGCGGAATTCCCCGCCCGCAAGCTGGGCGGAGCGAATTCCGGTGGCCTCAGTGGCACCTCCTCGCTTGGTAGCAGGTTGCTCCTGTCCTGTGCAGCGATCCGCTCGTCCGGCGCGCGCTGGTCGCCGTCGCGCCAGATCAGGGGACGAAAGGACTCTGCGGGATCCGAGGCTTGGTGATGGTGCCCAGTTGGTACGAAAGACGATGGCAGAACAGCGGCGTCTTCATTAGCTTCCCCAGGGAGCTTCTCTGGCCGACCCAATGCCTTCTGCGGCCCGCTGTGCTGCGCAGCGGCGTCCCCAATGGCACGAGCCTCCATGCCGACTGCGTCTTCCGGACGAGCAGCAAGGGCAATTTCGCGCCCGAGTGCGGCGGACGGCAGGAACTTCCGGAGTTGAGCTAGTGCAATGATCCTCCGGTCACCACTGGAGTCCTTATAGCGCTTGGCATCTTCATCCAGCGACTCCTCGTGAAGCCGAGCCGCAATCCCCGGCTTGTTGTTTTCAACCAGGTATTCACTGAAACGTCTAAGAGTAGCTCCATAGTCGTGAATGGTTTGGCGATTCGGCCCGGTCGCAGGCGCTCCCTTGTACTCTTTGATGAGAGCCGCTTTGTACTCTTTGATGAGCACGGCGTCGGCAGGGTCGGGATTCAGGACAGCGCGGCCCACCATTGGCACTCCGCCCGCCGACTCTCTGAGACGACGCAGTGCCACAGCCACAGTCGAGGAGCCACCACTGCTCTCGTACTCCTTGAGATCTTCATCCAGCGACTCCTCGTGAAGCCGAGCAGCAAATCCCGGCTTGTTATTTTTAAAGAGCCAACGACCAAAGCCGTAAAGAGAATTTACATGGCGCTTGACCGTTTCCTCCTTGGCCTTACCCGCGTAGAGTGACCTCAGCCCTTCGACAACGGTCGCATCGTTGGAATAAAGAGGACGCTTGCAGCCGCGACCGTCGGAGACCACTATTGGAGGATCTGGCTGCACCGCCGCCGGCACGGCGGAACGAGCATGGTCACGCAACTCGAACGGTGCGGAAGGATTCAGATCACCCACTGACGAATCCGGCGCATGATGATGGCGCGCCGTTGAGTGACCCGGCTGCAGCACCGAGGCACCTAGCATCGACCCACTGCCTCCGGCGTACGGCGCCGCGGCGTGTTCTTGTCCGCTCCCTTGCATCATGGGCTGCGCTTCCCATGGGGCCGCGCCTTCGATGAGGCTCAGGTCTCCCTGAGACGGATGAGGATGGAACGGGTCTGGCAGAGCCGGAACGGCGGGGGCGGGAATTTGGGCAGCGGCTTGGCGCGCCTCGCCCGAGCGCTGCTCAAAGCCCTCTTGCCCGGCCTGTGCCGCTTGCTCTTGAGATGCCGGGGGCTGCACCTGCCGCCAACCTGTTACATTGGATAGGTCAAATTTGTGCCGGTTCACGCTAGCCTCACGTCCACAGATCAGCTGAGCAACCTACTCGGGCATACTTACGAGAAGCTGACGAGGTCCGCGGTCCCGGAGCGGGTAGGCCTAATTTTCTGCGCGCCGATTGCGCTGGCGCGACGTAGCCCGGCCTTTTGCCAGCTCGGCAGCTACGGCTCGCAAAGAGCGTCGTAAGGCTTGCGGAGCCGCCCCTCAGCTCCCGTCGAGGAGCAATCCACAATTCACATATTTGGAGATGGCTCGCTGGTTTACCGGTCTGCGAGCCCTGCAAGCCCATGCTTCAGATGCCGCCCGTGCAGAGGTATTTCATTTCGAGGTAGTCCTCGAGGCAATGGCGGGAACCCTCCCGCCCGATGCCGGACTGCTTCACTCGGCCGAAAGGCGCGGCTTCCGACGACATGCGTCCCGTGTTCATACCACTATGCCATATTCCAAGGCCTCGGCGACACGCCAAACACGCTTCCGTTTGAGGCACAAATGTGGGGGAAGGCCGTAGATCGTGTCGTTGGCCTCATGCACGACTTATCCGCATCGTCGAAGCAATCACAGGCGCCAGCCGCCCGAATGTCTCTTTCTTGCGCGATGGTCATCTCGCTGGAGACAGGACCGATAGTTCGACGTGCCATTCGCGCGATGCGTTTGCCCCCGCATCGAATTCTGCGGCCTTTCGCGACGGCATGGGATTCGATTTTGGCCAGAGCCTGCCTGTCGATCAGCGCACCGATCGCCACTCCGGAGCAAAGCCCTCGCCAACGATAAGTGGCGGACTTTCTCCACGAACTCTCGACAAACACCTTCGTGAACGCCTGACTGGACGGGGGTAGCCATGCCGAACAGGTCGCATAACCACGCCATCGTTCGGCGACTGCAGCCGCGAAGCGTCTCGAACACATCGGCTCGATGCGGTTGCGTCCAGAATGCATCAGCGAGCGGCGGGAGTCTTCGCTATATTCGCCCCCGACATCCCGAAGTCCACCAGCTTGCCTGCCAAAAAGGGGTGTTGCATGAATAAACCCGCTTTCGTCGCCGTCAGCCGCGTGCCCAGGAAGGACGACAGTCTCCATAGCAAGAATGCGAGATGATCATCGTATTCAGCGGCAGCGTGCCGGCGAAATTGGGTGTTCGGCAAGCCAAATAGCGCGATGCAGAAGGATGGTGAGGATTTCGCGTCCGCCACTGCGATGCATAGAGCCACCCTTCGCAACCGACCAGCGCAACAAAGCTCGTTATGCGGCGCGTAGGTTCGTAGACGCTTATCCAGTATCGAGATAACAAGGCCGCTGCGCAGGAACGAACTCTGAGAGCGCACCCTGCGAGAGGTTGCGCTTGCTGACGCGGCTGTGGAAGAAGCAGGGGCTCGCGCCGAAGCGCATGATCACCGACTAGCTTCGCTCGTATGGAGCGGCAAAGCGACAGATGATGCCGGACGTCGAGCACCGGTCGCACAAGGGGTTGAACAACAGAGCGGAGAATTCCCATGTGCCGCCGCGAAAACGGGAGCGGATGATGCAGGGGTCCGATCGCCGGGAGGCCTGCAACGCTTCGTCTCGACCTTGTCAGCCCTCCGCAACCTCTTCGTCCCCCGCCCCAAACGTTCTGCTCTCGCCATACATGTTCATCGCTTGCAAGCCATCGCCGAATGGAAGGCCGTGACTGGAACGCCCGCAACGATGGATTGCTAACGGCGAACTCATGCTGGTCGGCAAGGCGATACTGGCTGGAGCATCAACTCGGCCGACGAGAGTGGCCACACCATCCTAGACAGGATCGGCCGATATGCCCGGCATCGCCGCTCTGCAAAAAGCACAGCGGGCATCCAGACGTTGCCGGGTTGACTATGGGTGTCCGAACCGCGAAAAGAGGCCGCTCTTTATGAGTGGCGTGCGCTGGCAGTCTAACCCCAAGCCCCCCGCCCGGGCTGCCGGCGCGCTTCTAGGAACATCGAGGTAGATGACGAGACTCCGAACTACATTTCCAAAGCTATCGGTGGATTCACATTTCAAGCCCAATCGATTTCCTACAGCCAGGCGCGAACGTTCGATTGGAACGTTCAGAATTCACATCAAGGTGCACCGCTGTTGCGTCCCGAACAGGTGCGGCTGCTCAATGACGAGTACGAAATCGTTCTCATCAAGGTCTGCCACCATTAAAATTGAGGAAGGTGCGATATTTTTCGGATCGCATTCTGAAACGCATCTTTGAAAGCCAGACAGGCGCCCTCCCGGAGCCGGCGCCCTTGACGGGAGCAGAGGAGGCGCTCTCCGCAGAATCTCAACTCGATGACCCGCTGTGTGAATTGGCGCAGGACTTTGACGATACAGTTTGATGTGAGGCTAGTATGAACCCGCGAAATAGTAATCCATCCCGTGTAACAGCTTTGTCGCAGGTGCAGGACGCCGGCTTGGAAGACGGGCAAGCGGTCCAGGCCCGGCGAGTGGGCTTTGAGCAGCACGTGTCCGAGGCGCTCCGGCCGCTGTTCGATGGTCGAGCTGACGAGCCGCCTACCGGTCCAGAGGAGCTTCTGCGACTGGAACAAGGGTTTCGCGAGGTGCTTCAGCGAGGGCAGGATCATCAAGCCGCCTCGTCTTTTTTCAGCGATCCAAGGATGCCCGCTGGACGGGATGACCCCAAGGGAAGCGTGTCGGACGCTTTCGCAGCAGCCGGCTCTAGGCACGCCGGAGTCGAGGCCGCCGCCCCGCCAGTGTTAGCTGCCAGCCAACAGCAGATCCGGCCCTCGCCAGTTGCGTTTGACCGGCCGGTATCATCCTCGGCTGCTGCAGGCGTGCGCTTGTATGCCCCTTCGATGATCTCTCGGAAGACCAGTTCCGAAAACTGCGATCAGTTGCCCGCCTTGTGCTGCCGCCTCGCCGTCGAGGTCGAAACGCCCGCGAATCAATGGAAGGTCAGCGGGCCATGGGGGCAGAGTGCAACGGCGTCTACACCGCCTATTTGAGGGGAGAGGTACACTTGGCTTTCCTGTTCCAGCAGCATCCGGCCGCACACCGACGCGATGGGGAGCTAGAATTCAAATCGGACCTTCGCAAGGCACGCACCGCGGATCAAACGCCGTTCGTTTGGGAAAAATGGCTCAGTACCGACAAAGCTTCTGTAATGGCCCTAGTGGCCTCGGTCGCGCTCTTGGTCGCGATACAGTGGCAAGACCCCCAGATCAACGAGGCGGTCCTAAGCGAACTGCGGACGATTCAGATCAACTACGCATTGCTCCAGCGAGACGTCGCCCGCGCCGACATGGTATTGGACTTCCGTTCCGTTGCTTCTACCGGGCAAGCATTAAAAAGGAACCTTCAAAACTACCAACGCCTTGTTGAGATTTCGCCCAATGAGAGCTCCGGGGTGCACTCCAGGTTGGTTGCACAGCTCAAAAATTCCCTCGAAAACACAGAAGCTGCCATCTCGGCCTCGGCCGCGCAAAATGAGCTTCTGCAAAGCTCTCTCGTACGCTTTGCTCGCTCGGCTAATCGCCTTCGGGGGGGAGTGTCGAACAGGCCTGAATTTTCCAATCTGATCCTTCAATTTTCGGCCAGACCGGGATTCAGCCTCGCATTACAAATCGATCAGTCTCTCCGCCGACTTCCTCCTAGCCAGGACCAAGTCACGGAGGATGTTGCCCGCGAGGGCCGCGCTATCCTGTCCTCAATGTTGAGGTTGGACCGCGCTGTCAATCGGATCCCATCCTTCGACACGTTCGCCAAGGCTGCCGAATTGGAGCGAGAACATCTGAAAGCCTACAGCTTCGCCAGCGCGCAAGCGCAGCGTACACGACTTTTCTTTGGCTTGGTGTCCATATGCCTCTGCTTGTTTGCGACCATTCGAGCCTCCACGCTGCATGTGCGGACGAACCGGTTGGAAAGGCGGTTAGAGCTTGAAGCGGCGATGAGTGAGATCGAAGCTTGTTTCATCGACAGTCAAGCAACGAAGGCTTCGCGGCGCTTCTCCACCGAAGCAGCGCTTAGACTCATTCAATGCGTTTTCGATGCCGATCAATGCGCGCTTGCTCTGGTGGATCCGAGTATCAGCAGGAATACCGAGTACTTTGTCGCGAACAAGCGCATGCGCGTCTGGAACGCCACGCTAATCCATGAAGTCGTCTCACTTGTACACCCGGAACAGCCAGTGTTTCGCGTCGTTCCGGCGTCGGAAGTGGTTCGGACTGCCGTAGGCACTACCGGTGTTTGTCAAATTGTTGGTTGCAGGGCCTCCGATCAGCAGGCTGCGGTTTGTATCCTTGTTTTTGAAGGAGATCGCTCACCACCCTCCACAGACGACCTCCTGGTTCTGGCGAGCGCTACTGTGCGTTTAGGCAACCATCTTGAAATGCAACGTGTACACACGGAACGTAACCTTTTTGAGAGTCGATGGGAGCATGCGGAAAGGCTGACGGCTGTCGGCACAATCGCAAGCGGCGTTACACATGAATTCAATAATGTTCTAGGAGCAATAGTCGGCTACGCAGAGATGGCTAAAGGTCTTGTGCGTCGCCCCTCGAGAATTCGGGGCCACATCGGCCAAATTATCTTGGCCAGCAACCGAGCCAAACTGATTATTGATCAAATTTTGTCACTAAGCCGAAATCGGAAGCGCGTGACGATGCCTTTCGACGTCTCGGAGAGTGTAATGGATCTCGCGCCATTGCTGCGGGTTACACTTCGTGCGGATGTTCAGTTGAACTTCAAGATCAACGAGTGGCAAACGGTGATCGAGGGCAGCCCGACCGAGATACAGCAGATCCTTATGAATCTATGCAAGAACGCGTCGGAGGCTCTCTTGAATCAGGGCCGTGTCGAGATTAGCGTTTCTCGCGCTCACGTCTGTCAAACGAAGCCCGTGGCTAAGGGCACCTTGAAACCGGGAGATTACGTTCTCCTCTCCATCAGCGACGATGGCCAAGGAATCGCAAGTTCGGTGCTTCCGCATATCTTTGAGCCCTTTTTTACCACGCGCTCTCGCGTCGGCGGGACCGGACTGGGTCTTGCTGCAGTGGACCGCCATGTGAGCGCGCTCGCAGGATGCCTTGACGTCACCTCGGCTGTTGGCCGAGGTACACGCTTCGATCTCTACTTACCGGCCTGCGCTGAGGAGCAGGTCAGAGCTGATAGCGCTTTCGGCCCATGCGATGGATCACTTGGCAACGGAGAAATCATTGCAGTCGTTGACGCCGATCCAGCAGCGTTGGAGATCTACAAGGATAAGATCGCCGCGCTGGGTTATAAGCCGGTCGGCTTCGCGACCTTCGAGAGTCTTTGCGACTGGATCGAGAGCGGGAAGGCAGCCGACCTCCTAATTTTCGATAAAGCGACTTTCCTCGGGCCAGGACAGCCCGAAGCCGTACGTCCCACCCTGATGACGGTGCCCATCATCGTCGTTGGTGGAAGCGACCCCATGCCGATCACATCTGGTAATCAGACCTTCGTCCTTTGGCTAGCCAAACCGGTCTCGTCCAGGACGATGGAGCATGCAATTCGTAGGATGATAATGGCATGATGCCGCCGACGCGCTCAGGATACCGAGCTACCGAGGCAGTCGGAGGCGGAGCCGGCTGGGATCCAGCAAATACAAGAGCGTCGGACGATCTCTGCGCACCCGGCTCATGGCGAGTTCCCCTCGAACACTGTCGTCGGCTCCGCCCAAGGAAGGGCTCCCCGACCACGGCAAACCTGCCGCCGTGCTCGTGACCGTCAAGGACAAGTCGCCGCGCGATGGGGTCTGCGGGCCTCCATCCTTGACAAGTCACTGCGCGCTGGCGGCGACAGGCAACGGGTAATATAAGGTCGGGACGAGGAGATGGTCGCCAATCGGTCACGCAAGATGGTTGACGAAATGACTCGAGAGCAAAGCTTGACAATCATCGCCCCATTCACGCCAGACTTCTCCTATGCGTTCATCATCGGCTACGGCTCCTCGCTGCCCCGACAAGGCTATCGCCGCCCGGCCGGGCAAGCGATATCCCAGGTTCCGACGTGTTCCTTTCATGCTTGATGGACCTAGGCCCCGGCAGGGCGGGAGCATGAGGCTGGGTTCTCGGTCGCGGATCTGTGAGGCAAGCACGGGGTAAGCGACGGCTCGACCCACCATTGGGAAGGCCGGCTTCGGCACGGAGGTGCGGCCTCGGCGTTGAGAGGCATCGGATCGGGTGTAGCAGGACTTTCGAACTAACTGCCGACAACACACTGGATAGGCCGTTCTCGTCCTTCGGTCCAGTTCACCAACGCCTATGTCGACATTTTACGGCGCTTCACTACTAACCGGGCACCGCACGATGGCAGCTCGTTCTCTCCGGCAAAAGATACTCCCTGTGTTAGCTTCCGTGTGTGTGCTTGCCCTCACCTGCGGGATGCGTAAGGCCATCCCTAAAAGCCTCGAATGCGGCAGCGACAGCGCGAATCCCAAAGCGATGCTCCCGCCGTACGCGGACAAAACCGTTTTCGAAGTCCACTATTCCGTCCTTGGCCAGCATCGCCAAACGCTCATCTGAACCGCGAAGACGGATCGGATCAGATCCGTGGGCGACACAGATTGCCGGCACGTCAGCCTCGAAATCGCACAATAATCGCTCGATGATTGCGGCTCGCACGCGGTCGTCGTCTGTGAGGCGATGGCCCTTCGATGTCGCCAGTCGGCAGCTGCGATGTGCCGGATGTAGAAATCCCGTGTAACTTCGTTTTGAACGTACCCCTGGCCGATGCGGCCGATAGCCGACGCGCCGAAACCGATCAGGGTTCTGCAGGTATCGGCAGAGTAGCCCAACGAGTTACGTCGCAGGCGACCTGTTTCCTGTGCCAGCGCGAGCTCGTCGTGCGGCAAGGCGAAATGGTCGAGCCCGATCTCTCGGTAGCCGGCGGCAACCAGCGTCACCGCGACAGCCGCATGCTGTTCAGCGCGGGCAGCGCTGTGGGGAAGAAATTCCGCCTCGATGAGGCGCTGGTTCTTTATTTGGGATGGGATATGCGAGTAGCCGAACAAGGCAAGCCGGTCGGGGCGCATGGCGACCGCTGCCCTCGCCGTCTCGACCCACGACACCGTTTGACGCGGCAGGCGTCCCATGGTGATAACAAACCACCTTGCCGCTGAGCTCGCCTGTGTCTTTGCGTTATGCCAGTCCGTTCCGCTTAGATGTCTTGGCTGTTCCCGCCGAGACCTCACGCGCACCGTTTTATTCCCACCATCCCTCCCCGTCAGCTCCGCCTGGGAAATTCTGCCAGCTTGCCGGATCCGACGAGATAATGCAGCGCTGGGACGGACTTTGCTCGCCAGCTAGCGACGGGTGGTGATCTCTGCCAAAAGGACGAGGCCATGAACGCGATCGGCGCTAGAGCGGAATGAATTGAGGCTGAATCGGCGTGGGATTCCCTTAGGCGTGCAAATCTGATTCAACCTTCATGCTGGGCAAGGA
>NZ_JAMYUT010000059.1:0-14352 GCF_040323235.1 Mesorhizobium sp. M0051
GACACAGTTCGCCGTCGTCTTCGGCGAAAGGTTCGTCAGCCAATGACGAGAACCGGCCTCATGCACAAAATTCCTGACAGTCCCCGACTCTGACCCCGATCGTTTGGAGCAATTCGACACACCGACTGTCGCGCTCAATCTGAAGCCGAGAAGCGGTCCGATCGTCATCAAGGTCGAGTATTCAATCCTCGAGAAAGACATCGAGGCTTTCCTGGATCTCATGCGCGAGCGCCGGCATGTACACACCCATGTCGGTGCTCGATACTGGACTCTCCAGCGCAACCTTCAGAAACCAATGCAATGGACAGAGACATTCCGCACGCCAACCTGGACTGACTACCTTCGCCTGAACCATCGTCTCACCGAAGCCGACAAGGAACTGGACGAGCGTGTCTTCCGGTTGCACGGAGGAGAACTTCCTCCTCAAACGACGCTTTCGGTCGAGCGGCCAACAAGTCCCGCTCGCAAAGCCGACCAACCAACACCTTTCTTTTCTCGACGACATTGAAGCCAGGTTACGGCAGACCGCACTCTCAACAGCCAACTTACGTTACCCCAAGGCAACATCCATGACGTCGGACTGGCTTGAACCTCTTGCATGACAGGCATCTGAGCGCGATCCCGGTCTGCGTGGGTTCCTGCAGGACGGACGAGGAGCGGAGCAAAGCTGCTTGCAAATAACCTGAACGGCCGCCCATACCGCGTGGGAGGCGTTCAATTTCCTGATCATCTCATGGCGGCGCAACTCAGCCCACCGGCGTTCGATGTTCGGCCAGGCGCTCGGAACCTTTTCGACTTGGGGATGCCAGGCCACCAGCATGACGAGATAGATGTCGGCCAGCGAGGGGCGATCGCCGGCCAGCCAGTCCTGGCCTTCGAGACAGCATCAAAATGGCAAAGTCGCGATCCATTTCGGCAACCTCAGCCTGCTTCACCACTTCCGTCCCGCCGGGGTCAGCCGTGTAGCAACCGGCGTGGTAGAACCGCAGGGCGGCCGAATAGACGACTGACGACATGAAGGTCATCCAGCGCAGGAAGTCGGCGCAGCCAGGTGAATTCGCGGCCGGCGCTAGGCCCGCGCGCGGGTGGCGCTCGGCCAGCATGATGCAGATCCTCGCCGACTCGGTCATCGAGCTTCCGTCAGGCAAGATCAGGACCGGGACCTGGTTCAATGGACTGATGTGGAGAAAGGCCTGGTCGGGCGGGTCCGCCTTCGATACATCGATCTGGTCGAAAGGCAACCCCGCCAAAGCGAGCGCCGCCTAGACGACAAAGCCGCCCGTATTGGCATGCGTATAAAGCCTGTACATCAAATCCTCCGCCGGCCAGTGCGACACCGGCGACGATCTGAACCGGAAGCGCGCTCCATTCAAGCGAACAGCGCCCGTCAGGATGCAATGACCCTTTCGGGCCCCTTAGAAAAGCGCCCTGCCGATCCGGAGGCAAACCGGCAGGGCGCGCCGCGCAAAGCTCGGTGGGAGGACCGGACGGCAGCGGCAAAAGTGGTGAAGCAAGTTATTCAAAGGCTCATCGCCAACCACGTGAGCCAGCAGCTTCCCTCTAACAGTCGCCGCTCAATGCCGGCTGGATCATATCGCACCCTCGGCCTTTAGCGCGCGATAGATCGTATCGACCGATTTCGCGGTCGCATCGACGATGATGTCGATCTCTTTTCGGGTGATGATCAGTGGCGGGGCAAAGCCGAGAATATCGCCGTGCGGCATGGCGCGGCCAACGACCCCGTTCTCCAGCAGCGCTGCGGCGGCGCGAACGCCGACCTGCAGTTCGGGCTCAAACGGTACGCGCGCTTTCGGATCCCGCATCATCTCTACGGCGGACGGGATGCCAACTCCGCGAACTTCGCCGACAATGGGATGTCCCTCCAATTCGGCTTTCATGCGGGAGAGCCAATAGGGCCCCACGTCCTGGACATGCTCCAGGATGTTTCTTTCCTCAAGTACCTTAATGTTGGCAGTGCGGCTCCCGCGCAAAGCGTATGTCCGGAATTGTCCAGCCATGGCCGAGAGGTCCATGCTTCTCCGTCCCTTCTTCCAGGACCGACCAGACGCGGTCGCCAATAATTGACCCGGAGATGGGGAGGTAGGCGGAACTGACGCCCTTGGCGATCGTTACGAAATCCGGATGCATAACATTCCGGATGCATAACATAAAGTTGGGAACCGAAATTTCTCACCGGTTCGCGCGAAGCCGCAAACCATTTCATCGGCAATCAGAAGGATGTCGTACTTATCCAGCACCTCTTGAATGGCCGTCCAGTAGCCCTTTTGGGGGCGGAACAATGCCGCCGGTCCTAAGTGCCGGTTCTCCGATAAAGGCTGCAACCGTATCTGGGCCCTCAGCAAGAATAAGGGTTTCAAGTTCGTCGGCGCATCGCCTGGAGAAGGCTTCCTCAGTTTCGCCCTCATGCGCCTTGCGATAGTAATGTGGCGTCGTTGTATGGCGCACCAAATTCAGAGGCAGGTCGAAGAAATCGTGAAAGAAGGCGCAGGCCTGTCAAGCTACCGGTAACCAGCCTTTGCAGGTCGACCGAGAATGTTGTTGCAGTACCAGTCGAGCTTGAAATTGGTTTCGTTGGCGTCAGAACCGGACAGGCCGAAAAAGAACCTTCGCATGTTCTGCCCGAAATAATTACCACAGCCTCCGCCAGACGGGCAACAGGCTCCGTGCCTTGGCTGGCATAGACATGCGCGAACGGCAATTCGTGCGCTTGCCGGGCAATGGCATCGGCGATCTCCGTGCATCCGTATCCCATATTGACGCAGTGGAGGCGGCCGAAACCGTCGAGGCTCTTTCGGCCTTCAGTATCCCAGATGTAGACGCCTTCGGCTCCTGCCATAATCCGGTTTGGTATCTCGCCAAGTGCGTAGAGGGATGAAAGACGAAGCTCCGATCCTTCTCCTGAACTTGCTTGGTTTCCAGATTGGTCAGGCTCATTGCCGCTCTCCCGTTGATGCCCGGCGGAGAACACTCAGTCAGCCGCTCGTCAAGGGTGATCATTCCGCCGGACACGCCTCGCGTTCCACGGTCATGCGCGGCTGCGGCCGACGAATGCACGGAACTTGCGTCAATTTCCAGCGAAACTGTCGGATATCGAACAAACGAACCGTATCCGAAAACGTTTGCTTTTCGTGTTCAGCTTGCCCCCAAGCAGCGCGACCCGAAGCTGCTCCGACCAACTTGAGCGTCAGAGCGCAGCTACGTCTCCGGATGGCACGTCATTTGCGCAGTCAACTTTGGGAGCCGTTGTAACTGCCTGCCCAGAACTAGCGGAGATGACTATGGCGATTGACTCAGAAGTACTGGGGCAACTGAAGACTTTGACTGAAGAGCTGCATCGAGGCGCAGCGCGCCGCGGCACGGGCGCTGCAGTCACGCTATTTTTTCGAGCCTACCTCAGTTCGGCTCTCTTGCGCTCCGGATTATACAGACGACTTGTTAAGTCGCGGCAGTGGTGGCTTTGCCGTCTGTTGTCCGCAGGGCGAAGTGCGCAGCAGATGAGGACGTTCGGGGCTCAAATGCACGCGGACCGCATGCGGCCAGAAAACGCGATCTTCGATGCTGTTCACGGGAAGCATCAGCGGGACAGCCAACCCTCTTCGAGGCGCTAAGTCGGCTCGAAGACCCGTGAAACGATCAGCCAGATGAGCGATAATCCTCTGCTTAGCCTGCCAGCCGTGGCGCGCTGATCTGCCCGGCCCGCCAGAAATTGACCCGCAGGGTGGCCCCAACGCGGTCCCCGGCAGGCACTATGCTAACGACCTCGGCTCTAAGGTCCGCCAGAATCATGCCGGCGGCGGGACCGGCGACATAGTGACCGAAATCCAAAACCCGGTAGCTGGCAAGGGGCTATGTGATATCTGGGACGACATGCGCAAACTCCAATCCAACATGCTTCGTGTTTAAAGGCAGAGTTCAAGGCAGCGTGACTGTGCCCGGCGGTTCTTCCATTATTCAAAGCTGGAGTCCGGTGGTTGTTTTGCCCGTTGAGGGGTGTTGAAGGCAACCGAAATACTCCTGGAAGTTGCTGGGTAACGTGGCCGGCGACGCCACCAACATATCAGCTTCGCAACGGTTCACTGAACCGACCTTCAAGCGCGCGTTGCATGGTTGCCGACGTCTCTTCCCGACGGCGATGAGCGTCCAAAGCCTCGGCCAATTTGTCGAGTCTCAATCCGACGGTCTCGATTGTCGGCTTGTTCGCTTGCGCCAGGCCTTGGAAGCGCGCCCGCAAGGCGTGCTTCTTGCACACCTGATGGGGCTGCAAAGAATCGAACTGGCGAGGTGTGATGGAGTCACCTAGGACGAGATCGCCCCCGGCGACTGCCCCGTCCAGCAGCTCTTTGCCAGCTTGCGTACGGCATATGACCCCGTTGAAACCGGCATCCTCCTTGGTTGGATTGCCGCCCGGCCAGATATCGGTCGCGGTTATGTCGGACGCCTCTCCGAGGGCGTCAGGACAGAACTTGCAGCGTGTTTCGATATCCCATCCGGCCTCCTCTTTCCAAAGCTCCGCATAGGTGATTTCGAACGCACGACCGTCCCGCGTCTCCACACGGGTTCGACCGGGGTTGCCAAACCCCCTATACCGGAAGAGCGTCAATTCCGACTCACGGACCCCAAACTCGTTGAGCAGTTCGGTCGATTTGCCCAGCCGCGATTGACCGCCGCAGACCAGCGTGAGCCTCGCGATACAGACCTGGTCGACGCGATCGTCGACCTTCGACAGCCGATGCACCGTCCCAAGGTCGCAAGGCTTCGCGATGATTGCGAACGGCTCCTCACGTTGAAGGGCATTTTCGAGTCCCGCGAGCGGAGCCACTGGTCCATAACGTGAGCCGGCATTGCGCTGGACTTCTTCAGCGGTCCTGCTCATCACCCATCTGCTCCGCATGGGCATGTCCGGGTCCGATCCGACATGGAGAATCAAATTCGCTCTTTTGGTCTTGAGCAGATGGCATCCGAGCGCGGTGAGCACACCTCCGCTGGACGACGCGAAACGGCACTCTGCATCGCCTGCCCACCCGTAGTTCATCGAGAAATACGACCCCCATATTAAATCTGTGTGGGGTGCATTGCCGGGCCGTGACTCTGCGACGACACCTGCACAAGCCGCCAAGATCTTGTCTTCTTCTTGTTTAGTGAACTCGTTGACGCTCGACGGTCGGAGTCCCCCATATCGTGTCATGTGCATGGGGACTCGGCCGACCGTAACGGCCTCACATAGTCCGCAACCGATACAAAGCCCCGAGGAGACCACCTCCGCTACAGACGTCGCAGTTCGCCCACTGTTAGGGAGGATGGTTTCGTTTCGCTGTTCCATTAGGCTCTGCCCTCTCTGTGAACGTATTGCCAGGCTTATTCGCGACAGCGGGGCCGATCCTCACGCGGCAGCGAGTCCTATCTCGCGCCGTAACTCGTCGGCACTGTCCGTTCTGAACTCAGGCCTTTCGTGGCCGAAGCCCGTACGTCGCGGCCCTGCGGTAAATCGGGCGTAAGAGATCAAGCGTTTGAATGATGCCTTTGCGTCCGAAAAAAAACAGCTCAAGAATGACGCGTTCGATCGTTTCTTCTTCGATCTTCGCGGCCCCAAAAAGCGTGACGAGGATTTGACCCGGGCGTGGCCCCTCCACCAAATGTCCACTTCACCGTTATCGTCTTCCAATTGGCAAGAGCAACCGCCCGCATCGTCCTCCCAGATGAGGGGGATAGCGAGGCAGGGTATGGTGCGCCAGTTCTTCGCGGTCATTGCGACTGGTGACCGTTATTTCTGGAAATTCGGTCATAGAGGTCGCCGAATGTCCCCGCCTTGAATATCTCATCCAGTCGCGGCGACCTCCAGCGATCGCTTTTCATCAAACGAACTTGAAGTGCCGTTGCGAGGAGGCTGTCTCCACCAACGTCGAAGAAGTTGTCGTCCAAACCTATTTCTTTTGCGCTCAAAAGCGACTTGACTTCTTCAAGGAAGAGGTTCCTCGAATCGCCTTCCCCCAGCATGTTGTCCTTGCCTTTTGTGCCTTCTTCGCACGAAGATATTTTCTTTTCATCCAGCAGCTCGTCGGGCGTGATTGTTCGGATCTGGTCGACCCATTGCCTTATGCGCGGAGGCAAGGGGCGCGTCGCTACGATGGCCTGACCATCGTCGACGGTTGCCAGTATGCGCTCAATAATGTCGATCCCCTCGTCGGGACTGAGTGCCAATGCTTTTGCCTGAGATGTCTGGTATGCGGCAGTCACCTGCCACTCGTAGGCGTAATCCCAGTCATCCCAGTTGGAATTGATCCACCGGATGCCGAGTTTGCCTGGCACTTGGCGTGCAAAGGCGTCCATGAACCTGTTCGCCGCCGCATAAGCGGCCATTGCCGGTCCGCCGAGAATTGAAGCAAGGGAGGAGAAAAGGAAAACGAATTCCGGTACTCGGGTGTGGGTAGAGTGAATTCGTTTCACCGCATTATAGAGATTGCGCGTCCCCATCACTTTGGAGGCAAACTCATTGGCGGAGGTCGTGTCCTCCATCTCAGAAAGGAACTTCAGATCAGATAATGTAGCCGCGTGGAAGATACCGTCGATCCGGCCGCATTCCCGAATAGTAACGTCGAGAACGCTCGATAAGCTGTCGAAATTAGATACGTCCGCCTGGCGAAGGATCACCCGGCCCTTCGCATCCTCAAGCGCGGCCAGTCGGCGCATCCAGCCATCCTCATGGAGATCCACGCGACCTGAACTCAAAGAGGCGGGCACTGCGCGGCGGGTTACCGCGACAACCGTCGCCCCAAGCTTTACGAGGTGTTCGGTCAAGGAAAGACCGATTCGCCCGAGAGCTCCTGTGATCAGATAGACACCTTCGGGTCGGAGGACCTCCTCACCGGGAACTCGTGCGGCGAGGGCTAGCTCGGGAAAATGCGGCACCCACCGTCGGTTCCCGCGGAGGGCGACCACCCCATCGGGACTTGGCACATCCCGCCCAATTTCAGCAAAGAGCCGATCGGTGCCCCCCGGGTCGTCAATGTTCAGGTCCACAACCCGACAATCGACGATCGGATTCTCCTGTGGCAGTACGATGGCGGGACCGAAGACGCACGCCTTTTCGGGATCCACAGGTTCCTCGCCGACCTGGACCATCCGATCACCAACAATCCAGACATCGACCGGAGCCTGGATTGTCCGTGTAGATAGAACTCGCGCCAAATCGAGTATCGCGTCGTAGCTCCGCAAAACATCGGTCTGCACCGTGCCCGGGTCCCCGGACGCGCCGGCGCAGCCGCTCAGGTGCCAGAGGCAGAGAATCCGATCAACGGGACGGTCCGAGGCGATCTCGGCGTCGAAGAGCGCCTTCAGGCCCTCTCGGGTGGGGTCGATCATGATGATAGAGCCTTTGACTTTCACGGGTGGGTTCGAGGGTTTGGCTCGTCGGCAAACACGAACAACCTCGTGACCTGCATCCTCCAACTGACGCGTGATGCTGTTTGCCAACGCGTCTCCCGCACGCTCTGCCTCACCAAACGGCCGATCGGCCAACACCAGCCAACGAAGCGACTTTGTGCTTCCGTTACCGGGAACCGCGCGGGGAAGTATTTTCTCTGTCCAACTCTGCGCATAGATGAACGCCTCTCCCCTGCGCCGCTCTCGCTCCTCGGTCTGCGGCAGAACCGTCAAGCCGGCAGGCTGACCGTCCGGCCAGCAACGGTGACGATCAAACGAGTACGTCGGAAGAGATATCCGCCGGCGAGAACCGAACGGTTCCAATTGATCACTGGCTTGTTTCCAATCCACCTCAACACCTAAGGACCAGAGGTCCCCAAGACATTCCAGAAAAACATGACGGTCGGTGAACTCCAGATTGTCCTTCCCGCGCGCGGCTGAGACGATCGCTGGAATCTTGGTCTTACTATCCGCTGAATCGATTGCTTCATGTGCGAAACGCGCCAGATTGCAAGACGGGCCAAGGTCAATGAGCGGAGTTGCGCCGGCCGCGACGATGGCCGCGAGAGACTGATCGAATCGGATCATTCCGCTTGCCTGCCTGCTCCAGTAGGTCTCAGGTAGAGGGACTTTCGCCCGATGCAGATATCCTCCTGAATTCAGAGCAATGGCCAAATCCGGTACTCGCTGATCGAGCGCGCGGACATGTGCGTCGATAATATCAGCCGCCGGTTTCATCAGCGGAGAATGGCTGGGGACGCCGGCTGTATTGAGGATCTGGTTGGGAATCTCTGCTTTTACGAGCCCCTCCTGAAGCCTTTCAATCAGTTCCCTTTTTCCGGTGAACACGACGCTCGTTTTGGAATTCACGACACCGACACTGATCTCGCCGGCTTCAGCTCGGCCACGCCAGGCGTCCTCCTCGAGAATGCGTTCAGCCTCCTCCGGGCTGCATTTGACCGCAAGCATAGCACCGTCGACACCGAGATTCGCCATCGCGCGACCACGAGCGACCATCAGGACCAGTGCGTCGTCCAGTTTCAGAATGCCAGCTAGGGTGGCCACGACGTATTCGCTCATGCTGTGTCCGACAAGGTAATCGGGATGCACGCCACACGCTTCCAGCAAACGAGCCATAGCGTACTGCACGGAGAAGATCATGACGTTGATTTCTTCGAAGGATGCGGCCGCGTGGCCGTCGTTTTCCCCAAACACAAGGGACTCCAGATCACGATCCAGGATGGAGCGACTAGTCGCGGCACAAGTCAGGAACGCTTGGCGAAAATCCGGCACGTGATCAAACAGGTCCTTGAACATTCCCGCGTGCTGCACTCCACCGCCCGGCAGCATGAACGCAATCGACGGCGAGGAAAGGATTCGATCAGCCGCGCGATCCGCCTCTTCCTCTAGCCTCATGATAGCCATGTCCAAGTTGCGCGCCACAACGACGGTTCGATGATCGAACTGGCATCGCGCCACGCGTAGCGTGTGGGCAACGTTACCGAGATCGATATGGCGGTTGCGCCGCAGGAACGCGGCCATATTCCGGCAGGCGCGGCTTAACGCCGATGGCGTCTTTGCAGTTAGGCAAAGGGCGTAGGACCCCCGCTCGACCGAGCCGGGCCAATCCCTAGCGTTCTCGCCAGTCCATTCCTGCAGCACGACATGGCAGTTGGTTCCCCCGATACCGAGGCCAGTGATGCCGGCAGTTCGCGCGCGTCCCTGCGGACGGGGCCAGGGTCTAAGCTGCTCATTGACGAAGAAGGGCGTGTTCTCCAAACCGAGGTCCTCGTTCAGCCGTTTAATGTTGATTGTCGGGGGGATTATCCCGTGCTGAAGGGCGAGAACTGTCTTGATAAAGCTCGCCACCCCAGCGGCAACGCCGGTATGGCCGATATTTGGTTTGATTGACCCGAGCGCACAGGTTTTGCCCATCTCCTCTTGGCCC
Source organism: Mesorhizobium sp. M0051 (assembly GCF_040323235.1). Classification (NCBI taxonomy): domain Bacteria; kingdom Pseudomonadati; phylum Pseudomonadota; class Alphaproteobacteria; order Hyphomicrobiales; family Phyllobacteriaceae; genus Mesorhizobium; species Mesorhizobium sp. M0051. The sequence continues at coordinate 9,389 of NZ_JAMYUT010000059.1, forward strand.
GCGAAAACCTCTGCCAGCGCGCGGACTTCAATTGGATCACCAATCTTGGTGCCGGTCCCGTGGGTCTCGATATATTCCACGTCTTCAGGGTCGAGTGCCGCGGAGGCAAGTGCCTGGCGCACAACAGCGGCCTGGCCCCGCGCGCTAGGTGCTGAGTAGGAGGATTTGGTGGCACCATCGTTGTTGATGGCACATCCTTTTACCACTGCGTGGATAGGATCAGCCGCCGCAAGCGCATCTTCGAGGCGCTTGAGAACGACGACCCCTACCCCATCTCCGAGCACCGTGCCGCTGCCATCGGCATCAAAGGCGTGGCATACGCCGTCCGAGGAATTGATAAAACCTTCTACATACTGATACCCCGCTTGAGGGAAGGTGATGCCCGCCCCGCCCGCCAGCGCCATGTCACAATAGCCGGCCGCGAGTGACTGAGTGGCGACCGCGATTGCCACCAGCCCAGTTGAGCATGCGGTTTGCACCGCAATGCTTGGGCCGTCGAGGTTCAGCATGTAGGACACGCGCGAGGCAAGATAGTCCTTATCGTTGCCGAGCTCCGTCAGGAAAGCGAGCGGCGCGTTGGTGGGATCAATGAGGCCGCCCCCCTTCAAATGGTTTAGGAGATAGAGAGGGAGGGACGAACCTGCGAATACCCCGGTCCGACCCTCATGCTGAGTTGGCGCATATCCGGCTGACTCAAGGGCCTTCCAGCAGCATTCGAGGAACAGGCGATGCTGCGGGTCCATTAACGTAGCCTCACGCCGCGAGAGGTTCCAGAAATCAGGATCGAAAAGGTCCACATCGTTGAGATGGGCGCCCACGCGCACATAATCGGAGCGCTTCAGGACAGCCTCGGGAATGCCCCGGGCATTGAGCTCCTGCTCGTGCAGCGGGATGATCGAGCAGACCCCTTGGCAGAGGTTCTCCCAGAGCTCATCGACTGTCTCCGCGCCGGAGAAACGCGCGGCCATACCAATCACCGCAATGTCTATACCGGGGCCGCGTCGCCCTTCGAACGCCTTACTATGCGCCCTGCCCGCCGAGACTGGCGGTGTTTTGGGGAGTTTCCGGTTTTGGGGACGGCCCTGCACGCCGCCGCGCTTGCGGAGTAGAGCCACGAGTTCTTTAAAAGTAGGATTGAGGAAGACCTCTACGACACGGAGCTCCATCTTCAGACTCTCACGAAGCCGCGTGCAGAGACGGGCAGCCAGAAGGGAGTGTCCGCCGCAGTCGAAAAAGTTGTCATCCGGATCGGCAGCATCTGCCTGAAGAACGTCGCGCCAAGCTGCTCGAAGTGCCGATTCGACCTCGTCGGCATCTGTCGCTGGAGCGCGCGTCGCTTTCGCGAGGTCGCGGAGGCGCGACCGATCAAGTTTCCCGCTGGCTGCAATGGGCAGTTCCACCACCGCGATAAAGTCTGACGGAATCGCGTAATGCGGCAGCTCAGACTTCAAGTGCGCCCGCAAAGCTGCCTCCCAGCCCTTGCACCCGTTCCGCAAGACTACATAGGCGATCAGTCGATCAGGCTGACCGGTCGTCGCATCGAGCTCTGGCACAACGGCGGCGGAGCAGACACCGGAGTACCGAAGCAAAGCAGCTTCTACAGACCCGGGGACGACGCTATAACCTCGGATCTTCACCATGAAAGCACAGCGCCCGACAATCTCCAACTGGCCGCCGGGCAGCATGCGGCCAAGATCGCCAGTGCGGAACATTGTGCCATCAGCGCGGAACGGGTCGGGAAAGAACCTTTCCCGTGTCATCTCTGGGCTGTCGAGATATCCATGACTCAATGTGTCGCCGCCGACGAAAACCTCGCCCAGGAACCCCAGTGGCACGGGGTCGCTTTGTTCCCCAAGGATATAGACACTGACATTGTGCTGAGGTGGACCGACCGGCACGAACTCTTGTGTTGTCGCAGGATCGATCTCGCTCAAGTCAATATGCGAGACATCATGGACCTCCGTTGCGCCGTAGTGATTGATAATCTTGACTTGCGGCAGCGCATCCCTCACACGCGCCAGCAACGCTGCTGTTAACACCTCGCCTGACAAGTAAATCAATCGGAGATCTGGCAGGCGGCAGCGCACGTCGAGGACGCCGCTGCCGAGAAGCACATCCAGCAGCGAAGGGGTAAATGATGTTCTGGAAATGCGATTTCGTTCCAGGTACTCGACCAGCCGGTGCGGATCGTAGATAACGTCGTCCGGGATCAAATAGGCCGGAATACCCGCGAGGATCGGCCGCATTATCTCCCAGACCAGGAAGAGATTAACCGCTTCGCGCTCATTAGGCGTGTATGGCAGTGCGTGATAGCGCCACTGGTAAGAGCGCACAGCGCTTCGGTGGGGGCAGACGACCCCTTTCGGTTCACCAGTCGTGCCAGACGAAAATACAATCTGGGCCGGCGCATCGAGATCCACCGCTTGGGAGTTGGCCAGACTGGCCTTGCCGAGTTGCGTTTCCCAACCCTCGTCGAGCGACAACGCAAGTCCCGACCAGTCAGCCGGAAGGTTCGCTGAGACACGGTTGTTGGTGACAACGATTTCAACGCATGCCTTCTCAAGCATCCGCTGTAGCGCGGCAACGGGCTGAGCTTTGTCAAGCACGACGTACGCCGCCCCTGTCTTAAGAATGCCGAACAATGCGACGGCGTATTCGGGTGAAGTATCCATCAGGATACCGACGCGCGAACCTCGGCTCTGACCATGCCCGAAGAGGTGTCTGGATAGAATCTCGCTCAGGTGGTCGAGCTCACTAAACGTCAAGATCCCTTTCTCTGAGGCGACGGCAGGGGCGTCCGGATTGAGGGCCGCTTGTTTACGGAATTGATCATGCAGAGGTAGTTCGGGATAGGGTAGGACCTCGCCAAATCGAATGGAGGCTGGGAGCTGTGCCTTTACTTCCCCAACTTCACGCAGGAGGGTAGACACCACTTCCGCGGTCATGGAATGGGTGTAAAAATGATCTCCATCAAACATGATCCGGGCGAAGCGGGACCTCGTGAGCCGACGCCATTCATCTAGGTCACTGGCATTGATAATTTCGTCTTGAACTCCCCCCATCGCGGTGATTGCCGCATCGAGGGGCGTTGGCAAGTTCCGGTCGTAGGTCTCCGCAAGTTCGAAATCTGCCCGCAGCGGCGGCAAAATGAAGTCATGCAGGAGTTCATCATTTGCCAGCGCCTCCTTGGAGACCAAACCAAGGGTCCGGACCACATCAGTTAACTTGTCATCCGCGTATCTATACATGGGCGGCTCACCCGCCGGCACATCTGCCGAGGGGTGAGCTGACACGACAACATGGAAGGGAGATTGTCGACCGGCCTTCTCCAAGCTGCGGGCAATCTCGTAGGCCACGAGGGCACCTACGCTATGACCGAAGAAAACAAAAGGCCGGTCGCTGTACCCGCGGAGCGCCTCTGTGACCATGGATACTAGCACCTCCATGCTGCGGATGGCGGTCTCGGCTGACCGTTTGCCGCGCCCGGGAAGATCCAGGCAAATAAGCTCAACATCATCGGGGAGATAGTCAGACCAGGTACGGAACGACTGGACGCTACCCCCTCCATGCGGGAAGCAAATTATCCGATACGATGGGTCAAGTGAACTCTTTACGATACTAAGCAATTTTTTACCAAAAAATTCTTTCTCTTCAACATATAGTCGTTCCATTCCACCTACTCCGCCGACGATTCATGAACTATACTGTTCTACACGGTCATTGTGTGCTTGTATAGTCTATCAATTCGGCACATTGTTTCTTTGACGATTTGAAAAATCAAGTAATTGGAGCCTTCTCCGCGCGGTGTAATTCCCCTTGTTTAGACAGTGCGTCGCCACAAGGACGCCGCCTGTTGCAAACGTCGGACCCCATTTTCAAAGTATGTTGCCTCCGCATAGCTCTTGAGAGAGCTTTGATGTCAAAGCCAATTCGAGCGCGTGACACGAACCAGTTCGCGCAGTCCCTCCGATCGGATAAACCAGCGACGCTCCGGGATTGGATAGTCGCAATTCGGGATAAGCTCACCTGAGGGGTGATAACCGTGACCGGCGCTTGAGGGAAGTCAATATTTGTGAAACTTTAGTTAAGGCAATTTAAGTACAGCTTATCAATTGTGAACTTTCTTCAATAGTTCTTTTTGATCCATTCGACCTTCAATTTGGAGCTCGCCAGTCGATTTATTTCCAACATTTTTTATGTCGCGCCAGTCACGAGAGAGGCGCCGCTGTCGGCAAGAGCGACGCTGCTTTGGTCTCGTCCAAGATCGGCACTCGTTGATGATCAATGCGTGAGCGGCCGACGAGAGCTCTCAGCCCGCTCAATTTGCGGCGGCACCCGACTCTAGCGCACTCAAGACACACACTTATGGCGCAAATCCGATTTCGTGTGCTGCCGCGCTAGCGGTCTTGGACGAATATGAAAATCACCATCTGATCGCCAATGCTGCGCACACCGGCCAGAATCTTGAACGTATACTAAGAAAGCTCATGGACAACTCGCCCATCGTGGGTGACGTGCGCGGGATTGGGGCGCTATACGCAGTAGAATTGGTATCGGACAAAGAAATCGAAAGTTAAATTTCTATTCGATTTCAACGTGACTGAAGTGGTTCGAACAGAGGCGCTGAAGGAAGGCCTCATAGTGTACTCAAGGCGCACATCCGGGGGGAAGTACGGCGATTGGTTTATCGTTGCTCCGCCGCTGACGGTCACCCCTGCAGACTGCGAGCAAATTGGACAGCGATTGGAGCGGACGATCCTCGCTGTTTACCAGAGGTTTCAAGCTGGTGCGAATGCAAGCGTATCTCCTCAAAAGACATCTGCTTGAGGCCGCAGAATTAGGCGCCTTTCAACAGTCATTGCGTTTCCTGAGGATTGAACCGCCCCGGGTTGATCGGAGGCTCCATGTGTGGATGCCCCGTTTCATGCAAGTGCCTTTCGCGTCTTCGAGCATGTGATCGGGTG
>NZ_JAMYUT010000060.1:0-14154 GCF_040323235.1 Mesorhizobium sp. M0051
AAGAGAAGGCCCCTAAAGAATCAACCTTTCCACTCAACGCAAGACTTACTCTTACTCATATGCGATTCCCCTGCCCCTTGAGGGGGAGACAGAGGGGGGCGCCGTGGAGCGTCGATTTCAGCCCAACAGCTGCTTGCTCAACCTCGCACACTGGACGCGGATATCCGGAATGGCGTCGATCTCGAAGAAGGTCCCGCGGGTCAACGGGCCGACGGCGAGGATCTTGTCGGACACGCTGCCGTCGCCGGCGATGATCTCGCAATTGGCCGACACGTCGAGGCCGATGCGCAGCGGGTCAGGCCGTGCCAGGCCGCGATCGACCAGCGAGCGCACGACGCTGTTCGACGAGGTCGAGATGTCCCTGACGATACCTGAGCAATCATAGATGCGGGCGACCTCGAACGCCTCGAGGCGCTGGGTGTGGCGCGACTGGATCTGGACGGTGAATTCGCCATTCTTGGCGATGTCAACGACGCGGCCGGCGACCAGGCGGATGCGGCCGGATTGCACGGCCTGCGTCACCTGCGCATAGACCTCGGGCGCCATGCGATGGCGATGGATGTCCCACCAGGCCTTGGTATGCTCGACAAAGCGGCGCTTGGCGGAAGCCGGCCAGTTCTGCCAGATCTTCTGGTTGAACGGCCGCAGGCCGTCGACGACGTCGCGCCAGTCGATCCCGGCCTTCTGGTTTTCCCTGATCAGGTCGCGGAACCAGCCGACGAAGTAGGACAATTGGGTGCCGAGCGGAATGTCGGCAACGTCGAGCTTGATCGGATTGCCCTTGCGATGCGGCGAGGGCAGCAGGCCGCGCCTGGACACCGCGATGATGTCGCCGCGGTGGCCGCGCTGCTCCAGCGCCAGGAACGCGTCGACCATGCTGAGGCCGGTGCCAAGCACCATGACGCTCCTGTCGGGGGCAAGTGCGGTATCGGCTTCCGAGCCCATCCTGATGGCATGTCCTTGCGCCGGCTCCTCGTCATGGCCGGTGGCCAGCACGGCCAGATGCGCAACGACGCTGGTGCCATTGGCCAGCGCGACCTCGACACCGGAAGCGGTGGGCGTGATCGACAGGCTTTCCTCGTGGATCAGACGCAGGCGGCCGCTCTGCTTTTCGCGCGCCTCCAGATCGTCGAGCAACTCGCCGAGATAACGGGCATAGATGCTGCGCGGCGCGTAGACCGGCGCCTGGTCCGGTCTTGCCAGGCCGCGCTCCAGCAGCCAGCGCCAGAAATTGCCGGGATCGTCGGCATAGGCGCTCATGCCGGCGGCGCTGACATTGAGCACATGCGCCGACAGCAGCGTCGAATAGGCGATGCCCTGGCCGAAATGCGGGCGCTTTTCGATCAGCGTGACGCGCAGGTCGGGATTAGGCGATTTCAGCAGATGCGCGGCCAGCACGACGCCACTGGCGCCGCCGCCGACGATGATGATCGAGTTGGCGCGCCCGGTCATAAGCATGCCCGCAATGTGCGCGGCGCCAGTGTCAGGCCTGGACCTTCACGCCGACCGCCAGGTCCACTTCGCTCGCGACCGGAAGGTCGTCGAGGGCGATGTCGCGCATTTCGGCGAGGCTGCGCTGATCGAGCACCTCGGCGATCGCCTGCCGGACCTCGAGCATCAGATGTCGGACTTGGCATGTCGCCTCGTTGCAATCTTCACAGCGCTGGTACTGGGTGCGGCTGGCGCAAGGAATAGGCGCCAACGGCCCATCAAGGACGCGCACGACATGGCCGACCTTGATCTCGTCGGCGGGGCGCGCCAGGCGGTAGCCGCCATCCTTGCCCTTGCGACTCTGGACGAAGCCGGCATTGCGCAGCTCGCCCAGGATGGCGTCGAGAAACTTCTTCGGGATGTTGTTGCCGGTGGCGATGTCGTTGACGAAGGCGAGCTGTCCGGCCGGCAATCGCGCGAGGTGGACGAGCGCCTTGAGGCCGTACTTACCCTTTTTGGTGAGCATGAAATCAAAATTTCTCTGTCATGCGACGGCATGGAACCGTCGGTTGCGCAACGCCCGGCACGCGTCCCCGCCGCGTCCAGACTGCCATGACACATAAATTCTAGTGACATGATGTACAAGCCGAGAAATGTTGATTTTGCTTCGTTTTCAAGCCGCTGCGGCCGTTTTAGCCTTACTTTGTGCCCTCGAAAGCACAAAAATGCCCTTTGAGAGCAGCGGGATAGCAAATGGTCCTCCAGGGCCGGATGTGGTCGGCATCGGCTGACGCGACGGCGAAAGTCGATTCACACCGCTGACGATCATGGTGACGTGGTGGTCGCTCATCGCCGAATCCAACCCTCTCATGTCGATAAGAATACTATACTTAGCCTCGAACTCGCGGAACATGTTTTCGAATCCGTGGCTGTTTGGGGTATGGATTTGCCTGATGTGGATTGATGGGGGAATTTAGGTTCGTGATCGGCGGCGCAGAATTGAGAGGCTGTCCCGCCGGCATTAAAAAGGTTCGCCCTGTCGCGACGCCTGATGTTTGCCCGCGGCAGCCGCCCTATCCGCTTCGCCACCCCGCACCGACAGCTTTTTTCTAACAAGCCCGCCTTGCTTGGAAGGATTTAACTCTACAAGAACGATAGAATTAGCTGACTATCATGGGGCATTCCGGTTTTTCTCTTTTCAGGAGCCCTTCATGTCCACCATTTCGCGACGCATTGTTCTGCTCTCGTCGGCAGCACTTGCCGGAGCCGCCTTCCTCGGCCCGGCCTTTGCCGACGACCTCAAGATCACCATCGGCTACCAGACGGTGGTTGAACCCTCGAAGGTGCCGCAGGCCGACGGCGCCTATGAAAAGGCGACCAAGGCCACCATCGACTGGCGCAAGTTCGATTCCGGCGCCGATGTCATCGCCGCGGTCGCATCCGGCTCAGTCGATATCGGCTATGTCGGCTCGAGCCCGCTGGCGGCGGCGGCAAGCCGCGAGCTGCCTATCCAGACCATCTTCGTCGTCGGCCTGATCGGGCAATCCGAGGCGCTGGTCGCGCGCAACGGCGCCGGCATCGAGAAGGTCGCCGATCTTGCCGGCAAGAAAGTCGCCGTGCCCTTCGTCTCGACGACGCATTACAGCCTGCTCGCGGCGCTGAAGCATGAGGGCGTCGATCCAAAATCGGTCGAGATCCTCAATCTCAGGCCACCGGAAATCGCGGCGGCCTTTTCGCGCGGCGACATCGACGCGGCCTATGTCTGGGATCCGGCACTCGGCCAGATCAAGACCAGCGGCAAGGTGGTGCTGGATTCCTCGCAGGTCGCGGCCTGGGGCGCGCCGACCTTCGACGCCTGGATCGTGCGCACCGACTTTGCCGCAAAGAACCCCGAGGCTGTGCGCGACTTCGTCAAGGTGACGGGTGCGGCCTATGCCGAGTTCCTCGCCAAGCCGGATGCCTGGTCGGTGTCGTCGCCGCAGGCGGCGGCGATCGCCAAGCTCACCGGCGCCAAGCTGGAAGAGGTGCCGCAGCTGCTCAAGGGCTATGTCTTCCCGACGCTGGAAGAGCAGGCTTCAGACAAATTCCTCGGCGGCGGAACGGTCAAGGCGATCGAAGCGGCGTCTGCCTTCCTCAAGGAGCAAGGCAAGATCGACTCCGTGCTGCCGGACTATTCGAAATACGTGTCGTCGAAATACGTCACCGAGGCGCTGGCCTCGAACTGAGGGCCTGACGCCAAACGAACGCGCGCGGATCTTCTTCCCAGACGCCGTGTGCTGACTGCCCCGGAACCGCCGACGAGGAGCGGCTCCGGGGCATTTGAGTTTCCTTTAAATCTGCGAGGCAGCCATGCCGCATCTCGTGCTCGACCCCCATCTCGCCCTGGACAAGGTCTCGATCCACTATGACGGCCAGCCGGCACCTGCCGTCGAGCGGGTTTCGATCGATGTCGCCAAGGGCGACTTCGTCGTGCTGGTCGGCCGCTCCGGCTGCGGCAAGACCTCGCTGCTCAACGTCGCCGCCGGCCTTGTCGCGCCGGCGCGTGGGCGTGCTACCATCAACGGCAAGCCGATCGCCGCGCCTGGCTCGGACCGGGCTGTGGTGTTCCAGAACGATGCGCTGTTTCCGTGGCTGACCGCGCGCGAGAACGTTGCCTTCGCGCTGCGGCTGCGTGGCATCAGGCCAGCCGAACGGGCGCGCCGCGCTGATGAATTGCTTGAGCTGGTGAAGCTCGGCGGTGCCGGCGACAAGCACATCTGGGAGCTTTCCGGCGGCATGCGCCAGCGCGTCGGCCTGGCGCGCGCCTTGGCCGCCGAACCCGAATTCCTGCTGCTCGACGAACCGCTTGGCGCCCTCGATGCGCTGACGCGCGAACGTATGCAGACGACGCTGCTCGATCTGTGGACGGCAAGCGATGTCGGCGTGCTGATGGTGACGCACGGCATCGAGGAAGCGCTGGTGCTCGCCACCCGCATCGTCGTGCTGGCGCCCGGCCCGGGTCGCGTGGTGCGGAGCTTCGAGCCGGGTTTCTCCACGCGCTATGCGGCCGGCGAGGCTATTCGCACCATCAAGGCCGATCCGGCATTCGCCGCAGCGCGCGGCGAGTTGACCGACGCTATCTTCGAAGGAGAAGCGGCATGACCGTTTCCTCCTACACGGAACGGCCGGCACACAAGATCGACGAGGCTGATGGCCTTTCGGTGCCGTGGTCGCGGCCAAGGCCGAAGCGCCATGGCATTTCCGCCCGCGCGGTCAGCGCTGTGACCATCCTGGTGGTGCTGGCGGTGTGGGCGCTGTCGGCCCGCCTGCAACTGGTATCGCCTGTGTTCCTGCCGTCGCCCGTGGCCGTATGGAACAAGTTCATCGTCGTCGCCCGCGACGGCTTCGTCGATGCAACGCTGCTCCAGCATGTCGTCGCCAGCCTGGGTCGGGTCTTTGCCGCGCTGGTCGCCGCCATTGTCGTCGGCGTGCCGGTTGGTCTCGCCATCGGCATCAGTACCATTGGGCGCGGCATCTTCGATCCGCTGCTGGAATTCCTGCGGCCGATCCCGCCGCTTGCCTATCTGCCGCTGGTCATCATCTGGTTCGGCATTGGCGAGCCGTCGAAGATCCTGGTCATCGCCATCGCTATGCTGGCACCTATCGCGCTGTCGACCGCCTCGGGCGTTCGCGGCGTCTCGCAGGAGCGCATCAACGCGGCGCGCTCGCTTGGCGCGACACGAGGACAGGCGGTCCGCCACGTCATCCTGCCCAGCGCGCTGCCCGCGATCCTGACCGGACTGCGCATCGCGCTAGGCGCCGGCTGGTCGACGCTGGTCGCCGCCGAACTGGTCGCGGCGACGCGCGGCCTCGGCTTCATGATCCAGTCTGCCGCCCAGTTCCTCGTCACCGACGTGGTGGTGATGGGCATATTGGTGATCGCGGCCATCGCCTTCGTGCTCGAATTCACCATCCGCAGGATCGAGCGCGTGCTTGTCCCGTGGGCGGGACGGGAGTGACTGGAACCGGAAGAGCAGGAGAGAGTGATGACGCATTCCACCATCGTGCTGTTCGCCCAGGTCCGCAACCGGCTTCTCGCCTTGACCGGGGACAAACCGTCGCTTGAAAATGAACCCAGGTCGCCAGCGCCTGTGCGCTGGGATGCCGAGCCCGACCGGCTGCCGCCGCGCGACGAGAGTTTTTACTGGGCCTGGCAATACTGGTCGCAGTGAGGGGGCGGGGCACCAACGCAAGCGATGGAGATGAGCGGCGACCCTTCGCGCCCCCCTCTGCCCTGCCGGGCATCTCCCCCTCAAGGGGGGAGATTAGCAGCTTCAGCCTCGCTGCCTTCTTTCGATGATGGAGATTGGCGAAAGCAGTGATGACGGCCAATCTCCCCACTAGAGGGGGAGATGTCCGGCAGGACAGAGGGGGGGCGCCACAGATCGCCAGCGCTGGTTCTGCAGCTCACCCCCGCGACCGGTTCGCCCAGACCAGCCCCACCAGTCCGACCAGCACGGTGACGAGGCCGACATAGAGCCATTGCGACTGGCCGGTCATGAAGCTGCCGCCGATCGCGCCGATGCCTTGCAGTGCCCACAGCGCGCCGATGGCAAGCACAATCAACGCCAGCAGATTTTTGGCTAGTCTCATTGCCGGATCTCCCTTTTGAAGTCGATCGAGTACGCCGCTACGGCCGCGATGGACGAGCCAAAGGAAGTGGCCCGATCGCGTCAACTTCTACTTGGATATTTATGCTCGATCTTGTCAAACAAATCCCGGATACCGGCACGAAGATCATCAGGAATTGATCATCTCGCGCCGGAAAATCCCTGACAGACTGTTACCCAGCGACTCCAAACGTGTGATCTCGCCACGGAACCGACAGATGATTGCCGCATTTCCTGCCTTATTTGGCTCCTAACGGCTGGGGTCTGCAAGAAAACGGAGCCATCCCCCAAATATGAAGAACTCGAAACAGACCGCGCTTGTCGCGGTAACGGTCGTTGCTGGCCTGATGGTCGGCGCGTCTTCGGCAACCGCCGCGGCACAGTGCGGACGCGCCTCCTGGTACGCCCTGCACTCGAAGACCGCCTCGGGAGAGCGGATGAACCCGTCGGCAATGACCGCCGCGCACCGCACTTTGCCCTTCGGCACCAAGCTCAGGGTCACCAACAAGAACAACGGCCGCAGCGTCATCGTGCGCATCAACGATCGCGGACCGTTCATCAGAGGTCGCGTGCTCGACCTGTCGAAGGGTGCGGCCGGCGAACTTGGCTTCATCGGCTCCGGTCATACCGCCGTGTGCATGGCGCGCGTCTGATCAGGCTCGGGTCCGGCTCGGATCGGACCCGCTGATACCGGCGTCTTCGCAGCCGCACACTGAGCCGGCTCGCGCCGTTCAGGGCCGATTTTCAAAGCCTTGAACCAAAGAAGCATTCATCACGCCACGTGACGTATTGCATCGCAGCAATTAGTTGTTAACTTCGCCACGGGACATTTAAGGCTCGGCGCTGCTCGTCGTTCCTTCGGTCGCAGCAGCAGCGGGGTTCTCGATGTTCTACCAGCTCTATGAAATGAACCACGCCGCCATGCAGCCGGCGCGCCTCTATGCCGATGCGGTGCGCCTGCTCTACACCAATCCGCTCAATCCGTTTTCCCACACGTCCTGGGGCCGTTCGGTCGCGGCGACCGCCGAATTGTTCGAGCGCACCACGCGTCGCTACGGCAAGCCGACCTTCGGACTGGACAAGACCGTGGTCGACTGGAAGAGCGTCGATGTTAGCGAGAAGACGGTCTGGTCTCGGCCGTTCTGCAATCTCGTTCGCTTCGAACGCTCCGTTCCCGCCGGGCGCAAGCCCGATCCAAAGCTTCTTATCGTGGCGCCGATGTCGGGCCACTATGCGACACTGCTGCGCGGCACGGTGGAAGCCATGTTGCCCCATGCCGACGTGCACATCACCGACTGGGTCGATGCCCGCATGGTGCCGCTGGCCGACGGCAGCTTCGATCTCGACGATTATATCGACTACATCATCGACATGCTGCATGCGCTGGGCCCCGACACGCATGTGATGGCGGTTTGCCAGCCCTCAGTGCCGGTGCTGGCCGCCGTGGCGCTGATGGAAACCAAGGGCGATCCCTTCGTGCCGTCGACGATGACCCTGATGGGCGGGCCGATCGACACCCGCCGCAATCCGACGGCGGTCAATCTGCTGGCGCAGGAAAAGGGCATCGACTGGTTCCGCGACAACGTCATAATGACCGCGCCTTGGCCGGTGCCGGCCTTCGGCCGCGAGGTCTATCCGGGCTTCCTGCAGCTGTCCGGCTTCATGAGCATGAACCTCGACCGCCACATCATCGCCCACAAGGACTTCTTCATGCACCTGGTGAAGCATGACGGCGACAATGCCGAGAAGCACCGCGACTTCTACGACGAATATCTGGCAGTCATGGACCTGACGGCGGAGTTCTACCTGCAGACCGTCGACACCGTCTTCGTGCGACAGGCCTTGCCCAAGGGCGAGATGACGCATCGCGGCACCAGGATCGACCCGTCTGATATCCGCAATGTCGCGCTGTTCACTGTCGAGGGCGAGAACGATGATATTTCCGGCCTTGGCCAGACCAAGGCGGCGCATGATTTGTGCCCCAACATCCCCGCTGAACGGCATGCCCACTATATGCAGCCGGCGGTCGGCCATTACGGCGTGTTCAACGGCTCGCGCTTCCGCTCCGAAATCGTGCCGCGCATCGTCGATTTCATCACCAGCTATGGCCGCCAGAACCGCGTTGCGGTGAAGCCGAAGCTGGTTCGTACCGCCAAAAGCTAATCCATGTCGCGCAAAGGCATGCCCATGGGCGTGACCCGAGGTCGCAGTGGTTTTGGGCCAAAACATACATAAAACAAGGCCTGGAGGCGACCATTCGGGCGATTCGGCCGGCAAAAACCGCAGGCGATTCTGTTGCACAAGTGCCGCCGTCCAGCCCCTCGGGTAACCATGCCGACAATCCGACCGTCGTCGTAATTGACATGGACTGTAAATCCCCCTTAACCTTTCGTTAATAACAAAGGGTGAGCGGGGACAATGATTTCCTCATCAGTGGCGCGAAGGCTGCGCGTGTACGCGGCGGCCGGTCTGGCAGTAACGGGATGCTGGATGGCACCGGCTTTGGCGGCCGGAGCGATGGCGACCGGGGGCCTCACCTCGCAGCCGATCGGCCACTATGATTTCTGCAAGCTGCATCCGAGCGAATGCTCGATCCACCCAACCGATCTCGCGCCGGCCCCGATGACCGACGGGCTGATGCGCAAGCTTCTCAACGTCACCGCCAGGGTCAACGCCGCCGTCAAGCCGATGAGCGACATGGACATTTACGGCAAGGACGAGGTCTGGGCCTATCCTGACAAGGGCGTCGGCGATTGCGAAGACTACGTGCTGGAGAAGCGGCGCCAGCTTTCGCGCATGAGCATCTCGCTTGCCGATCTGCTGATCACCGTCGTGCGCAAGCCCGACGGCGAGGGCCACGCGGTGCTGACGGTGCGCACCGACATGGGCGACTACGTGCTCGACAATCTGACCGACAAGGTCAAGCCATGGGACGCGACCGGTTACCGCTTCCTCAAACGGCAGGCGATCGACAACACCGGCCGCTGGGTCTCGATCCGCGGTGGCCAGCAGGTGCTTGTCGGCGCGGTCCAGTAGCCGACAGTCGTGACGCAGCCTCCCCGCTTCGTCATCCTAGGGCGAAGCAAGGAGCGAAGCGAAGCGGCGCAGACCCTAGGATACATGCCGTGAGGCCGATGAAGAACAAGCCGCGTAGAATAAAGGCTCTGTTCCGTAGCGATCCTTCCCAACCACCTGTATGAGCAAGGTTCCGCACTGCCGCGGCGCTCGTAACTCGCGGCATGTCCCTTGGGCTGCGGAGCAGCTCCAGGGGTCTGCGCGTCCGCTTCGCTCCCGCTCCGCCCGTGGATGACGAACACGGGGGAGACCGCCGAGCAAATTTTCACATCCCTCCGTGAACCATTCCGTCCCGGCCGACGACACACAGCCGTGAACCGAACCCAACCATGGAGACTTCAAATGACTGCCTTTCTGCGCAACACCTTTCTCGCCGCCATCGCCGTGTCGGGCCTGGCCGGATCCGCTTTGGCCGATCAGACCATTCCAGGCTGCGCCAACAGCAAACTCAATAACCTGTGGAGCGGCCGCTGTTGCGGCATCGGCACATCGGACTGCCTAGGCGGCGAAAAAGGTAACCACGAGCATCACGACAAAGGTGGCCGGGGAAACAATGGCGGCACGGCCGGCAAGAAATGATCTCAGACAGTTGCCCGCTGGCGGTTCGCCGGCGGGCACTCTTTGCGATCAGGCTGACGCCCGTCGCAAGATCCGGCTGAAACAGGTCACACCCGCCGACCCAGCGCCGTGCGGATCGATGCGGTGATGCGGCGAAGCTCCGCTTCGTCGAGCTTCTCGATGTTCTCGGCCAGCAGATTGGCCAGTTCGGTGGCGGCGGGGGAAAGACCGGCCGTATCGAGCTTCACGCGCGGATGCGAGGCTTCGGCCAGCCGCGCCAGTTCCTCGGCGTCGTCCCAGATGACGTTGAAATAGCCGATGATCTTCTGGATCAGCGTCCAGGTCGGCGCCCCGCGCCTGCCATGCTCGAGCGCCGACAGATAGGCGGCACTGACGCCGATCGCCGCCGCCATGTCCTTCTGGCTGACGCCGCGTTCGCTTCTCAGCGCCCGTAGCTTCTCGCCGAACGGGGTCATGAACGCGCCCTCCGCAGTCGGATATAAAGCGCGCCCGAACCGCCATGGTTGCGGGCGGCGTGGTCGTGGCTGGAGACCAGCGGGCGGAAAGCAGGCGTCGACAGCCAGGCCGGCACGGCGCGCCGCAACACGCCGTCGCCGCCGGAGGATGATCCCTTGCCGGTGATCACCAGGACATAGCGGATGCCGCCGGCATGCGCCCGGTGCAGGAACGAAAACAGCAGCGAATAGGCCTCGTCCTGGGTCAGGCCGTGCAGATCGACGCGGCCCTCGATCGGCAGCCGGCCCTTCGACAGCTTGTCCAGCGTCGGCTCGTCGAGCGCATGCGCGACATGCTGGGTCTTCGGCTTTGCCGCGCCGGGCGGATTGGCAGCGGCCGGCGCCGCTTGCGCCAGTGTCGGCCTGGCCTCAGTGGCAATGTCGGGAATGTCTACGGCGATCCTGCCCTTCAGCGGCTTGGCCGTCCGCGCCACCAGGTTCCACAGAACGCGGTCGTCTTCGCTGAGTTTGTCCGGCC
Organism: Mesorhizobium sp. M0051; assembly: GCF_040323235.1. NCBI lineage: Bacteria > Pseudomonadati > Pseudomonadota > Alphaproteobacteria > Hyphomicrobiales > Phyllobacteriaceae > Mesorhizobium > Mesorhizobium sp. M0051. Next base: position 10,707 of record NZ_JAMYUT010000060.1, read on the forward strand.
GGCGGATCATCGATTCGACCCCGAAACAAGCGCGCGCGGCACCAGCGCGTAAAAATCCGCCGCATTGCGCACCACGCCCGCGATCTCGCCGGCCGCATCGCCCGAACCGGCGAACAGGTCACCGCGCGCGGGCCCGGTGATTGCCGAACCGGTGTCCTGCGCGATCATCAGGCGCCGGAACGGTCTTGCGTCGAACGCCGTGAGCGACGGTGCGTCGATGTAGAACGGCGTGCCGAAAGTGTGCAGCAGGCGGTCGACGGCAATCGATCGTCCCGGCGTCAGCGGCACCTTGGCAGCGGCAATCGGACCAAGGGCAGCGTCATCGACATCGGCCTCGCGGAAGAAGATGTAGGAGCGGTTCCGCCACAGGATCTCGTCGACGCGACCCGGATGCGCCCTGAACCAGGCGCGGATCGACTGCATCGTCACCTCCGCCGGCGGGATTTCTCCCAGTTCGCTCAATAGCTTGCCGGGTCCGGTGAAGCGCTGGCCGGATTTGGCGGCATAGGTGACGCGGACAAGCCGGCCGTCGGTCATGTTCAGTCGGGCCGCGCCCTGCACGTGAATGAAGAAGGCGTCGACCTTGCCGGCCAGCCAGGCGATTTCCAGGCCCCTGCCGTCAAGCGCCCCGCGCTCGATCTCGCCGCGATCAGGATATTCGACCAATCCGTCCCCGGTCTGGCGGGCGAAAGCGAGGTAAGAGTCCAGTCCGGGCGGCCGGTTGCCGTCGTCGATGTCGACGAGATCGGCCGGACGGCTGAGCAATGGCACCGAAAACCGCTCCGTTCGCACCGGCGACGCTTCGACCACAGGCTCGTAAAAGCCGGTGACAAGGCCGGCGCCGCCGTTCTCGGCGGGGATATGCACGGGCGAGAAATGGCGCTCGAAGAAAGCCCGGGCTTCCTTTCGATCGAGAAATACTGACCGATTCGCCGGCGAAATGATGCGAGCCTCGGCGTAGGCTTCGGTGAAGGCACCAAAATCAATGCCGAGCGCACCGCTGCGATACGGCTTGGTCAGGACGCGAAAGGCCGAGCGGCGAAAGGGGGCGAAGGCCGCCAGATGGTCGTCATCGTTCCAGCCAGGGAGGTCGGCAAAAGATTTTCCGACAAAGAGGGGCGATAGCGACACCGGAGCCTCGCCGCGTGTTCCCTAGTCTTCTTCCTCGGTGGCGACGAGCTTCCAGTTGGGATCGCGCGAGCGGGTGTCGCGGGCGAAGGTCCAGACGTCCTTGACCTCGGCCACAGTTTCCGGGTCGCCGTCGATGACGGCGCCCGCCTTGTCGCGAGTCGCCGAAATCAATTCGCTGATGATGCGCAGCGTGACATGCGCCTCGCCGCCCTTCATCTCGGCCGAGACGATGTCGGCCTTATCGATCCCGACGAAAGACGACTGGATCTTTTCCGCCTTGGCCTCGCGCTCGCCGATGGCAGAGACAAAGCCGTCAAAGACCTCGCGCGACAACAGGTTCTTCAGCGTTTTGCGGTCGCCGTCGGCATAGGCCATGACGATCATCTCATAGGCCATCTTGGCACCGTCGACGAAACTCTTCGGCTCGAAGGACGGATCATTGTCCTTGATGGAGCGCAGACCCTTGTTCAAGTCGGTGTCGGGCTTGGCAAAGGCGTCGATCGCCGCATAGGTATCGCCCGCGGGCTCGCCCGGCAGACGCTTGCGCGGCAGCGAGACGACGTTCTCGGATTTCTGGGCGGCATCCTTGTCGCCGCTGCGGGCCGCCGTATAGGGATCGAAGGGCGGCCGTTCGCTGCCGGTGCGACGGCCCAGCACATTGCGCAGCTGGAAAAAGATGACCACCGCCGCAATCAGGAAGAAAATCGTGCCGAAGTCGAAGAAACCCATATCTTCCGCCAATCAATCCCTGCCCTGTGGCCGGACCGTCAGGCCCAATGGCCGCGGTCGCATAGCGTTCAACATTCAAAGCATATAGAACGCAAGGCGCAATCATTCAAATCAAAGGCAGGCATACCTATCTAACGGCCTCAGTGCCAGCGGCGATTGCTCGCCGCCGAAACAATCGAACGGTCAAAACGATCTAAAAGGTTGCCAAGACTTGCGCATTTCATTCCTTCCGCTTTTTGTCCTGGCGCTTCCGCTGCTGGAAATCGCCGGCTTCGTCGTCGTCGGTCGCCAGGTCGGCGCCTTGGCGACGGTCGGCCTGGTGCTGGCGTCGAGCATTGCCGGCGCGCTGCTGCTCAGGCATCAGGGTTTCGGCGTCATGACGCGTATCCGCGCCGAAATGGACGCCGGCCGCGATCCGAGCCGGCAACTCGCGCATGGCGCCATGATCGTGCTGGCGGCGATCCTGTTGATCATCCCCGGCTTCATCACGGACATTATCGGCCTGCTGCTGTTCCTGCCGCCGGTCCGCGATCTCGCCTGGCGCGCGTTGAAAGGCCGCGTCGTGCTGGCCACCAGTTTCTCGACCGGCGGTTTCCGCGGCCGGCAGCGCGACAAGACCATCGACCTCGAGGATGGCGATTATTCGCGCGAAGACGACTTCAAGCGCGGACCGGACCACAACTCGCCCTGGCGCCGCCTCAAGGACGATTGAAGCCGCCCCTGGCGTCATCCCCGGAACGGAGAAGCAAGGCGGCAAACCTTGTCTTGTCATCCCTGCCATGGTAGCGAACGCCCGATTTCAATTCGGTCAGCGACGCTGCCCAGGCAAGAGGACGAAGGCTTATGGCCAGCAAAGATGACGCGCCGGTCGGCGCAGCCAACGGAAACGGCAATGCGGCGCAGCCGTCGCTCAACGTTCTGGCGCAGTATGTGAAGGACCTTTCCTTCGAGAGCCCCGGCGCGCCGAATTCGCTGCGCGGCCGCGACAAGGCGCCCGGCATCGCCATCAACGTCAACGTCAACGCCAACCCGCTCTCCGACAAGCAGTTCGACGTCAATTTGACGCTGAACGCCAAGGCCTCCTTCGACCAGGAAGTCCTGTTCAATGTCGAGCTGGTCTATGGCGGCGTGTTCGCCATCGCAGGCTTCCCTCAGGAACACATGCTGCCGATCCTGTTCATCGAATGCCCGCGCCTCCTGTTCCCCTTCGCTCGCCAGATCATCGCCGAGGCAACCCGCAATGGCGGCTTCCCGCCGCTGATGCTCGACCCGATCGACTTCGCGCAGATGTTCCAGCAGAAGCTGGCCGAGGATCAGGCCGCTTCCAAGGTCAAGGTGAGCTGAGGCCTGCCTGCCACCGATTGTGAAAAGCCCGGCCTCGCGCCGGGTTTTTTGTTGAAGGCTGGCGGGACAACCGAGGCGTCGGAGGGACAGCACCCCCCTCTGTCCTGCCGGACATCTCCCCCGCAAGGGGCAGGGCTATCGCATATGAGTAAAGAGCTTGAAGAGGAAGTCTCTGTTCCATCTGGCTCTTCGCATCTTGCTGGCGATGGGTTTGTCGAGAGGATGGGCTTGCAAGATGTTTTGG
>NZ_JAMYUT010000061.1:0-13963 GCF_040323235.1 Mesorhizobium sp. M0051
GTGACGAGCCGATCGTGCTGCTCGATTATCAGCCGGGTCGCGGCCAGATACACCCGCAGACTTTCTTGGGCGATTACCACGGCATAGTCATGAGTGATGGCTATTCCGCTTGGCGCACGCTGGAAGGGGCAACGCATCTTGGCTGTATGGCCCATTCGAGGCGGCGCTTCGTCGATGCCCTAAAGGCGAGGAAGAAAGGCGGCGGCCCGCCGGAACAGGCGCTCCGCTTCTTCGAACAGCTCTATCGGGTTGAAAGGCAGGCGCGGAACCAAATCCCCGATGACGGCGAAACGCGAGATCACTGCATTCGCCGCTTCCGCCAGCAACATAGTGTCCCCATCCTCCATGCTCTCAAGGCATGGCTCGACGACATCGCCCCAAAAGTCTTGCCGGACAGCAAGCTCGGCGACGCCGTCTCCTACACCCTGAACCAATGGGGATATCTGACGCGTTACACCGAGGACGGCAGCATGCCGATCGACAACAATCTTCTCGAGCGTGACATCAGGATTTTTGCAACTGGCCGGAAAAGTTGGCTGTTCAGCGATACCGTCGACGGAGCCAGGGCCAGCGCCGTCATCTACAGCCTGGTGTTGACCTGCCGCGCCTGTGGCGTCGAGCCGTTAGCGTGGCTGCGCCACGTCCTCACTGAACTACCTCAGCGCCCCGAGAACGCAGCCATCGAGGATCTGCTGCCCTTCAACTTCGCCAAAGCACCAGCAGCCTGATCAAACCAGATACCGTTCCCGATTCGAAGGCCATCCCTCGAAAGCGCCCGCGTCAACGTGCAGGGAAAATAGCGCTTACTTTGGAGCAACCCCGAACGAATTATGACAGCCCTGTTTCAAAAAACGTTAACATTGACGCACAACGACGCCGTTGCAACCTCATCCTAATGGCCGGACCCGCTACAACGGAATCGCTCAACTAAAAAGGGGAACTGATAATGAATAATATCGTAGGCAGTGTGAACCGCCGGACCCTTCTCAAGACCGGCGCGACGCTCGGGGGAGGAATCATAGCAGCCGGCATGCCGCTCTCGCAGACCATCTGGGCCGCAGAAGGCAAGGTACTCAAGGCGCGCGCCTTCCGTGAGCTTCTCACCCTCGATCCGGGCTTCTACGGCGGGGTAGCCGATGTTGACGTGATGAACTGCATCTATTCGAAGCTCACGCATTACAAGCCGGGCTCCGAATGGGGCTGGGATCTGGAGGCGGCAGAAAGGATCGAACAGGTTGATCCCACCCATATCCGCTTCCAACTTAAGAAGGGCATCAAATTTACTGGCGGCCATGGCGAGTTGACCGCGAAGGACGTGAAATTCTCCTTTGAGCGCGTTATCAAGCACAAATCGCCGGCCAACATCGACTGGGGTCCGTTCGACAGTGTCGAGATCGAAGATGACTATACTGGCGTAATCGTCTTCAAGACGCCGTTCGTGCCAGCTTGGCTAATCAACTTTCCCTATGGCGTTGGCCATATCGTTTGCGAGGATGCGGTGATGAAGGCAACCGGTGATGGCGGTAATTTCGGCATGAAGCCGCCCGCTTTCTCCGGCCCCTATGTGATCGCCGAGTGGAAGGCGAATGAGCATCTCCTTCTTGCCCGCAATCCCGACTGGTCGGGGCCGAAGCCAGGTTTTGACGAAATTCGCATCGTTCCGATCGGCGACGAAAAGGCTGCGGAGCGTGCGTATCAAGCGGGCGACATCGATTTCACTGCGATCAGCTTGGATTCGCTGGCGACCTTAAAGACCAACCCGCCCGCAGACACCAAGGTTGAGGAACATGCTTCGCTCTCTTTTACCTGGCTCGGCATGAACCTGGATCACCCGAAGCTGAAGGACATCAATGTCCGCAAGGCGATCCAATGGGCGATCAATGTACCTCAGATCCTCGATGCTGCCTATGCGGGTCAGGCGGCCGTTGCAACGGGGTTGATTGCTCCCGGTGTTGTCGGGCATCGCGAAAAGGCGCTTGTTGCCCCGGAAGGTGATCTCGCAAAGGCGAAGGAGTTCCTGGGAAAGGCTGGTGTGAGCGATCTCACCTTGACCCTCGATTGCCTGAACGACAGCACTAACTCGACAATCGCCCAAGTGATACAGGCGCAATTGTCTCAGATTGGCATTACGGTTGACGTTAGGGTCCAGGATTCCGGCTCGTTTTGGACTATTGGTTCGGAAGCGGATGGGGACCGCTGGAAAGATATGCAGCTCATCATCCTTGAGTACACCATGCTGCCGGACCCTTACTATGGCACCTGCGTTTTCGTGAGCGAACAGGTCGGCGTGTGGAACTGGATGCGTTTCCGCAGCAAGCGCTTTGATGAGCTGAATGCCAGGGCGCTCGCCATCAGTGATCCGAAGGTGCGGGCACCGCTCTATTTCGAGATGCAGGATCTCATGGAGGAGTCCGGTGCCTTCCGGTTCTTGACCCATGGAGGGGCACCGGTCATGTACCGCACTACGCAAATCCAGGCCGCAACCCGCCCGGACGGAGTCCCACTGTACCTCGATTTCAAGCCGGTTTAGAGTAGCGTAGTCTGATCAAGAAGATGTGGCTCTATTTCCTCAAACGGATAGCCCTCGCGATCGCAATCATTGCGATCGCGGTGGCGCTTATGTTCCTGATGATCCGCGCAGTCCCTGGCGACCCGGCCACGATTTTGCTAGGCTCGCGCTCGACACCTGAAATGAGGGCGTTGATTCATGAGCAGATGGGGCTCGACAAGCCTCTTGTTGTGCAGATCATCACGTTTTTCGGCGGATTGCTTCATGGTAACCTGGGTTTTGACGCATTCAGCCGTAGGCCTGTTGCCGACATTGTTTTGGAGCAATTGCCGTTTACGATCGAACTGATTTTGGTCTCGATCTTATGGGCGGTCGTAGTAGCCGTGCCGCTTGGCTGCTACTCTGCGGTGCGGCGAAACTCCTTCGTCGACCAGGTGGCCGGCGTCGTGACGGTCGCCACGATCGCAATTCCTTCCTTTGTCATGGCGGTCTACGCGCTACTAATTTTTGGAGTGACTCTGCGTTGGTTGCCGGCGATCGGAGCCGGCAACGGCTTCTGGGATGGACTTGTCCATCTCATCCTCCCAAGCTTTGCAATAGGCATTGGCTGGGTTGGCTACATATCGCGGCTGGTACGCGCATCCATGCTCGAGATTCTGGGAGAAAACCACATCCGCATGGCTCGCTCCTTTGGAATTTCGGAATGGCGCATCGTTGCGCGCTACGCGCTGCCGCTCGCGATCCTGCCGACCGTGACCATACTCGGGGTAGGCATCGCGTGGCTCCTTTCGTCCGCAGTCTTTATCGAAGTGGTCTTTGCGAGACCTGGCATCGGCGCGTTGATTGTGAATGCGGTCAATACCCGCAACTATCCGATTGTGATGGGCGTCGTGCTCGTCACCACGTTCCTTATTGTTACCGCTACGACGCTCTCGGATCTTGTCAACGCATTCCTCGATCCGCGAACCCGGGAAAAGCTCTGATATGGTGATTTTGGAAGTCATCCATCCGGAAGCCAACGATGCCAAGGGTACCGGCGCCTTTCGCACCTTTTTGCGGCAATTGCGCAAGAACCGTCTGGGCGTGCTTGGAGCCGTGCTCGTCGTGCTCGTGTTCGCGAGCGCGATCTTCGCTCCGCTGATAATCACGCATGATCCGATCCGGATCATGGTCGGGCCTCGTCTGGCCGCACCTTCACGGGATTTTCTGCTGGGTACGGACCAACTGGGCCGCGACTCGTTCTCTCGCGTCATGATGGGCGGCCGCATCCCACTCTTTGTCGCTTTCGCCTCCCTCGGCAGTGCGCTGGCGGTCGGCGTCGTGCTTGGTCTCATCGCAGGCTTCGGGCCGCGTTGGCTGGACAGTTTGCTCCTGCTGATCTTCGATACCATCCGCTCCTTTCCCGGTATCATTTTTGCGCTAGCCATCATTGCGCTTCTGGGCCCAAGTCTGCCGACCGTCATTCTAGTCATTGCAATAACGTCCATGCCCATTTACGCGCGTGTAGTGCGCACACAGACAGGGGCGCTGCGCAGCAGCGAGTACGTCGCTGCGGAGCGCAGCATGGGGGCCGGAACAACACGTGTCCTCGCCGTTCACGTCCTGCCCAATGTCATCGGTCCGCTTCTCATTCTCGTGAGCATGGATGTGCCGGCTGTGATTGCCGTTGAGGCAGGCCTCAGCTTCCTAGGCATGGGAGTGCGACCACCGACGCCTGACTGGGGAGCGATCCTCAACGATGGCTACAGCTACGTCAACCAGACCCCTTGGCTGGTCATCGCCGGCGGCATTCCGATCGTCCTCGCAACGCTCGGCTTCACGTTTCTGGGTGAAGCGTTGCGCGACATATTCGATCCCAAGCTGCGGAAAGACCTATGACACGCGACGATCTGACACCGCACACGTCCGCCCGGCTGCTTCTTGAGATCCATGACCTAAATCTTGATTTCGGCATGCCACGCGGGCGCGTCCACGCACTGCGCAATGTGTCGCTCGATGTGCCAGCCGGGCAGGTGGTTGGCATCGTCGGCGAAAGCGGATCAGGAAAATCGACGCTCGCGTATACAGTGATGGGCCTGCTTCCAGAAAATGCAGATGTAACATCCGGCAGCATCCTGTTCGAAGGTAAAGACCTGCTCAAAATGTCCGCTCAGGCGCATCGGAGCCTGCTCGGCGATCGTCTATCCATGATCTTTCAGGATCCAATGACCGCACTCAATCCGGTGCGGACCATCGAGAGCCAGATGATCGATATCCAGCACCACGAACAAGGAAGCCGCAGCGAAAAGCGCGCTCGTGCCCTCGAGATGCTTCACCGGGTCGGAATTCCCGATCCGCAAAGTCGTATTGGCGCCTATCCGCATCACTTCTCTGGCGGCATGCGTCAGCGCGTTTGCATTGCCATGGCGCTGCTTGTGAAACCAGCACTCCTCGTCGCCGACGAGCCAACCACTGCGCTCGATGCAACGCTGGAAGTGCAAATCATTCATTTGCTTAAGGATCTGCAAAAAGAAATTGGTTGCTCGATTCTCTTCGTCTCCCACCACCTCGGCGCGGTGGCTGAGTTGTGCGACCGAGTCGCCGTCGTGTATGCGGGCGAAGTGGTGGAGCAGGGCGCGGTTCGGGACATCTTCCACAATCCTGCTCATCCATATACGCGCGCGCTGCTTGAGTGCGATCCTGGGCGTATCAAAAAAAGCACACGCACTTTGCCGACCATTCCCGGCGAGGTACCCAGTCTCCTTGGCAGCAAGGTAGGATGCATCTTTCGTACACGTTGCGGACATGCGTCCAACCGCTGTGTCCAAGAGAACCCGGTCGAGTACCGCATCGGCGTGGACCAAGTCGCCCGATGCCATCTCCTCGACGAAGAGCGGTTGGTTTCGGTATGAGCGCGCTGCTTCGGGTTGAGGACCTGCGCGTCCGCTTCCGCACCATGGGTCCGCTGAAGGCGCTCGCAACCGGGACGAATGCGCCTTTCATTGACGCGGTGTACGGTGTGTCCTTTGAAATCCAAAAGGGCGAGACACTCGCCCTTGTCGGTGAAAGCGGCTCAGGCAAATCCACTATCGCGCGCACGATAATCGGCTTGCAGCGGGCTGTGAGCGGCAGCATCAGCTTCGACGGACAGGGAATTGAGAAGCTCAACGGGGCTGAACGCAAGCCCTACTTGCGGCGCATGGCGATGATGTTCCAGGATCCGATCGGGTCACTCTCGCCGAGGCTGACTGTTCGATCGCTCCTGACAGAGCCTTTTCGCATCCATGGGTTAAAGCGTCGCGATGCCGGAGGCGAAGCGGAGCGCCTGCTTCGGATGGTCGGCTTGCCGGCGGAGTTTGCTCGCCGCTATCCCCATCAGCTTTCCGGAGGTCAGGCCAGGCGCGTGGGTATCGGGCGTGCTCTTGCGCTGAATCCGGACTTGATTATTGCCGATGAGCCGACCGCGGGCCTCGACGTCTCAGTGCAGGGCGAGGTGCTCAATCTTCTCGCGCGGCTTCAGGATGAACTCGGCATGGCGATTCTGATTATCACCCACAATCTTAACGTTGTGCGCCACATGACCGATCGCATGGCGATCATGTATCTCGGCCGCTTTATTGAGGTCGGCTCGACCGAGCGTATCTTTGAACACCCGCGTCATCCCTATACCGAGGCGCTGCTTGCGGCCAATCCCGAGCCTGACCCGGATGCGGTGCTGAACAGAATAGAGCTCAAGGGTGAGGTGCCGAGCCTGATGAAGCGGCCATCCGGCTGCGAGTTCCACACGCGCTGTCGCTACGCGCAGGAGATCTGCAGCCGCGTCTTCCCCGAACCTTCAACAAGCGCGGATGATACCGAACACAGCTTCAGATGCCATTTCCCGCTGGAGCGCGAAACCGCGATGCCGTTGGAGCAGAGACGGCTGTCTGTAGCTGGGCCAACCCTGAAATAACTAGTCATCCATCGCTCCTCCAGACCATGCGAAGAAAATAGAAGAATTAAAGGTCGCTGAAGTGAGACTGAGTGAATATATAGAGCACGATGACATCGGTTTGCCGCGCTCGTGTGCGCGGCCAAAGTGGCACCCGAGATCGATGCGCCTGCCTCGCAAGGCGTACGACGAGGTCAATCCGCGCATCAATGTTGTTATCGAGTTCTATGAAGATGCTGCGTTCGTCGCCCCCGCGCATACGGGGCTTTTCGATGGCGTGCCATTCCTTCGCACGAATCTCGGAGCTACCGAAGCCGGGGAGCCAGCCGGCGCCCGACGGGGAGGCTCCGATGGCGGGGGTTCTATTCGCAACCAACGCAGCATACTGCGGCCCGTCTGCTTGAATCCCCTCACCGGCCACATCTTCCGTCGCCCGAAGCCAGCAAAATTTCGGCGTTAGCGCTGGATCGGCTGTCAGGTCGCTGAAAGACACGCACTGTCCACACTCTTCATGAGTCCCATGAACAACCCCTACTTGGAAAGGCCCGCCGCATGACGCTCTCCTCGATCGCCAATCCCGACCTCGCCATCCAGTTCGACAACAAGCCACGCTGGAACCTGCCCGATCAACGCCGCTCGGGTTTCCACAACCTGCACACCAAGGCGCGCTACACGATGTCGTTGCGTGCCCCCGCGTCTTGCCGCTCACGAAGGAGGTCGACTGGACCATCGGCGAGCGGCCCGAGGTCGCACGCTTCCTCGCCATGCCACATTTCTCGGCCTTTATCGTGGTATGCGGCGAGCACATTCTCTACGAAGCCTATGCGCCGGATTTCGGGCCCGAGAGGCCGCATCCCATCATGTCTATTACCAAGACGACGCTCAACCTGATGCTCGGCCGAGCCGTGGCCGACGGCCACGTCAAGCTCGAAGAGCAAGTACGCACCTATCTGCCGGAGATCGGTACGGGCTACGCCGAAGCGACCGTAAAGGCGACCGCCGACATGGATGTCGCCAACGACTTCACCGAGGACTACAGCGACCCCTACACCGCGGCCTTTGACTTGGATGCCGCCTCCGGCTGGCGCCTGCCGCCGGAGGGTGAGAAGGAGAAGACGATCCGCTCCGTCTGTTGTGGCGTCGCCGGCGGCGACTTGGCGAATCGCACCGGTGAGGTACTGTATAAGTCAACTACAGCGAGGTCATCGGCTGGATCGTCGAGCGCGCCAGCGGCCGGGTATTGCGCGACTGGCTGATCGAGATCGTCGAGGCGGCGGGCCTGGAGCAATTCTTCCATATCAACTGCGACCGCGAGGGTGTGCCGCTGATCGACGGCGGCGCCAGCCTCTCCGCCCGCGATCTTGCGCGCTACGGGCTGCTGTTCGCGCGTAAGGGCGAGGGTATCGACGGGCGCCGCGTGGGCGATGCCGCCTTCATCGAAGAGACGCGCAGAAACCCCGGCCCGGCCTGGCCAAAGCCGCGTGACTGGATGCGCTATAGCCGCCAGACGTTTACCGACGGCAACTGGCTCGGTCACGGCGGTTACGGCGGCCAACTCATGCTCGCGAACCCCGATACCGGCACGGTCGTCGTCTACTTCAGCGTCCTCGAGAATTAAAGCGCATCTGACTCCGCCTTCTCCGGGCCTCTGGTGAAGATGATGGCCGAGCTAGCTGCTCAAGAAGCGGCAGTCGCCAGCAGCTTCTGACCCGATCAATAGCCGGCAATATGTTCCAACGGCAGGCCGCTCTCGAAACGATGGATCTGCTCATTGACATGGGCAAAAAGCGCCTTGATATCGGAGAAGGCAGCGACATGCGGTGTGACCTGCCACGGGTAATTTCCTCCAGTTGGGATTAGAGTCCGGCCTCGTTTGAAGGACGGACTGATGAAGAGAAAGCGATTTACGGAAGAGCAGATCATCGCGGTTTTGCGCGAACACGAGGCGGGGGCGAAGGCGGGCGATCTGGCCCGCAAGCACGGGATCTCGGAGGCGACGCTGTATAATTGGAAGGCCAAATATGGCGGGATGGAGGTGTCGGACGCCAAGCGGCTGAAGGCGCTGGAGGAGGAGAACGCGAAGCTGAAGAAGCTGCTTGCCGACCAGATGCTGGAGGCCTCGGCGCTGCGCGAGCTTCTTTCAAAAAAATGGTAGGGCCCGTCGCCAAGCGCGAAGCCGTCGCGCATCTGAGGGCCGCCATGGGCCTGTCGGAGCGGCGAGCCTGCTCGATCGTCGCTGCCGACCGCAAGATGATCCGTTACCGGTCCTGCCGGCCGCCTGAGACGGAACTGCGCGGCCGCTTGCGAGACCTTGCCAATGAGCGCCGGCGCTTCGGCTATCGGCGGCTGTTCATCCTGCTCAGACGCGAGGGCGAGCCGTCGGAGATCAACCGCATCTATCGGCTCTATCGCGAGGAAGGGCTGACGGTTCGCAAGCGACGGTCACGACGACGCGCGGTTGGCACCCGCGCACCGATCCTGGTCGAGGCAAGGCCGAACGCCCGCTGGTCGCTGGATTTCGTCCACGACCAGTTCGCCTGCGGCCGGCGCTTCCGCGTGCTCAACATCGTCGACGACGTGACACGCGAATGCCTGGTGGCGATCCCAGACACCTCGATCTCAGGCCGGCGTGTCGCGCGCGAACTGACGGAACTGGTCGCCCGCCGCGGCAAGCCGGGCATGATCGTCTCCGACCATGGCACCGAGTTCACCTCGAACGCCATCCTCCCCTGGTCGAAGGATCACAAGGTGGAATGGCATTACATCGCGCCGGGCAAGCCGATGCAGAACGGCTTCTGCGAGAGCTTCAACGGCCGGATGCGAACTCTTGAACGAAACCTTGTTCTTCGGCCTCGACCATGCCGGACGACGATCGCCGAATGGGCGGACGACTACAACCGATCGCGCCCACATTCGGCGCTCGGCTACATCACGCCCGCGGCTTATTCCGCCAATCTCACCGCAACGGGCGATCAGCTGCACAACCCCGACCAGCTCCGCCGATCGCCCGTTGCTCAACCCGCGCCATACGGCGTACAACCCGCCGAGGCTCTAATTGCCGCTGGATGAAAATCCCGTGGCAGGTCAGGTGTCACATAGACGCTCGGCGACGTCCAGAAGCGGCTCTCCTGCAATAGCGGTTCCTCTTCGAAGACGTCGAGCGAAGCTCCACCCAATACGCGGGAATCGAGGCATTGAAGAATATCTGCCTCCACCTGACTGCCGCCGCGGCCGGCGTTGATGAACACCGGGGAGCAAAACGGACCCTTACGGCTGAGTTTCTTAAAGAGGGCTGCGTGGAAGATCCCCTTGGTATCCGCGGTCAGCGGCAGGAGGCTGACCAGAAAATCCGTCCTGCGGAGAAAGGCGTCGAGCCCTGCGGCGTCATAGGTGTCGATGCCCTCGACGGCGCGCTTCGTTCGCGACCAGCCGATCACCTCGAAGCCCATCACGGCGAGTTTGTGGGCGGCGTCCTGCCCAAGCACGCCCATCCCCATGATGCCGACGGTGACGTCGGCGGCTTCCGGCTGGCTGAGGTCCCGCCACTCGCGCATCTTTGCCAGCGCCTCATAGGCGCGATGCTGGCGGAGATGCGGGAGGCATTGCACCACCACCCATTCGCTCATTCGCGTCGTCAGCGTCCGGGTGACGAAGCGCACCAAAGGCACGTCAGGGAGACCCGGCAGCGTCAGCACGTGGTCGACGCCGGCGCCGCCGGAAAACACGACCTTGAGGTCCGCCGCTCGCGAGAAGAGGTCGGGCGCAGACTTCCAGACGACCGCATAGTCGATACACGAGAGGTCCTGCCTTCATGGGCCGGATTCGCAAGGTTGATTACCTCGTGCCGAGGGACGGCGCCTTTGAGGGAGGCGTCCACTTCCTCCGAGATGAATTTCAGATCGACGATAACCGGGCTTTTTTCATGCAGGGGACACTCCATTTACGATGGCGGAAAGGTCCACGGCCTCGCTGCGTGGGGCTACGGCCACTGGTTTCGCATTGGGGTGATACGTATGAGGAGTCCTCGACATTTACTAGCGAACCCACTCTGCCAAGGCATGCTGTCTAATCTGAACCGCCCCGGGTTTTCCGGAGGCCGTTTCGTTTGAGTCACGCGGCTATGGCTGGTTCATCCAACATGGCGTAGTAGCGTTCCTCGGCTTCGGCCGGCGGGATGTTGCCGATGGGCTCCAGCAGCCGGCGATTGTTGAACCAGTCGACCCATTCGAGCGTGGCGAACTCGACGGCCTCGAATGAGCGCCAGGGTCCGCGTCGATGGATCACCTCGGCCTTGTAAAGACCGTTGATCGTTTCGGCGAGAGCATTGTCGTAAGAGTCGCCGACACTGCCCACCGAAGGTTCGACGCCGGCGTCCGCCAGGCGCTCGGTGTATCTGATAGAGACGTATTGGCTGCCTCTATCGCTGTGATGGATGAGCCCGCCTCCCTGCATGGGCCGCCGATCATGGAGAGCCTGTTCCAGAGCGTCCAGAACGAAGCTGGCATGCGTCGTCCGGCTCACCCGCCAGCCGACGATCCTTCGCGCATAGGTGTCGATGACAAAGGCGACATAGACGAAGCCCGTCCAGGTCGCGAGTGGAGTAAGAAGCGCAGATGCGCTTCTCCTCCCCGAACCGTACTTGCACCTTTCATCGCATACGGCTCTCTATTCAAGCTTGGCCCATGGCCATTGCAACATCATGATAGTTTGACGTGACGGTACTGCGGTTTTCGATCCGGAAGATGTATGGGTTCTCCTCCGGATTACGCCACCGGAACTGCGCCTTGGGGCTTGAGACAAGCCGTTGCAGCGCTTTGCCGACGGGTCCGCCGCGTTCATTCCGACCGAAACGAGCCAGGTTTTCGCCTTGCCCGGTTCCGGGACTCGGTACCATTTCCGCATCAAGGGTTTGATGCGCGACCGGTATTTGTGTCCCAGCCAATGCGCCATTTTCCAGAACACGACATGGTCGATGCGCCGGAATACGTACGCCGTGAAGTCGGTGAACTTGTAGAACGCCGCCCATCCCACCAACTGGCGATTCAGGCTGGCGATCATATCAACCGTGCTGACACTATGATTGCCGGAAAGGGTTTCGGTGAGTTTGCGAACAAACCCCTTGGCCTTTTCCTTGGGTATCGTCGTGACGACGGACATACGTCCGTGCGCCCCACACTTGCGAATGATCCGGTGCCCCAGAAAGACGAAGCCGTCATTGACGTGAGTGACATGGGTCTTTTCCATGTTCAGCGTCAGCTTCAACTCACCTTCCAGAAACGCCCGGCATTCCTCGCGGATTTCCTCTGCCTGAGCCTTGGTTCCTTTTACGATCACGACAAAATCGTCAGCGTATCGGCAATAGGCGACGGCCGGTTTCCATTGCCGGTTCTCTCGAACCGTAATGGGGCGGCCCTGCTTAATGCCGAAGTTCCATGCCCATCGGTCCTTGCGGGCCTTGTCGCTCAGATATTTCGCCTCCAACCAGGCATCAAACTCATGGAGCATGATGTTGGAAAGGAGCGGTGACAGAACGCCACCTTGCGGAACACCCTCGCTGGAGGCCGTGAACAGGCCACGATCAATGTGCCCTGCCTTCAGGAGCCGCCAGAGAAGATCGACGAAACGCCCATCCTGCACCCGTCGCCGCACACATTTGAGAAGCAGCCGGTGATGGACCGTATCAAAGTAGCTTGCCAGATCACCTTCGATGATCCAGCGGCCCCTCGTCGTGTCGGCTCCATCCTGTAGCTGTATCCTCACGGTGCGGACGGCATGATGCACGCTCCGTTCCCGCCGGAAGCCATAGGATAAACGATGAAAATCGCTCTCCCAGATCGGCTCCATGGCCATCAGCATGGCGCGTTGAACGATGCGGTCCGTCAGGGTTGGAATACCCAGTGGTCGTAGCTTGCCGTTGGATTTCGGGATATAGATGCGCTTGACCGGCTGGGGGCGATAACTCTCCTCCAGCAGGCTTGTCCGCAGGTCGTCCAGATGCTGATCCAGTTTGACCTGCAGTCGTAGCTTATCCATTCCGTCGATGCCCGGTGTTCGTGCGCCACTTGACGCCAAAACGATCCGAGCAGCCTCCGCAAGCCATTTCCGGTTGGCAATCAGCCGAAGAAGCCGATCGAACCTTCGGTTCGGATCGTGTTCGGCCCATGTTGCGAGCTTGTGCTGCATTTCGCTGATTATCAAAGGTCTTCACCTCTCTTGGTCAGATAGTTTGCACTTCAAGCAGTTTGAACTGTTCCCCTTCGCCATGTGACAGGCTTTCCCTGCCGCGGACTACTACGAGAACTCCGCCAGCATGATGGACATCAGGGTCAACTCCCTTGCGACGCAGAACATCGTGGTCATTCCATCATGCCTTCCCTCGTTCATATGCTGGACGTCATCGTATTGGTGGGGCTGCCGGTCGCAGTCTTTTCCCTTGCTTTCCGCAAGTCGATGCCGATGCCATGGTCTGGCTGCATTCTCCCCATGGCTCCCACGGACAGCCTACGTATTCGTCCGTGTTTGGATGACGCTTGCGTACATCTCAGGCGTCATCATCAGCATTTCGCCTGTTAAGCCGTGTAGGCGAAGGCGACATTTCAGCCCTCAGATGCGGGTTAACCGGTTCGTGTTCCTCAACCTTCCAATACTTCAGCCTCGGGAACCATCTTGGCGTAACGACTTCGCCTCAGTCCCCTTTACCTGCGGGCTACGTCACCCTGCCAGTTGACGGCAGGTCACCGCCGCTTGGGCTCATGCCCCCTTACAGCAGAGGGCAGGCAATTCTCCGCATCCTCCTTTCTCTTTTGCGTTCCAGTCATATGCCTCCCCCAATGGGCGAGGCGCACCGTAGGTGAAGTCGGAGACCCACAGCATGTTCGGCGCCGGGGCATGGAACTGGCGATTGACGTGATCGAGAGGGCATGGTGCCGCCTTGTCGCTCACCGTGGTGCGGATCGGCTTGCCGCGGATGATGCCTTCGAGGCCCATGGCCTTCATCAGGCGGGCAACCGTGCAGCGGGCGACATCGAAGCCCTCGCGACGCAACCGCCGCCAGACCTTGCGAATGCCGTAGACGCGGAAGTTAGCCTCGAACACGCGTCGGACCTCATCCTTCAAAGCCTCATCCCGCTTCACCCGAGCCGACAGCCGGGAGGGATCGATGCGCTTGGCGACATGGTCGTGGTAGGTCGACGGGGCGATCGGCAGCACCTTGCAGATCGGCTCGACCCCATGCGCCTCGCGGTGATCGTCGATGAACGCGATCATGGCTTGAACCGGCGGTCGAGCTCCGCCTGGGCAAAATACGCGGAAGCCTTGCGAAGTATCTCGTTGGCCTGGCGAAGCTCGCGGTTCTCGCGTTCCAGAGCCTTGAGTTTCGTCGCCACATCCGTAGGCACACCGGCTCGCACGCCACTGTCGCGCTCGGCCTTCTTCACCCACTCATGCAGCGTCTGCGCCGTGCAGCCGATCTTGGCGGCGATCGATGAAACCGCCGCCCACCGCGACGTATGCTCGCGTTCGTGATCCAGAACCAGCCGCACCGC
>NZ_JAMYUT010000062.1:0-13494 GCF_040323235.1 Mesorhizobium sp. M0051
GTTATAGGCTTGCCGCACGAGACCGCAGTCGGCGCAGTGTTCGGCGTGACCGCCCAGGGCCGCGGTCCGGCACGCCTCCACCGCGCCCATAACCCGGCGCTCGACACGCCCGAGATGGCCGGCATGGTTACGGCCGAATCGTCGGCGATGCGCCGCCGCCCGCATGGCTGATGGCGATGCTGGGCGGAACGACAGATGCATGGTGAAAGGGCTTCGTGGTGCAACCTTTGGAGAAACGAGAAATGCGGATTGGAAGGCAAATGCTAATCGCTCTACGGGGGCTGGTTTTCGCGGCGATGGAATTTCGCTTCGGATTATTTAAGGCCACGGCTGGCGCTAACGAGATAATTTGATAAATGCTGGCATTTTGTCGTCCTGCTACGCAAATGTCAGCTTTTCGCTCTAACAATGTCCTTTGGCTGTAATGCCGATCAAGCACCGAAGTTGGCGCGATGGCGGCGGAGAAGACCACGCTCGGCGCTGGCGATGGTCGCCTCGAAATCTTTGGCTTGCCGGCGACAACGTCCCAGCTAGGCGAAAGTTTGCTCGACGACCGGTCGTCGCGGCGGGCACCTCAAAGCCCTTGGCCGTGTCGGAGCGCTTGATGATTTCGATGGTCCATGTGCCGAGATTGGCCAGAGCCTGCGACAGTTTTTCTCGGGCGGGAACGGTCCGGCAATGCCCGCCACTGGCAGCCGGTCAGGCGATGTAGAGATGTAGAGAAGTGCGTCCACGACCGCCCGAAGGTCTGTCGCCAACGCGTGGGTGTTACAAGGGATAGAATGCCGGCGCCCGTTTGAGGGCGCTCTTTTGCTATCGTCGGCAACGTGATGGCAAGTCGGGATCGCGCGTCACGAGCTCGAAAACCACGACTTGTCGCAAACGAAGACAACGGGACGACCGCGGACTGATCCGCGAACCCCTCGAGTTGTGTGCGTCAAGTTGTGCAAAAATGGCGTGGCGGTAGCTGTGACGTCGGTGTCCGCCGCGCAACTCCCGTGTGTAGCGCCTTATTCGGTGCCTAAATTAGTGCCTAACCTCTTCCGATGATGAATCGCCTGGGTTGCGGCTCGCTGTCTTCGTCTTCCTCGGCGTCCTTGCGGTGATGGGCGGCTTGCCGACAACTATTCTTGCTGGAATTGACAGGGCCAATCTTCAGGCCTCGTCAAGCCAGAAGGCAACTCGGTCCGGGCGTCTCCGCAAGCCATGTTGAGCTGCCACTGGGACAGACCCGCCGAATTGGAAAGATCGAGGCCCTCGATACGGGTCAGAAAGAAAAAAGCGCGGTCAAAGTCTATCGGCGCGGTGAACGTCGCTCCTCGGAAGTCCGCCCGCGCGAGATTGGCAAACGAAAAGCGGCTGCCGCTGATATCGGCTTCATGGAACTGCGCTCGCCCCAATTCCGCCTTTGTGAAATCAACATTGGTCAGATTGGCGTCCTGGAAATTCGAGCGCTGCACTTCCGCGCTCGCAAACACAGCGCCCTGCGCGTCCATACGGCTGAAGTCGGTCCTGTAAGCCTCGATTTTGTCGAACCGGGCGCCTTTGGCGGTCGAGTCGGCCAGGGAAGCACGCACAAGCGTTGCCTTCTCAAAATTTGCCGCACGGAGATTGCTGTTCCTGAGGTCGGTCGAAGTGAAATCAACACCGAACAGGTTCGCCCCGCTCAGGTCCTGTCCTTTTAGGATGAGAAGCTTTTTGTCACAGTCCTGCCAATTGACGCCAGGCGTCGCGGCTGCGTCGCAATTTTGAGCGGCAGTGGCGTTCTGCCAAGCAAATACAGTGCAAACCGCTAGAACCAAGCCGGATGCGCCGTAAACTCTGGTTCGTCTCATTGTTGCTGGACCTCTGCTACTCGCCGACAATCAACCTTACCACATCTGCTGACACTCAAAAGCGACGGCGTTTTTCCCGCTAATCCCGCTAGTCCCCACCGCCAAATGAAAAGCCCGCCACCATGAGGCAGCGGGCCAAAGGTAGCAGCGTGTTACCTTTTAGGCGCCCTACCCGCTAAAAATCAGACCGGGCTGGTCGTTCTTCGCGGTCGTAATCCCCTCGTCGCGATGTTCGCCTGGCTTCGGCCGGACGGAGGCTGCGCTTTGGGTGCCGTTCTCGCAGGTGTTTCGTGATCGTTCTTCCATGTCGATGCGTTGCGGTGCACGCCCAGCGATACGAGAATGTCGCGAGCGACTTGGGACTCCGTCAGTGCGCCGGCGCCGTCGATGTGGCCTAATCCTCCCGACAGAAAAATCCTTGCATCGGGATAGCGCCTGCTGAGATCGACGGTCGCGGTCAGCCGTTCTCCCGCCTCATTCATCGCTAAGGTGCCGCGGTCGCCGCTGATATGAGTGTCGACCGCTCCGCCAAGAAGAATTATGCCGGCGACCGGCCTGTCGATCACCGGTTGGGGGAAGCGGTCTTCTAGTGCCATCAACGCCGCCGGTCCCAGAGGGCTCCAGCCGGAGATGGCGAGCAACAGAACCGAACTTATGATGCATGCCCGTCCGAGGTGGGATCTGCCGAAGAGCGTGGCGAGGACGCCGATCAGCCCGAGGAGGGCGACAAGATTGGAAGGGAGCAGGAAAAACTCGATGAGCTTGGAGATGACGAAAAACATCAGACACTCGCGCTCGCATTTGACAACCGGTGCGCCTCAGAGATGAGGGAGAACCCACGCCTGCACTGGCATTCCGGCATTCGTCTGCTGCATTGGCTGACCGTAATCGCGCTTTCGGCGCAAATCGCCATTGCCTTCGGGCCGATGAACGGACCAGGGATGGCGACGATGAACTGGCTTCCGCTCCATATGTCGATCGGCGTGACGATCCTTGCCATCATTGTTCTCAGGCTTTGCTGGCGCATCTTCACCCAACCCCCTGTCAGGCACACCTCACGGTTCGTGCGGTTTGCGACTGCTTTCTTCCACGTGTTTCTCTACGTGATGATTCTTGCCGTCCTGATAACGGGATGGCTGGACTATCGGCCAATGCCTTTCATGCCTCCCGCACGGCTTTTCGGAAACTTGCATGTGCCGTTGGCGCCATCGGTCGGCGGGCTGTCGGCAAGGGCTTTCGCGTTTGTCCATGCCAAGCTGGTCTGGATAATGCTTGGATTTGTCGGCGTTCACATCCTGGCTGCCTTTGTGCATTTCCTGGTGCTTCGCGATGGTGTCATGCGCAGCATGTTCTTTGGACGGCCGAACATCGCTCACCGGGAAGCGCAGCTCGCGGTCGACGAGGCCGGAAGCTCACGCGAACGCCCATAATCCTCCGGCAATGACAGCCGCGTACCGCGCCGCCTTGCCCACGGCGACGAGAGCAACGAACACCCCGAGATTCACGCGGGCTGCGCCAGCCGCAATGGTGAAAGCATCTCCGGCAAACGGCAGCCAGGCAAAGAGCAGCGTCCATTCGCCAAAACGTCGGAACGTCCGGCTTGCCTGCTCATAGCGCTCGGGACTTACCGGAAACCAGCGCCTGGTCCGGAGCGTGTCGATGCCGCGTCCCAGAATCCAGTTCACCACCGAGCCGAGCGTATTGCCGATCGTGGCGACCGCGAGCAGCAACCCCGGATCACCGCGGCCTGATGCAATCATGCCGGCAAGCACCACCTCCGATGAGACCGGCAGGATAGTTGCGGCAAGGAACGCGCTGAGGAACAGCGCGCCATAGAGCGCAGCCACCTCGGCCTATGCCTGCACGTCAACAATGCCCATCATGCCGAGCTGCTCATGCTCGAGGATGTGGCAATGATACATGCGCGGCCCCGGCCGGTCCTGGCGCAACAAGAGCCGCACCGTCTCGCCGCGTGCCACGTTGACGGTGTCCTTCCAGGCCAGATACGCAGGCTTCGAGACCTTGCCATCGCGTTCGTGCTCGACCACTTGAAACTGCGTGCCATGCACATGGAACGGATGGTCCATGTCCGCCTTGTTGACGATCTCCCAAAGCTCGACTTGTCCTGCCTTGGCGACCACGTCGATGCGGTTCATGTCGAAGGCCGCGCCGTTGATCAGGAACCCCATCTCCATGCCGCTGGCGTTCATGGCCATGGTTTCGGTGAACACGAAGCGCCGGCTGACGGCAGGGGCGCCGAGGGGCGCGATTGGCCGCAGCCGGTCTGGCAGCAGCGGGACCGGCTCGGCCGGTGTCCGCGAAACATTGACCGTGAGCAGCGTCAGGCCTGCATCGGCAGGACGGCCTGCGCCCATCCAGCCGCGATCGTAATCGAGCGTGTACAGCGTTGCGGGGCCGGGCTTGTCGAATGACACGATCAGTTCAAGGCGTTCGGCGGGACTGAGAAGGATCTCGTCGGCGGCGATCGGTGCGTCCAACAGGCCACCGTCTGTTCCGATAATTGTCATTGACGCTTCAAACGCCAGTCGAAGGAACCGCGCGTTTGTCGCGTTGTAGAGCCGGAAACGCCGCTTCGTGCCAAAGGGAACTGTTAGCCGGGGATTCTTCTGTCCGTTGACAAGCACATGATCGCCGACGCGCCCGTTCATCAGGTCGGTCATCGTGTTGTCCGGCATCGTGCCATCGGCGGCAAGGCGTAGGTC
The DNA here is from genome assembly GCF_040323235.1 of Mesorhizobium sp. M0051. Classification (NCBI taxonomy): domain Bacteria; kingdom Pseudomonadati; phylum Pseudomonadota; class Alphaproteobacteria; order Hyphomicrobiales; family Phyllobacteriaceae; genus Mesorhizobium; species Mesorhizobium sp. M0051. The sequence goes on from NZ_JAMYUT010000062.1 coordinate 4,559, forward strand.
GGTGAACACCAGCACGGTGTCGCCATAGGCGGCCGGGATCGGATCGGCCTTCGGCTTGACCACGAACGCACCGGCGAGGCCGCGATAAACTTGCTCGGCCGTCTTGCCGTGCGGATGCGGATGGTACCAGTAGGAACCAGCGCTGCCTTCCGGCAGTTCGAAGCTGTAGGTGCGGTCGGCGCCAGTTGCGACGGGGTCCATCGGATTGCCGTCCTGGTCGGCGGGCACCGGCATGCCATGCCAATGGATGGTGCTCGTCTCCTCGGGAATTCGGTTGGCGAAGGTGATCTCGACCCGGTCACCCTCGACCGCCTCGATCAGCGGCCCGGGGCTGGTGCCATTATAGCCGAGGATCGGCGTGTCCAGCCCTTCGGCGAAGCGAAACTTGGCCGGTTCGGCCGTCAGTCGTGCCTTGAAAGCACCGGGAGTCATCGATCCGTTCGTGAGGCGGGTAAGCTCGCGCAACGGCTCGCCTTCCGGGAGCGCGAGCGCGTTGGCCGGTGCTGCACCCATGTCATGGCCCATGTGACCCATGTCCATGCCGGACATGTCATCCATGTTGTCCATCTTCATCTGTGCTGCGGCGCGCCGGCTCGCAAGAACCGTCGCGAGGCCGGCCGCCAGAAACCCACGTCGATGCATCTGTCGTTCTCCTCGATCACTCATCCAAGGTTTGCGGAGAGAGCGCGTCCTACAAGGACTGCCGATGCCCGGCCGGGTCAATGCGGCGTTTGGCCCGCTTGATCGGCCCCGCCTCGTGCCCGCTGGAAAGTTGTTCGATGATCGGGCAATGCGGTCGACCATCGCCCTGACAATGCTCCGCCAGATGACGCAGAGTTTTTGACATGTCGCGGAGCTCTCGCATTTTGCGTTCGAGCTCGGCAACATGTTCCATAGCGATCCGCTTGACATCAGAGCTCGCCCGCGAGCGGTCGCTCCAGAGAGCGAGCAGGTCGGTCATTTGGTCAACCGAAAAGCCTAGATCGCGTGCCCGGCGAATGAAGCGTAGCGTATGGATATCGTCGTCCGAATAGACCCGATAGCCGGCGTCAGTGCGGGCGACGTTGGCGATCAGCCCGATCGACTCATAGTAGCGGATCATCTTGGCCGAGACGCCAGATTCCGCGGCAGCTTCACCTATGTTCATGGTTGCATTCCTGCAGGTTGAAAGTCCCGGCGACATCAGATCCGGAACTTAGAGCAAAACGTATCGGCACAAATCTGTCATACGACTTGAACGGAGAATTGACCGGCTTGTGTCCTGTCGTCGATTGGATCCGGAAACGCCTGAGACGCAAGGCATTGGTCAGAACGAACACGCTAGACAGCGCCATGGCACCAGCCGCCAGCATCGGTGACAGGAGCGTGCCGTTCAGCGGATAGAGCACACCAGCGGCGACCGGGATGAGCGCGATGTTGTAGGCAAAGGCCCAGAACAGGTTCTGGCCGATGTTGCGGATTGTTGCTTTGGAGAGCGCGATCGCGTTGGCCACACCGCGGAGATCGCCCGACATCAAAACAACATCGGCGCTTTCGATGGCGATGTCCGTACCGGTGCCGATCGCCATACCGACATCCGCTGCAGCAAGTGCCGGCGCATCGTTGATGCCGTCACCTACGAAGGCAACCCGAGCGCCATGCTCGCCAAGCCGCCTGACGGCCTCGACCTTGCCGTCGGGCAGCACCTCGGCGACGATTTCATCGATACCGATACGCCGCCCGATCGCCTCGGCCGTACGGCGGTTGTCGCCGGTCACCATGGCGACCCGAAGCCCAAGCGAATGCAGCGCCTTGATAGCAGCGGGCGTCGATGCCTTGATCGGATCGGCTACGGCGATGATCGCGGCGAGCTTGCCATCGACGGCGGCATAAAGCGGGGTCTTGCCTTCGTCGGCAAGGCGCGCCGAGGCTGAAGCAAAGGTCGAGATGTCCAGGCCGAGCTGGATCATCAGGCGATCGGCACCGACCTCGATCTTGCACCTTTCGACGCCAGCTCTCACCCCAAAGCCAGGAATGGCCTCGAAGTTCTCGACATCAGCAAGCACAAGCCCGTGCCGTTCGGCCGCTTGCACGATCGCCTCGGCGACGGGATGCTCGGAGCGTGCCTCGACTGAGGCAACGAGCCGGAGCACGTCGGCTTCGACAAAACCGTCAGCCACGACGAAATCGGTCAGTTCGGGCCGGCCCTCGGTGAGCGTTCCGGTCTTGTCGAGAGCAATGACCGTAGCGTCACGCAACGTCTGCAGCGCCTCGCCCTTTCGGAAGAGCACGCCCAGTTCGGCCGCCCGCCCCGTACCGACCATGATCGACGTCGGCGTAGCAAGGCCCATGGCACACGGGCAGGCAATGATGAGGACGGCAACGGCGTTGACCAGTGCAAAGGACAGCGCCGGCTCAGGTCCCAGCACAAACCAGGCTCCGAAGGTAAGCAAGGCGGCCGCGATGACGGCCGGCACGAACCAGGCCGTAATCTTGTCGACCAGCGCCTGGATCGGCAGCTTTGAGCCTTGGGCAGCCTCGACCATGCGGATGATCTGGGCGAGCAGCGTTGCAGAACCGACCTTGGTAGCGCGAAAGGAAAAACTGCCGGTCTTGTTGATGGTGCCACCGACGACCTCCGCGCCGATTCCTTTGGCTAAGGGCAGCGGCTCGCCAGTCATCATGGACTCATCGATGAATGATGATCCCTCGATGATCTCGCCGTCGACCGCGATTTTTTCACCTGGCCGAACCATAACTATGTCACCAACCCGTACCTCGGCGAGAGGCACTTCTATCGTCACGCCGTCCTTGACGACGTGCGCCGTCTTGGGCTGCAAACCGACGAGTTTCTTGATCGCCTCGCTGGTCCTGCCCTTGGCCCGCGCTTCGAGGAAGCGTCCGAGGAGGATCAGCGTCACGATCACGGCTGCGGCTTCGTAGTAGACGTTGGCAGTGCCTGCCGGCAAGACGCCGGGAATCAAGGTCGCAACGAGCGAGTAGGCCCAGGCAGCACCGGACCCTAGCGCCACCAGTGCGTTCATGTCCGGCGCGCCCCTGAGAAGGGCCGGCACGCCCTTGCGGAAGAACCGCAAGCCCGGACCAAATAGAACAATCGTGGTCAGGACGAATTGCAGCCGCCAGTTCCAGTCGCCAAGTGTCATCATCACCCAGTGATGGAACGCGGGCACGAGATGGGAACCCATTTCGAGAATGAAGACAGGCAGCGTCAGAAGCGCGGCCAGCGCAAGCGAGCGACCCAGCGTCCGAATCTCGGCTTCGCGTCCGTCGCGCTCACGGTCCTTGTCCGTCTCCGGCAGGATCTGGCGCGCCTGGTAGCCGACTGCCGCCACCGCTCTTTCAAGCGTGGCAGCCTCAATCGTGCCCGCGATGATCCGGACGGTGGCACGCTCGGTTGCCAGATTGACACTGGCTTCGGTCACGCCCGGCACCGCCTTTAGCGCCCTTTCGATGCGCGCGACACAAGAGGCGCAGGTCATTCCTTCGAGGGCGAGTTCAATCGTGTCCGCGCGCGTCTCGTAGCCTACGGCCGATACTGCCGCAATGACGGGAGCAAGGTCCGGCTTGCCGGCAAAAGTCACCTCGGCACGTTCGGTCGCGAGATTGACCGATGTCCCGACGACCCCCGGCGCGGTGGCAATGGCCTTTTCGACGCGCCGCACGCACGAGGCGCACGTCATACCCTCGATGCCGATCTGAATTGTGACCGGAGCGGGTTCGGCTGTCGTGTGCGGGGTAATGGCGTTCATAGTTTGCAACTCCGTTCTGGGCTGTTGCCACATCATAAAAAGGTTCCCACGATTGGAAGGTCAAGAGGCAAAATTCAACCAATGCTTCCTAACGATCCGAATTCCAAAAAAGTCTCTTGACCTTCCAACGATGGGAAGCCCCATAAGGTCTCCATCAACAACAAAAGGAGAGCTGCAATGTTGAAATTGAGGGTTCCGGATATGAGCTGCGGCCACTGCGCCAGCACGATCGAAAAGGCCGTAAAAAGCGTCGATCCGACGGCTCAGGTGGCGATCGACCTAGGATCATCGACGGTCGCGGTGGAGACCAAGGCGGACGAAACCGCAATCCGGGACGTCATCAAATCTGCCGGCTACGACAACGAAAAGTTGGCGGCTTGAAGACATCGGAGGCCAGCGCGGATCATAAACGCGCTGGCCGCGTTCATGAGCCTTAAGGCTTGGTGCGCCGGGCCGTCTGACAAACCTCTGCGAAAAATCAAAGGCGGCCTGTCATGCTCGTCCAACCGATCGACTATTTTCTTGTTGCCTGGTTCTCGATTGCCGCTGTCTCGACGCTCTATGTCGGCTTCGACCAATACCGCAACAATCCCGAACCGGTGGTGATGAAATGGGGTTTCATCCTGGTCACCCTCTATATGGGTCCACTTGGATTGCTGCTTTATGTACTTGCCGATAAGGAGCCACGGCCCGGCGAGCACGAGGACTTCACAAAGCCCCTGTGGAAGCAGGGCGTGGGCTCGACCATCCACTGCGTTGCCGGCGATGCGACCGGCATCATTCTCGCTGCCGTCGTCACGGCAACGTTAGGCCTGCCGATGTGGCTCGACCTCATCGTCGAATATCTTGCCGGCTTCGCCTTCGGCCTGTTCATTTTCCAGTCGCTGTTCATGAAATCGATGATGGGCGGCACCTACTGGGAAAACGTGCGCAAAAGCTTCCTGCCCGAATTCATTTCGATGAACTTCATGATGGCGGGTATGGCGCCGGTCATGAGTTTCCTGATGATGGGGCGGGACATGCGCGCGATGGAGCCGACGGAACTTCTGTTCTGGGGCGTGATGTCGATCGGCGTCATCGCCGGCTTCACGCTCGCCTATCCTTCCAATGTCTGGCTGGTCGCCCGCCGGCTGAAGCATGGGCTTATGACGCAACGCCAGGAGCAATCCGCAGGACATGATGTGGGAACGCAGCACGCGCATAGCGAGGCCTCCGCAAAGCCGGCAGAACGCCATGCCGGACGAAAAGAGAAGGCCGCGCCTGCCAAGGCAACCGCCGAAGCGCACCAAGGTCATTCTCATCATCATGCCGGCGACAGCGGCGAGCAGCAGCATGGCCAGCCGGAATTTCCCGTCGTCGCGGCGATCGGCCGCCATCCCATTCATCCGATGCTGGTTCCGTTGCCGATCGGGCTGTTCGTCGGTGCGCTTCTCTCCGATCTGGCGTTCTGGATTAGTGGCAATGCGTTCTGGGCGACTGCTTCAGTCTGGCTCGTCGCGACGGGATTGGTGGGTGGTCTTGCCGCAGCGGTGGCCGGCCTGACGGACTTCCTTGGCAGTCCGCCAATTCGCAAGCTGTACCATGCTCGCTATCATCTCGCCGGCAACCTCGTCCTGCTCGCCATCGCGGCGGTCAGCATGGCTGTGCGCCTTTCCCTTGGTCCGGCGGATGCCGTGTTGCCGTGGGGGCTGCTGATGTCGGTCGTTGTTGTGGGGCTGCTTGTCTATACCGGATGGCACGGTGGTGAAATGGTTTTTGGCCACGGCGTCGGTATGCAGCAGCACGAGCACGGTGCTTCTCATACAGCGCACGCGATGCCGGCCCATCACTCGCAGCAAGGAGGCCATTCATCTCACACCGGTCACGGCAGCGGCGGTCACCAGATGGAGACGGACGCCACGACGCCGCAGATTGCAGCGCTCAGTATGGTGTCGCTGTTTGCGCTGGCGATCGGCATGACGGCGCCGGCGAACTGGCTGAACCTCAGGCTGTCGGCCCGTGATGTCGGCGGCGTCATCATGCCGCGCGGCATGATCATGGACCGTGACACACCGGCCGATGCCATGCGCGACATGGCGGCGACCGATCCGCGACGCGTGACCGCCACGTATGACCTTGCGGCCAAGGGCGATCAGGAACTGCCGTTCCGCATGGAGAATGGCGTGAAGGTGTTCGAACTCAGGCCATCGGCGATCCGCTGGCAGATCCTGCCCAACGTCGCTGTCGATGCCTATGCCTATAACGGCCAGATTCCTGGTCCGCGTATCCACATCCGCCAAGGTGACCGTATCAGGATCAATGTGACCAACGACCTGCCGGAGGAAACAACCATCCATTGGCACGGGATGATCCTGCCGAACCAGATGGATGGACCGGCTGAGATTACCCAAGCGCCGATCGAGCCTGGACAATCATATTCCTATGAATTCACGGCGACCCAGCATGGGACTTATTTTTATCACCCGCACGCCAAGCCCGACCGGACCCAGGCCCTCGGCCTCTACGGCGCGCTGATCATCGATCCCGCAAAGCCCGCCGACGAGGTAGCCGCCGACCATGACTATGTGATCGAGCTTCAGGAATGGCTCGTTCGTGAAGGCCTGACGTATCCCGCGATGCCCATGGACGGCGGCATGCCGAATTTCTTCACCATCAACGGCAGGGCCTACCCCTCTACCGAGACGATCAAGATGAAGGTTGGCGAGACGCTGAAGGTGCGTTTCATCGGCACCAACAACGGCTTCATCCACCCGATGCACATCCATGGCGGACCTTTTGAGGTGGTCGCCCGCGACGGCGAGACGATCCAGCCCTCAGCCCGCTTTTTTGCTGATACGATCAATGTCGGGCCAGGGCAGCGATATGACGTCGTCTGGAAGGCACAGCGGCCCGGCAAATGGCTGATTCACTGCCACATCCCGCATCACACGACGAACAACAATGTCGAGGAGAAAGGCGGCGGCGGGCTCATGGTCGTCATCGATGTTGAGTGAAAAACCTCCTGCCGGCGAGAAGGCGATGGGCGAGATATCCGACCTTAACCAGCGCAAGAGCAAGAGCAATCCCGATCGCTGCGTACCAGCCAGATCCGGGGAATCCCTTCAGACCGTTGCCGAATATCGAAACGACGGCGCCGGCATGCAGCGTCACCAGCGCGGTCACGGCCAGTACCGTTGAGACCACCGGAATGAACCGCCTGCACCGATGGCCGGTGACTTTGCCGTTCTGATTTGGGCTGATTTTGTTGAGATCGAAACCGGTGAACTCTTCGGCGTGTATGCTAGCCTCGTCGACCCCTGAACCACCGAGCATCGTCTTCATGGCGCCGGCCATCTCCGGCAGCCCGGAAATGCAATAAACGGGAAGCCGCAGGTCATCGACATGCTTTGAAACCAGGGAATGGCTTATGCGTCCGGTTTCGCCTGTCCAACCAGCCGAAGCTTCGGTCATCGTCGCAACCAGTGTGAAAGACGGGTTCTGCTCGGCTAGTTCTTGCAATTCCCTGAGATACGCAGCGTCCGCCGGCCGCCGGTTCGAATAAAACAGAAACAACCGGTGCGACGGCTTTCGCTCGATTGCGTCCTTGATCATCGAGAAGGCCGGGACAATGCCAATGCCTCCGGCGAGAAAAACTGCCGGCCGCGTGCAGTGCGAAACCTCCGTGCGGAACATCCAGTAGCACCTGGATGAGAACCTTGTCCCCCATTTGCAGGCGAGCCAGAACCCGCTTGAATGCCGTGTCACGCATCCTCATGGCAATCACCAGATCAGTTTCCTGGGGTGTGCTGGCAAGTGAGAAAAAACGGCTGTTGCCCTCGCGGTCCGTTTCGACAGGATCGAGGAGCGTCATCCGCACATGCTGTCCCGCCTTAAACCGAAAGCCGTCCGGTCTCTCGAAGACGAAAGCCCAGCTGTCGTCCGCGATCTGCGTCTTGCCCTTCAGCGCCACCTCAAACGAAGCCGCCTTCATTGAACCGCCCAAGCGACCATGCATCCTACGATAGCGATCGTGATCCATGTGGTCTTCCTTGCGTCACGATAACGTACGTGCCGTATGTGCCTTAGGCTGCGCGGTCTTCGTCACATCATTTTCGATCGGTTCAGTCGTTGTGGACGAGCCCCATTCACAGTGGCGTTGCCCAATTGCACAAGTTGTACGTTAATGGACACTGAGTCCAAAATCCTTTTGCCGGACATATTGCTGCAAATGTCCGATACCGGGCAATCAGCGCAATTCGACCCCCAAGGGCCTGTAGCGCGAGGGATAGGGTCACAGAGAATGTCCACGGTGAGCGGGGCTGACCCGATCGACACGCGCCCCGGCTTTCAAGGCCTCCTTGAGTACATGGCGGGCAATGGCGCTCGGGTGATCCTGATAGAGAACGCCAGCCCGTGCGCGCGTGACCTTGCGGTGCAGATCGCGGGCCATAGGCTGTTGCAGGTCTTGGCTATGAATTGATCCCGGTCGATGCACCGGACAGCTTCAGCGATGACACGCCTACGGCAGCCATGGTGCGGCAGATACTCGGGGCCGGGCTGAGTGTGAGAAGGCGCAGCTTGCGGACTTGTGGCGAAGCGCAAGGGCGCACGTGACAGGGCCTCCAAGGCCATTGGACGGCGTGCGGAAGGGAACCACGGTTACCGCGTGGGCAAGCCGGACCTGGCCCTTCAACTTCGCCAAAACCGCTGCAGCCTGATCCGCCCGGACGCGTCCGTCTGAAAGCGATCAGCGTTGCAAGGGTCGTCGACGTGCGGGGAAATGAGCGCTTACCTACGAAACGCATTTCACACGACTTCACACCTACCGACCGGGGCTGTTCTCCCAGCGTTGCAGCTGCCGGAGCAATGCCAACCAGGGCTGGGGATAATGTGAGGCCGTGTGCCTCTCTATCTGTTCTGAGACCGCTTTTATATGAGATCCAATCCCTCAGAGCCCCGCAAATTGCTTTGTATGAGAAACCGTCACCACCAGCAGCAAAAGGAACGAATGTGAACTTCCAAGACATGCGCCTTGATCAACTCGGGGCTCAGGCCTACCCGAAAGGGCAGGCAGTGACCTGTAAGATTTTGTCATCCGCACATTTGAAGCCTATGCTTCCCATATCGGCCGCCAGCGCTTCGGACGCAGCCGACACTAAGAGGTACGCGCTCTTGCCCGTCAGGGAGAGAGCCATGCCCCAATCCCTT
>NZ_JAMYUT010000063.1:0-13341 GCF_040323235.1 Mesorhizobium sp. M0051
CGCTAAATAATCACACCCCCCATTATTTCCCGGCCCCGCGTCTCTGTCGCGCGGTCACTTGTTGTGGTGTAGCCCCACCTCCTTCGTTGGGGGGGGGGTCGGCGCCGGCGCAGAGAGGTTGGTCACCGCGCTTCTTGCTCTGTTGTTGTTTGTCGTTCCAGGCTCCGCCGAGCCTCAGCCGATAGCGATTGGCTATCTCGGCCAGACGCGCAGTCCGCCCATGCCGCTTGGGCCGCTGGACCATTTCGCCGCCGATGATGGGGTGCAAGGCGCCCGTCTCGGCATCGCCGATGACGATAGCACGGGCCGCTTTCTGGGACAGCGCTTCCGGCTGGTGGAGCGATCGCTGAAACCCGGCGAGCCGCCGCAGGACGCGATACGACAGTTTGCTGGCGAGGGGATCACCTTTGTCGTTGCCGATCTCGACGCGGGGCCGCTGACGCAAGCGCTTGCGGCCACGGGCGCCGAGCGGATGCTCCTGTTCAACAGCCGCGCCAGCGATGACTCATTGCGTCAGGAGGCATGCAGGAAAAACCTGCTGCACACTATTCCAAGCCGCGCCATGCTGGCCGATGGGCTGGCGCAATATCTCGCCTGGAAGGGCTGGCGGCACTGGTTCCTGCTTGTCGGTCCGCATCCGGAAGACCAGGCCATGGCTGCCGCCTTCCGGCGCGCAGCGGCGCGTTTCGGCGCGGAAATCTCCGTCGACCAAGCGTGGATCTTCCGACCAGCAAACGGCCGAGCCGACACAGGGCATGTCACCCTGCAAACGGAAATACCGGCCGCAACCCAGGTCGCCGACTACGACGTTCTCGTCGTCGCCGACGAGGCCGACGAGTTCGGCGCCTATCTCGAGGGCCGCACAGCATTGCCTCGGCCCGTCGTGGGCACGCAAGGGCTGGTGGCGACCGGCTGGAGCGCCGTTAATCAGGAGTGGGGTGCGACGCAACTGCAGGAGCGGTTCAGGCGACAGGCCGGACGCTGGATGATGTCGAGCGATTACGCCGCCTGGCTCGCAGTGCGGAGCGTCGGGGAGGCCGCGACGCGGCTGAACAGCGTCGATCCGGCAGCGATCAGTGTCTACATCCGAGGCAGTGAGTTTCTTCTCGCCGGGTTCAAGGGGCAGGGACTCAGCTTCCGTGCCTGGGACGGCCAGATGCGCCAGCCCATACTCATCGCTGGATCGCGGTTGCTGGTTTCCAGCTCGCCTCAGCCTGGCTTCCTGCACCAACGCACGCCGCTTGATACTCTGGGCATCGACCTGGAGGAGAGCACATGCAAGTCCTAATCGTGATTGTGGTCCCGCTGCTGTTGTCCGCTTTGGCCGGACCTGCCGCCGCCGAAACCATCTATGTCTCAAACGAGCAGGACAACACAGTGGCCGTCATCGATGGTGCAACCATGACGCTGTCGGCGACGATCGATGTCGGGCGCCGGCCACGCGGACTGGCACTCTCGGCCGACAAGAAGATACTTTTTGTCGCTGAAGGTGACGACAACCGCATCGATGTCGTGGACCTCGCCAAGCGGCAAATTGTCGGCCAACTGCCCACAGGCGCCGATCCGGAATTCTTCGTGGTTCATCCCGACGGCAAGCGGCTGTTCGTCGCCAATGAGAACGACAACCTCGTATCCGTGGTCGACATCGCGGCCGCCCAGGTGATCGGTACGGTCGATGTCGGCGTCGAGCCAGAGGGCATGGCAGTCAGTCCCGACGGCCGTTACGTCGCCTGCACCTCGGAGACGTCAAGCATGGTGCACCTCATCGACGCGGGCAGCCTCGAACTGGTTGACAATCTGCTGGTCGACACACGGCCGCGGGCAGCCGCTTTCTCTCCGGACGGGAAGCGCTTGTGGGTGTCTTCCGAAATTCGCGGCACGGTAACGGTGTTCGACACCCTAACGCGTGCACAGACCGGCAAGGTCCAGTTTGAGGTGCAAGGCATTCGCCGTGAAGGCGTCCAAGCCGTAGGCATCGAGATGTCCCGCAACGGCGGCACTGCCTATGTCGCGCTTGGGCCAGCAAACCGCGTCGCCGAAGTCGATACCGGGACGCTGGCGGTGCGTCGGCTCTATCTTGTGGGCCAGCGACCTTGGCATGTCGCACTGTCGGACGATCAAAAACATCTGATCAGTGCCAACGGCAATTCCGGCGACATTTCCTTCATCGACCTGGAAAACGACGAAGTGCTCAAGTCACTGCCCGTCGGGCGCGGCCCGTGGGGCGTCGTGGTTGGGCCATGAACGCTTTGTCGCTCGACAGTGTCAGTCACAGCTTCAAGCAGCGGCGAGTTCTGGACGCCGTCTCCTTTTCGGTTGCGCAGGGTAGGGTCTGCATCCTGCTCGGCCGCAACGGAGCCGGCAAGACAACGTTGTTCTCGCTCGTCACAGGTCTCTATCATGCCCGCTTCGGATCGGTGCAGGTATTCGGTCACGCGATGCGCACCGATCCTGCGGCCGCACTGGCCGCGATGGGAGTCGTATTCCAGCAGCAGACCCTCGATCTCGATCTCACGACCGCGGAGAATCTGCGCTATCACGCTGCCTTGCATGGGCTTGCCGCCGAAGTAGCGGAAGCCCGGATGCGCGAGGAGCTCGGCCGTCTCGCGGTTCTCGACAGGCTTCATGATCCCGTCCGATCTTTGTCTGGCGGCCAGCGGCGGCGCGTCGAAATCGCCCGTGCTTTGATGCACCGCCCGCGCATTCTCCTGCTCGACGAACCAACCACGGGGCTCGATGTTCCGGGCCGTCAGGCACTCGCTCACCATTTGCATGGGCTATGCCGCGAGCGCGGCATAGCCGCGCTTTGGGCCACACATTTCCTGGAAGAGGTGACGCCTGAGGACGATGTCGTCGTGCTCCATGCTGGCCGCGTGCAATGGGCGGGCGGCGCCGACCGCATCGAGGCCGAGCTTGGCGTCGCCAGCATGACCGATGCCTTCGCGAAGCTCACGGCTGCGGCATGAAAAGGCGCCACGCGCTGCGAGCGCTCAACGGCATCTTCCATAGGGAGCTGCTACGTACCCTTCGGCAGCGCGGCCGATTGGTTTCGGCGATTGTCCGGCCGCTGGTCTGGCTTGCCATTTTCGCCGCCGGGTTCCGGTCCGTGCTTGGCTTGTCGACAACGCCGCCTTATCAGACCTATGTCCTCTACGAAGTTTATGTCGTGCCCGGGCTCGCCGCGATGATGCTTCTGTTTCACGCCATGGCAAGTTCGCTGGCGATGGTCTACGACCGCGAGATGGGCAGCATGCGCCTGTTGCTGACCGCGCCGTTACCGCGTTGGTATCTGCTCGGTGCCCGGCTGCTTGCCAGCGTCGTGGTCGGCCTGCCGCTTGTCTATCTGTTCCTGGTTGTCGCGCGCTACTGGGATGTGCGTCCGCCGATGCTCGGTTATCTCGCCGTGTTGCCAGCGCTTGTCCTTTCGGGGCTCATGCTGGGGGCTTTCGGCCTGCTTGTGTCGTCACTCTCCACGCAGATGGAAAATTTCGCCGGTGTGATGAACTTTGTCATTTTTCCCATGTTCTTCGCCTCGACGGCGCTTTATCCGCTTTGGCGGCTCGCCGAGGCCGGCCCGGTGCTTGCGACCGTGGCAATGCTCAATCCGTTCAGCCACGCGGTCGAACTGATCCGCTTCGCGCTTTATCTGCGCTTCACCCCGATCTCCTTCCTGGTCGTGCTGGCCTGCCTTTTGGTGTTTTTCCTCGCGGCAGTTGTCGGCTATGATCCAGGACGCGGCCTGTGGTCCCGGCGCGGCGATCAATGACCTTCATTTAAGCGCGTAGAGATAGGCGGCCACGTCCCGCGCCTCCTGTTCGGAAATGCCGGTCGAGGGCATTGCCGTGCGCGGGTTGACGTCTCTTGCCGCGCGAATCCACCGGATCATGTTTTCCGGATTGTTGGACAGGATGCCGCCGATATAGACGCGAGCGGCCAGACTGGCGTCCAGGCGCGGCCCGACCAGGCCTTGCGCGCCGGGCACACCGCTGATCGTGTGGCAACCGGCGCAACCGTTCGCCGACATGATCGGTACAGCCCGCGTGGCGATGCCACCGGTCGCTTCGTTCGCCTCGTGTTCGGCCCTCTCGGTACGTTGCTGCTGCCACCAGGCAAACGATGCCAGTATCACTGGCAATATAAGGAACATTGCCGCAACACAGATCCGGTTGGTCTTTCCCGATTGCTCGTGCCCACCCCCATCGGCGCCTTCCGTCCGTGAACCGGGCGATGCCACCGTCAAGCCGAGCATGGCTCCGGCCGCAGCCGCGCCGACCGTCAGCAGCATCATTCTAACCGGCGTTAAGGGCATGGGATGCCTCCCGGCCGGCTCTTTGCCCGCTTGAACGAATCCACAGTCCTGCCAGCAGCAACGCCGCACCGCCATAGACCAGCCCGGCCGGCACCCACATTATAAGCCCCGCGAGTTGCTGGTCTTCGAGCGGGCTGAGGCCCCAAATCTCAGCGCCGGTAGCGTTTGCAGGGTACCAGAGCCGCGGCGATACCAGGAGCAGAACACCGAGCAGCCCTGTGTGCAGGGAGGTTAAAAAGAGATGCATGACCGCGCTGCCATAGGCCTGTTCTCGGCCGTGCCGCGGCAGCAGCGCCCACCAGAACAACAATCCGGTACCGAGAAAGCTTGCATGCTGGGCATAGTGAAAAAAGCCGCGCTCGAGCGCCGCGTGGAACAGCGCTGGAACGTGCCACAGCCAAATGGCCACGCCGTGGAGCAGAGTGGCGGCTAGGGGGCGGCTTATCGCTGCCCAGGCCGCCTGAACCACACTTGCATGCCCGGCATGGCCAAATGGCCGTCGCAGCGATACCGGCAGCGCCCACATCATTGCCGCCGCCGGTAAAGAAGCGACCAGCAATGGCGCCGCAACGGCCATCAGCAATTCATGTTCGATCATATGCGCGGTGAACACGCGCTCGCCCAAGGCGTGGATCGGGCTGACCAGCGCTGCCGCCAGCGCGATCCACCCAGCTGCGAACAACAGCGCCTGGCGCACTCGCAAAAAGCGGCCGCGGTCGCTCCGCCGCCAGAGTCGCAGCGCTCCGCCCGCATAGATCAGCGCGACTGCCGCAAGCGGCAAAGTGATGGGCAGCGCCAGCGTCCATCCCGCCTCTTGCGAACCGGGGCCGCAGGAGATCGAAGTGGAGAAGAAGGCGTCGAAGCTCATCGCACGCACCAGTCGAGGATGAGCGCGGCGCTGCCTTGCATTATGATCACCAAGGCAAACAGCAGTGCGGACAACATGCCAAGGTTGGCAACGAACTGTTCTGTCCCTCGCGTGCGTTCTGGTTTGAACGCGGCACCGCCCAGCCGCTTTGCCCGCCATGACAAAGCACCGCCGAGCAGAGAAAACAGCGCCAGCGCCAAAGCGATGGGCAGCACGATCGGCACCTGGCGATTGCATTGCCAATGCACAAGCGAATAATTCAGTTGCGTCGATACCGCCCAGGCCAGTGGCCCTGAAAGAAGTCCGCCCCAAGAAGTGCCCAACACAACCGCACGCATCTCAGCCGAGCCTCGGGGTCCAGTAGATCAGGAGATAGATCGGGATCCAGCTGGCGACCACGAAATCCCAATAGAAGACATTATCGCCAACATCGCCGAAGCGACGGCCGCTGTTGCCGTGACGCGTGAACATCAGCACCGTCAGCACAATGGTGTCGCCAACGTCGGTGATCAGATGCGTCGTGTGCAGCCCAAGCAGCACCCACAGCATCGAACCGTAGGCGTTGGTGTCCCAGTAGATGTTCAACGCCGGAAACTCGAACCAGCGTACGACGAGCGGCGCAATCCCGAGCAGCGACATGACAACGAGGCCGATCCGCACAGGCATGATCGCGCATTGCTCAGCATAGCGGTTGAGCATGTGGTTTGGCACCAAGCTGACAATCAACAGCAGCGTCACGATGGTTCCGGGCCAATGGTTCGGCCGCGGCGCGCCGAGTGGCCATTGCGGCCACGACAGCGCCAGGTAGAGATAGGCACCTGCGGCGAGCGCGAAGCCGGTGCCTTCCAGTGCCATGAAGCCGAGCGTGCCCCACCATGTGGGGCTGCGCGGACCAATTCCATAGGTGGGCAGGGCGGAAAGATCGGCGGCGGGACGCTGTTTCATTCCTCGTCCTCCGGATCGCCTTTTGGCCAGAACCAGCCGATCAGCGTGATAGCAATCGGCAAGGCGCCCCAGACCACGGCCCAGGGCGTAAAGATCGAATAAAGGAAGGTCGCGCCCACAGCGATGGCCGCAAACAGCGGCCAGATCGATGGCGTGGCCGATTTCTCGCGAATGTCGGGACGCGCTTCGGCTACCGTCGAGATGACAAGTTCGCGCGCGTCGACGCGGAGGCCTGTCGCGACCGGCAAGGCCTCACGTTCGGCCCACAGCGGCTCGGCGTGGGTGACGACGGGGATGCGGGCGAAGTTGTAGCTCGGTGGCGGCGAGGTCGTCGCCCATTCCAGCGTGCCGGCATCCCAGGGATTGTTGCCCGCCGGTGCGCCTCGCAAGGCGCCGTGCAGCATGTTGAACGTGAACAGGACGAAGCTCAGGAAGAACACCGCCGCGCCGGCTGTGATGAACAGGTTGATGTTTCCCCAGCCAAGCTCGGCCGGATAGGTATAGACCCGTCGCGGCATGCCCCAGAGACCGACAAGATGCATGGGGAAGAACGCCGCATTGAAGCCAATGAACGCCATCCAAAAATGCCAGCGCCCAAGCCGCTCGCTCATCATGCGGCCGGTGAGCTTGGGCAACCAGAAATAGGCGGCGCCAAGCAGCGGAAAAACCGATCCGCCGATCAGCACATAATGGAAATGCGCGACCACGAAATAGGTGTCGTGGACCTGCAGGTCCAAAGGCACGGATGCTACCATCACGCCGGTGAGACCGCCGATGACAAACGTAAAAACGAAGCCGAACACGAACAGCAGCGGCGTCCGGATCACCGGCCGGCCGTCCGACAAGGTCGCCAGCCAGCAGAATATCTGCAGCCCGTTGGGAATGGCGATCAGCATGCTCGACGCGGTGAAGAAGCTGGCGCCGAGCTTCGGCAGGCCGGTCGCGAACATGTGGTGGACCCATAGGCCAAACGACAGAAAGCCGACTGCGATCAGCGACAGCACAAGTCCTAGATGCCCGAAGACCGGGCGTCTGGCGAAGGCGGAGATGATCGACGACACCATTCCTGTCGCCGGCAGGAAGATGATGTAAACCTCTGGATGGCCGAAGAACCAGAAAAGATGCTGGAACAACAAGGCATCGCCGCCCTCGGCCGGGTTGAAGATGTGGGTACCGACGAGCCTGTCGAGGATCAGGAATGTCGAGGTGATCATCACCGCCGGCATGGCGAAGACGACGACGAAGGACGTGACCAGCATCGCCCACACGTAGAGCGGGATCTTGTCGAGCGACATGCCTGGCGCCCGCTGCTTGAACACGGTGACGATGGTCGCGACGGCGACGGCCAGGGACGACACTTCGGTGTAGGTGATCATCTGCGCCCACACATCTGCGCGCTTGCCGGGTCCGAATTCGGGGCCCGACAACGGCACATAGGCGAACCAGCCGACGTCCGGCGCCATGCTGAGCGCGAACGACGCCCAGGCAAAAATCCCGCCCGAGACGTAGATCCAATAGCTGAACGCATTCAGGCGAGGGAAGGCGATGTTGCGCGTGCCGACCATCAGCGGCACCAGATATATGCCAGTAGCCTGCACGATTGGTACGGCAAACAGGAACATCATGGTCACGCCGTGCATGGTGAACAGCTGGTTGTAGAGATCCGGCCCGATCAGGCCGCGTTGCGGTCCCGACAGCTGGATGCGCATGGCGACTGCATTGAGCCCGCCCAGGCACAGGAAGACGAAAGCGGTCACGAGATAGCGCCGCGCGACGACCTTGTGGTCGACGCTCGACAGCGCGCCGATGATGCCCGGCTTCGTTCGCCAGGTCCGTTCGAGCCAGCGATGCAGGGTGGCATCGTCCAGACCGGTATCGCGCGGGCCGTCGCGTTCTGGGGCAAGGTCGCCCTTGGGGGTTGCTTGCGGCACCAGGTCGCGTTCGCTGGTCAGATCGGAGCTGCTCATTTGAGCCCCTCCAGATAGGCGACAATCGCATTGAGTTCGTCGCCATTGAGATCGACCACCGGCATGTGGGCGCCCGGCTTGATGCCTTGCGGGTCGGCGATCCAAGCGGCAAGATTGCCGCGGCTCATCGTCAGCGTTCCGGCGGCGAGTGTTTGCCGGCTCGCGATGTGCGTGAGATCGGGCGCAACCGTGCCGCCGGCAACCGTGCCGCCAATTTTGTGACACATCACGCAGGCACGATTGAGGAACAATTCCGCCCCGGCGCTGGCCTCAGCACTTACCGGTGCAGCGGCGGACCGAAGCTGGTCATTCAACCAGGCATCGAAGACCGGCCGCGGCTCGGCGATGATCAACGTGCTCATATTGGCGTGCTGCTGACCGCAGAACTCGGCGCATTGGCCGCGATAGACGCCCGGCTTGTCGGCCATGAGATCAAGGACATTCTCATGGCCGGGGATGAGGTCGAGCTTGCCGGCGAGGCTCGGCACCCAGAAGGAGTGGATCACATCGGTCGAGGTCACGATGATCCGTACCGGCTCGCCGGAGGGGATATGGATCTCATTGGCCGTCGTAAGGATGCGGCTCGGCTGGGCGTTTTCGTAGCGTACCTCCCACCACCATTGGTGTCCGGTAACCCGGATCGTCAGCTCCGCGTCCGAGCCGATGGCGGCGAGCGTCCTGTTGGCGAAGAAGCTTAACAGAGTGAGCCCGACGAGGATCACGGTCGTCGCGCCAAGCGCGGCCCAGACCGCCCGCGCCTTGCGGTGCTCGGCGCCTGGATCGAGCACGAGCGGGTCGGAGCGCGTGCGCGATCGCATCGCAAGTGGCGCTGCCAAGGCGATCATCACCAGGAGCCAGATCAGCGAGCAGAGCCCGGTGAAGAACCAGATGAGCCAAGCCAATTCGGAGGCGGCGGGGCCCTTCGGGTCGAGTGCCGATTGCCAGCCGGAGCATCCCTGGAGAAGCAACACGCAGGTCGTGCCGAACGCCGCAAACACGGGCCGTCTCACGGCGACTTCCCCAAAGTCGCGGCATCCGGCAGGCGGTTCTCGGACGGATGCACCATCATATCATCGTTGCGCGAAGGCGCGGCGGAGGAGGGCGCGTTGCCGCCCAGCGAGCGGACGAAGGCGGCAAGCTCCCAAATCTGGTCGTCGGGAACCTTGTCGCGGAATGTTGGCATGCCGTTCGGCCGCCCGTCTCGGATGGTGGCGTGGATGCTCTCGATCGAACTGCCATAAATCCATTTCTGGTCCATCAGGGCCGGTCCCATGCCGCCGCCGCCATTGGCATGGCAGCCGGTGCAGTTGAACCAGCTGAAGAGGCGCTTGCCCTCGCTAAGGTGAAAGGCGTTGGCCTCGAAAGCGGCAGCCTTGTTGTCACTTAGAGAGGGCCGCTCACCGCCAGGCTCCAACGTGGTGACGGGGGCCGGCTGCTCGCCGGAGCCGAGCGCGGATTGCGGACGTGTGTCGCGCTCTTCCCGTTGGCATGCCGCAAGCGCCAGCGTAGCGGACAGGAGCACGACGAGCCCCCGTTTCATCGCACCGGACTCCCGCCTGCGTCCAGACGAGGCACTCCAAACTGAGTCAGAATGGAATCGATCTCAGCCTTGTGCTTAGCAAGTGCGGCATCGAGTTCGTCACGCAACGCGGCGTCCTCACGCCGGACGCCCATCGAAATATCGTAAATCATCGGCAGCATCGGCCCGTCTATGCGGGGGGTCACTGGCGTGAGCTTAAGCAACACCTTCTGCTTCGCGGCGAAGTAGCCGGCGAGCGGCCCCCAGACGACGGCGAGGTCAACCTCGCCATTGGCCACCGCTTCGACGATGCGCGCCGGAGGGTTTGGCGCTGAATAGTCGCCATAGACGGGGTATCCGATCAGATGGCCGACAATACCACGGCGGCCAAGCGCTTGGACCGGAGGCGAGTTGGCGCCGTCATCGCCAATGAGTTGCACACCAATGCGCAGCTCACGCAGGCGCGGATCGTCGAAGGACGTGATATCGGGGCCATCCTTGCGCATCACGAATACATAGGAGGAACGGTAGTAGGGTGTGGTGGTGCGCAGCATTTCGAGGTTGGCGGGAGTGCCCGGGACGAGGTCGCAAAGCCCGGCCTTCAGCGTATTGCGGACAAAGCCGCGGCGCTGCGCCCACCAAACGTAGGAAAGCTTGGCGCCAAGCTCGCCAGCCACGATTTCCGCTATCTTATTCTCGAAACCTTGGCCGCTGGCGTTCGAGAAGGGCATGTTGTTGGGGTCGGCACATACCCTCAACTCGCGCGCATGAGCGACTACGGCGGCGGAAAACAAGACGAGCGCACCGATCGCGGCGGCAATGTGCCGGACGGCTTTTCGCCCAACGGGCCTGTCGAAGTCGTCAGGGCAGGCGGAATACATAGAGCGTTCCTCCTGGCGTCGTCACGTCCTTCAAATCCTTCATGGCGTTTGCGAAGCCGAGCGCGGCTGTGGCGTCGCGTGGATCGAGGTCGCCCGACACGATCGCACCGGCCCAACCGCCGACGCCCGACAGGATCGCCACATATTGACGCCCGTCGGGACCGCGGTAGGTGATCGGCTGGCCGATGATGCCGGACGACGTCTTGAACTTCCAAAGCATTTCCCCTGTCCTGGCGCTGACCGCCTTGAACCAGCCTTCCATCGTGCCGTAGAAGACGACATCGCCGGCGGTGACCACCGCACCGCTCCATACTGGAAAGTTCTCCTTCAAGTTCCATACAGGCTTGGCGGTGGCAACATCCCAGGCAGTGAATGCACCCCGATTGCCGCCTGGCCCTGGGATCATACGGACGTTCATGCCGACATAGGGCGTGCCGGCGATGTAGTTCACCTCGACGCCCTCTTCATCCATGCAAAGGTTGTTGTGGGGGATGTAGAGCAGGCCTGTCCTCGGCGAGAATGCTGACGGTTGCCAATCCTTAAGGCCGGCCGCGGTCGGACAGATGTCGCGCACGACCTTGCCAGTGCCGGTCTTCTTGTCGGGATTTACGACGAGTCGGCCGGTCTTCAGATCCACGCCCTTGCTGGAGTTAACTGGGCCGAAAGGCTGAGCCGACAGGACTTCGCCGGTGGTGCGATCCAGCACATAGACGTAGCCATTGCGCTCCGGCCGCACCAGCACCTTGCGCGGCTGGCCCTGCCAGTTCATGTCCAGAAGAACCTGCTCGTTGATACCATCGTAGTCGTGCAGATCGTGCGGCGTCCACTGATAGAACCATTTCGCCGCCCCGGTGTCCGGGTCGCGGGCGAAGATGCCGGCCGTCCATTTGTTGTCGCCGGGCCGCAGGTCGGGGTTCCAGGGGCCGGGATTGCCGGTGCCGTGGAAGAACAGGTTTAGGTCGGGATCGTATGAGATCCAGCCCCACATATTGCCGCCGCCGATCTTCCATGCTTCCGGCGGCCATGTCGTCACGCCAAGGTCCTTGCCCTTGTCCGTGTCGTAATGCGGCTTGAAATCCGGGCCGATCAGCACGTCCTTGTCGGGGCCGGTGCTGTAGGCCGTCCAGACGACATGTCCGTCGGCTGCGTCGAGCGCCTTGACCCAGCCGCGCACGCCCATCTCGCCGCCGGAATTGCCGACCAGCACTTTGCCCTTTACCACCAGCGGCGCCATGGTGATCGTTTCGCCAATGTTGATGTTACCGATCTGCGTATTCCAGATCGGCTTGCCGCTGCCGGCGTCCAGTGCGATCGTGTGGCCATCGAGCGTGTTGAAGAAAATGCGCCCGTCGGCGAAGGCTGCTCCCCGGTTGACGACATCGCAGCAGGCGACGCCCTGCGCCGCCGGTTCCGGATTGGGCTCGTATTTCCATTTCATGGGTGCGCTTGGCTTGGACAGGTCGAGCGCGTAGACGATGTTGGGAAACGGGGTCACGATATACATCGTGTTGCCGACAACGAGCGGCGCGGCCTCCTGGCCCTTGTTTACGCCGGTCGAGAAGGTGAAAGCCACCTGCAGGTTCTTGACATTGCTTTCGGAAATCTCCGCCAGATCGCTGTAGCGGGTCGAGGCATAATTCTTTGCCGGCATCGTCCACTGGCCGTCATCGGGCGGAGCGGCTGCAGGCGGCGGCCTTATCGCGGTATCAGCCGCGGGTTGGGCAGCCGCGCCTGCCAACAAAGCGAGGCTTGCGAGCATCACCAAACCAAGACTGAATCTGGAACCGCGTTCTGTTGCCCGCATCGCTCTCCCCGCTTTAGCGGTTTTGCCCCGCATCGACGCAAGCTGCGTCATTTGTGTAGCGAACCGCCGACGCCGGCACCAAGCTCTGCGGCGACGTCGGCTTCGGTTCCCGCGCATAATGGATGACCCCAGCCCGAAGCGCTCTTTCCACCGGGATCGAGATCGTAGATGATGGCGTCCTTGCGGTTTGGATTGACACCGGCCGGTACTTTGTCCAGCGCAAGGGCCGCGCGCACGCGCCAGGCGACATTGTGGTCGGCACAGGAGGAATCGCCGCTGACGCCCAGTCCGCCGACGATGCCCTTCCCATCATACAGCGCCAGGCCGCCACCAAACACGACAACCCCGCCGATGGGCTTTCCCATCAGCGGGTCACCGGCGCTGCCGAACGTCGACGGGTCGCCTGTATAGGCGATCGCCTGGTTGACCGGATTGGTGGCCTGCAGCCCAAACAGCGGACCGCCCGGTTGGACCGGCGCATAAAGATTTGCCGTCGACAATGCCATCTGGGGAAGGCTGAGCCCGTTGGCCGTGCTGGCCTTTTCGGCTGCGATCAGCCGGCTGCCGGGCCATTGCGCGTCGGCGGTGGGGCCGCTGAAAGCGATGGCGCAGACCGTTCCGTCACGTGCCACAACTGCGGCCCATTCATTGGTATCGAAGCCGCCATTGCCGGGCCCGCCGCTGGCCTTGACGCTCGCCTTAAGGGCCGTCAGCAGCTTGTCGTGGTCGGCGAGGCAGGGTGCTTGCGCCGAGGCCGTTTGCCCCGCGTCGCCTATCGCCAGCAGGAACAGACTTAAGGCCAGTGACAGGGTTGGACGACAATCCATTGTCTCTAACGTTAGTTGAACACTCTCTAACGCTTGAGACGGGCGGAAGTGCCATTGGGGCGAAAAAATGTTGTTCTTCGCGCGCTTGCGGGCACCGTCCGGAGGACGACAGCGGCCCCACCTACCGTTCGTGCAGCAATGGTTGGAACAGAAGAGGCATTCGCCAGTTTGCTGGCATGCAGTCGGTGTTCGAACAAATTGCGCGGTCGCTGAAAAAGCGG
>NZ_JAMYUT010000064.1:0-11713 GCF_040323235.1 Mesorhizobium sp. M0051
CGACGACAGCAAGAGCCTGGCTGCGGACGACTTGGTCAAGCTCACCGCGACCATCACCGACAAGGACGGTGACCATCAATCGGCCGCCCTCAACATCGGCCAGAACCTCAACTTCAAGGACGATGGCCCGAGCATTTCGACAATCGGCGCGGAGCCGACGCTGACCGTCGACGAGACCGTACTGGGGCCTGACGCCACGCAGAACTTTGTGGCCAACTTCAGCTCGGCCTACGGCGCCGACGGGGCCGGCACGATCACCTATGCGCTTAGCTTCAATGCCGGCGTAACCGGGCTGGTCGATACGCTAACCGGTGAGGCGGTCGTCCTCTCGCTCAATGGCCTCGTACTTGAAGGCCGCACCGCCGGCACCAACGACCTCGTGTTCACGGTCTCCGTCAACGCCGCGGGCGACGTCACCCTCGATCAGATCCGGGCGGTGGTCCATCCGGACGCCAGCAACCCCGACGACAGCAAGACCCTGAACGCGGACAATCTGGTCGTGCTCACCGCCACCATCACCGACAAGGACGGTGACCACCAGTCGGCCGCCCTCAACATCGGCACAAACCTCATCTTCAAGGACGATGGCCCGACGATCACGCACCCGTTCGACGGTGACCCAGTTACCCCGGGCACCCAGAACGAAACCCTGGCTAACACGGCCGGTGCAACGGCTTCCGGAACTTTCGGCTACGACATCGGCGCGGATGCTCACCCGGCATCGTTCTATGCTGGCGGCGGCTCTGACTTTGTCGACCAGGACCTCGTGGCTCCTAAAGTCCAGATCGGACTCAGCGGCACGATCATCGGCGGCGGCGGAGGCACTCTCATCACCTCGAACGTCACGCTCGCGTCGGAGGACTCCGACTTCGCGACGTTCGACTTCACCTTCACCTATCACAAGGACCCAGCGGATAGCACCCAGATCGGCACGGCGGGCGGTACCCTCATATTCGACAAGGTTGGCAACACCTACACCATCAACCTGACCGACCCACTCGAAGGCTTCAGCTTCGACATTCTTCACACCAGTGAGTTCCTGTCCAAGGTGCCCACGAGCAACTCGGGCCACCCGCCGATCGTGGTGGAGCAGTTGCAGGCGGATGATCCGGGCACGACGGGTGTCAACGAAGGCTTCTACGTGCAGTTCACGGCCAACGCGATCAACAAAGCCAATCCGTTCAGCTTGACCGTCGATGGCGAAGCGAAATCCACTGACACCGTGTTCGACGGCACTCCTACTCACGAGATGGTGAGCAACAACCATGAAACGTGGGTGTCTGCGACGCAGGGCACCAACGGCGTCGCCGGTGACACGATCCAGCAAGGCGAACTGCTCACGTTGCGGTTCTTCAACACCAACGTCGGTATCCAGACCGAGGCTACCGACCCGACGACGGTTGCCTCCGCAGTCGCCATCAAGTTCGACGGTGTCGGGACCAGCGAGGACCTTATCCTGATCCTCGACCTCAAGGACGCCAACGGGCACGAGATTACGCGGGCCATCACCGTCGACAACGGTGACCTCTTCAGGATGGGACAGGTCCCTGCCCCTTACAGCAGCGATTTCACGCTCGACAACAACGACGCATTGCTGGTTGTCGAGCACAATGACTACAACTTCGGCAGCGAGACTTACCAGATTCAGGGCATCCAGATCATGCAGTCCGCGAACGGGCTGACGGGGTCTGGTATCAACCTGAACGGTGGGGTCGGAGGCAATGGTGGCAGCAGTTTGGCTAACCTCCAAAGCTTTACCGCCGCTTCCTTCGGCAATGAGCAGGACGTCTTGAAGATCACCGACATCGGCTTTACCTCGACGCAGACCACGACACCGGACGCGCACCTCGACTTCGCCTTCCAGGTGGCGGACGCGGACGGCGACACGACGCCTACGTCGCCGTTGTTGCAGCACATACTTGTTGACGTCACCTGATACTTGACCAACGGGGCCAGCTAACGCTGGTCCCGTTGCGATCTCTTGCTCAAGATGTCATCTCGCGAGATAAAATGATGAAAACCAAGCAACAGCCCCCTGCCCTGCAGGTGGTGATGAAAGAGGCCAAACGCGCCATCCGGCCGCTTGTCTGGTTCAGCGGCGGCATCAACGTGCTGATGCTGACCGGGGCGTTCTATATGCTTCAGGTCTACCACCGCGTACTCGGCAGCCATAGCGTGGAGACGCTGGTGATGCTGTCGCTGATGGCGGCGATGGCACTCGCGACGCTCGCGGGGCTGGAAGTGGTACGCGGGCGTCTGTTGGCCAAGGTCGGGTCATGGATGAACGCACGGTTGGGCCCAGTTCTCCTGACCGCATCGGTGGAATACGCCGCTTCTGCCCCAGGCCAGATCAATGCGCGACCACTGCGCGACCTCGACCAGGTGCGGAATTTCTTGACCAGCCCGAGCATCTTCCCAATCCTCGACGCGCCTTGGGCACCGATCTTCTTCGCCGCCATATTCTTCATGCACCCTTGGCTGGGCTGGCTGGCACTCTGCGGCGGGCTCGTGCTGTTCGCACTCGCTTTGCTGAACGAGTACATCAGCCGCAAACCGTTGACCGAGGCCGCAAGCGCTCAGTCGCGGGCATACACACAGGCAGAGGCAGCGATCCGCAACGCTGAAGTCGTCCAGGCGATGGGCATGCTGAAGCCCCTGCTGGAGGGTTGGAAGGCGCATCAGGACGAGGCAAACAAAGGACAGGTTCTTGCCGCCAACCGGGGCGGCGTCATTGCGGCCATCGCACGTTGCCACCGGCTGGCCCTGCAGATGGCCATCCTCGGCCTCGGCGCTTATCTGGTCCTTCGCAACGAGGCTTCACCCGGCATCATGATCTCCGCCTCGATCTTGATGGGCCGTGCGTTGGCCCCTGTCGAGCAAGCGATCGCCACTTGGAAGGCGACGGTCGGAGCGCGTGCCGCTTACCGGCGTCTCACCGCGGTCGCCGGACAGCGCCAGGAGGCGACGCCTGTTCTGCCACTGCCACGACCCAAAGGCAGGTTTGAGGCCGACAACCTTGTGCTTGCCCGTCAGGGCGGCGAACCGATCCTGAAGGGCGTCAGCTTCCAGCTCAAGCCTGGCGAAGCGATGGCGTTGATCGGCCCGAGCGGCGCCGGCAAGACAAGCCTGGCGCGAATCCTTGCCGGTGCCTGGCGTCCGACCGGAGGGCGTGCCTTGCTTGACGGCATGAGCATTGTCGAATGGGCGGCCGAGGACAGGGGTCGACACGTCGGCTATTTGCCACAGGACATCGAGCTTTTCGCCGGCACCGTCTCCGAGAACATCGCCCGTTTCGCGTCGCTCAACCCGGCGGTCTTCAACAATGTGGTCAAGGCCGCGCAGTTGGCCGGCGTCCACGAACTGATCAAGGGGTTGCCGAAGGGCTACGCCACCGAGATCGGTGAAGGTGGCGCGGCACTGTCCGGTGGGCAACGCCAGCGCATCGGGCTGGCGCGGGCACTCTACGGCGACCCGGCGTTCCTTATCCTCGACGAGCCTAACTCCAATCTCGACCACGAGGGAGAGCAAGCACTGGCGACAGTCATCGGCGGGCTCAAGGCGGCAGGTACGACGCTGATCCTGATCTCGCACCGGCCAAGCATTTTGGAAAAAGTCGACAAGGTGTTGGTGCTTAGCCACGGCGCACAGGACCTGTTCGGGCCGCGCGATGCCGTGTTCAGCGAACTCGCCAACCGCGCTCGCAAGGTCACCCAGATGCCAAAGGCAGCCCAGCTGCCAACCCTCGAAGTGGTCAAGGAAGTCAAGGAAGTCGACGACAGCAAAGAGGTCAAGGAAGCATGAGCCGTTCCCCAGCATTGAACGTCGTGCCATTACCCGTCGCGCCGCCCTCCCTCCTGGAACCGGTACCCCTGCGTCTGGCCGGCGTGAAGTTCACCGGGTTCGCGATCATGTTCCTGTTCTTCGGCGTGGCCGGGGGCTGGGCGGCCCTGGCACCGCTGGACAGCGCCGCGGTGGCACCGGGCATTGTCAAGGTCGCCGGCGACCGCAAGCTCATCCAGCATCTCGAGGGCGGCATCATCGCGGAGTTGAACGCCGCCAACGGTGATATCGTCAAGGCGGGCAAGATCCTCGTCCGCCTCGATGACACACAGGCAAAGGCGCAGCTTGACCTGCTACAGAACCGGATAGCAACGCGTGAAGCGCTGGCTGCGCGTCTCAGGGCTGAGCGCGACGGCATGGCCGACATCGAGTTCGATCCGGCGCTGCTCGCAAACCCCGCCAAGGCCGTGAAGGACTCGGTGGCCGCACAGCGTGACGTGTTCGCGGCAAAGCACCACAATTTGACGGACGAGCGGGAAATTCTCAGCCAGCGCCGTCACCAGACAGAGGATGAGGTAACGGGGCTGCAGGAGCTCATCGTCACCGAGGACAAGCAGATCGAGGCGATCGAGGGTGAAAGCAAAGATCTTGAGAGCCTGCTCGCGAAGGGGCTGACCACCCGCGAGCGGAACCTGTTGCTCAGACGACAACAGCGGGCGATGGAGGGGGAGCGCGCCACCAACGTCGCGGCAATCGCTCGTGCCAGAAGCGCCATGGCCGAGATCGACATGCAAGTCTTGAACCTCGACACGGTGCGGCTGAACGAGGCCGTCGATGAGTTGAGCAAGATCGAGGCGGAGTTGTTCGACCTCGGACAGCAGGAGCGCTCCGCCAAGGACGTGCTTAACCGCACCAATGTCGTCGCACCGGTTGACGGCATCGTCATGGATCTGAAGGTCCATACGGCAGGCGGTGTCGTTAAACCCGGTGAGACATTGATGACGATCGTGCCGCTCGGACAGCAACTCGTGGTCGAGGCTATGGTCAAACCAGAGGATGTCGAGACGATCGCCCCCGGACAGTCCGCGCACGTCAGCTTCCCGGCCTTCGCCCGCTACAACCTGCCGCCGCTCGAGGGCGTCGTGGAGATCGTGTCGGCTGACCGCATGGTGGAGGAGCGCAGCGGGGCACCCTATTTCGCCGCGACCGTGTTGATCGACAAGAGCGAACTCGCCAAGCTGGAGGGCCGCAAGCTGCTGCCCGGCATGTCGAGCGAGGCCATGATCCGAACGGGTGCTCGCACCGTGCTTTCTTACCTCGCCGAGCCGATCACGCAGAACTTCCGCCGCGCGATGCGGGAAAAGTAAAGTAGCCATAGGTCGCCCAACGGCTTCCTTGCAGGCGAGATAAGAAGCCGATCCCGGACTGGATGGCGCCCGGTGCCCGGCGGTCAGCTGTGGAGATGCGTCAGTTCGAACGCGGCTCCGTCCTGGACGGCGGCCATGCGCTGCTCGACGGACCGGAACATGTCCGCGAACTCCACCTCGTCTTCGAACACCACGCCGCCGACCTTGACGCTCAGCGCATCCTCGGTTCCTTTTGGTGCGAAATAGACTTGCGCGATGCGCGACCGGATACGCTCGCCGATTTCGCTGGCTTCCGCCTCGGTGGCGCCTGAGAGGAAGACCCCGAACATCGAGGCCCCTATACGTCCAACCAAGTCCTCCGCGCGCACCGACGATCGTATGGTCGAGGCCACCAGCCGCAAGGCCTCGTCGCCCCATTCAAGGCCAAAGCGCAGGTTGATGGACCGCAGCTGTTCCGAATGGATGACCAGGAAGGCGCCGGATCTCGGCCCCGGCGACGATGGCCTTGCTGTTCTTCGTTCGACCATCGATGTGAACACCGCTCCGTTCAGGCAGCCGGTCATGGTGTCGAAAGTTGCCGACTTGTCGAGTTCCCGGCGATAGTGACGGATCTCGATCTGCTTCAATCCGACGAACAGAAAAAGCGGAACGCCGAGGATAACAGGCAACAGGATTGCCGTGATCATACTGCGCCCAAATGGCGTCAGCGCCTCCGAGAACAGCAGCAGATAGTTGAGGCCGACGGAAAGGGCCAGGATTCCCGTGGTTCCCAGAAAGGTCAGCCAAACGACGCCTTTCCATGCCTGGGCGGTGCTGCTCGCCGATATCTTTGTCACTGGCCGATCTCCTGTGGATGGGCTGGTAATAAGGCCGGTGTGTTGCAATTTCAGTTTCAAGGAACCTTGCAATTTAATCGATTGCGCGATGACCCCATGAAAGGCTGCGGACGAAATGGCTTGATCCTGGGGAAAGCTTCGCCCGTGACGGTTAACAAACCAAGTATCAGGGGTTGAATGGCCGGCTATTGCGCTGGGCCAAACATGCCCATCTCCGCACCCCTGGCTGTCGCCTCCGCCTTGCCGTAGATGCCGTTCGGCAGCGCCGTGGCCCAGCCATTGGAGACAAGCCAGGCGCCGACATCCTGCTTGCCCAGGCTGCACGGTGCGGCGATGGCAAAACGCTCGACGTCCGGCGGCACGAAACATTTCAACGCGCGTCCCCTCAGCCAGGAATTGAAGGCGGCGCGTGCGCGCTGGCCGCAGGGCCAGGTGACGTCGTGAAACGAGCAGGATCTCTCGAGGTCGATGCCTTGCACGCCGCTGATGATCACCTTCCGGCCCATGGATTCGAACATCGCCGACGATGTCGCAATCGGGCGGTAGAGCAAAACCTCCCGCCAGTCCCCGGGCATCGGCGTTTTCGGGGGCACGGCGAGCCCGAGCTCGCTGAGCGGCGGACGGGGCTCGACCCGTTCGATCTCCGCGGGATCGAGCCGTGGCGGCGCGATGAGGTCCTGAGCAACCGTGCGCGCCGGCTCTCGGCGTTGTGCGTCGGTAACGGCCGCAGCCGGTCGGATTGGCTGCGCGTCGTCCTGCGAAGGCGCCAGGACAGGCCGGTCGACCGAAAGCAAAGCCCCGGCCCGGCCGATCAGCAGGATGCCGGCCAGAAGCAGCAGGCTTCCGAGCCCGATCGCCTGGCGGCTGCGGACAAACCCGCCCATCAGCCCGAACAGGTTCTCAAGGTTTCTCGCCGATCAGAAACCCGACGTCGATTTTGCAACCAGCTTGAGAGCACCTTTTTCAATCCGATAGAACGGCATCGATCGCTCGCTGGATCCGTCGGCCCGAAACCGGAACAGGCCAGTCGATCCACGAAACCCGTTTGGATTTTCGAGAATTTTCTTGCTGAAGCCTTCAGGCCCGACCGCGCTGGCAATCCCCGCGGTCAGGGCAACCATGTCATAGGCGTAGGCCACATTGACGTCGGCCGGATAGTTGTATGCGGTCCTGAAACGGTCGGCGATCGGCCCGGTTTCGCGCGGATCGAGCGTGGCGATATAGGCGCCCTCGAACAGCGGATCCATGGGACGGTCGAGCCAACGGTTCGTCCCGACGACGGAGATTTTCTTCCCCGGAATGCCCTTTGATTTGAGGGCGGCAAGGATGGCCGACGGACTGCCATCGCCGCTGGCAACGATGACGGCGTCGGGAGCTTCCACCAGCGAGCCCATATCGTCGACCGCCTTCGCGCCACCGTCGCCGGCCGAATACGGGACGGTGACCGCCAGCGTCGCGCCGTAGATGCTGAGGCTGTTTGCGACGCGCTTTTCGATAGCGCCGGCGTTTTGGCCTGCTGCGACAAGCAGTACGAACTTCTTGCTGCCTTTCGCAGCCAGTCCCGCGGCGCCCGCCGCAGCGCTGTCCGCTTCGCCAAGCGGCACGGCATAAACCCCGGCGCCGCCGGCGAAATTATCGGCAAGCGCCAGGACCGGTGGCCGCGTCGATCCAGACAGCGTGGCAATATGCTGGGCTGCCGGCAGTTCGGTCGGGCCGATGACGGCCTTCGACCCCGTCGTTATGGCGGTTATAGCCAGTTTGCTGGCCAATGTGCTGTCGCCTCTGGTGTCCTCTACCGTCAGCGTAAGCAGTCCATTGCCGATATCCGTCATCGCCAGCTTGGTGGCGTCGAGCATCTTCCTGCCGTTTTCCCCTGCCGTTCCGGCGGCGGACAGAGGCAGCAGCATGGTGATCTTCGTCGGACCGGTGCCCAGCGACTGGGTCGCCTGGACTGGACCGGCAACAGCGGCGCCATTTTGCCCAGCAGGCACGGCAACAGCGGCGCCCTTCTGCCCGGCAGGTACGGCAACAGCGGCGCCATTCTGCCCGGCAGGTACGGCAACCGCCGCCGGATCGAGCGCTTCGGAAACGCGATCTTTCGATTGGCAGCCCGACACCATGACGGCGAGCGCAAGGGCGATTGCCCATGTCCGTGGACAGTGGACCCGTCGGCCAGCTTCCATGAATACTCCACCCCTATTTGCCGCCGGCTTCCCGGTCTGGCCCTCGAGTCATGTTACGGCGGACTTGCCGTGCCGTCTGCATTTCTTTTAACCGCCGAAAAGCCTGGCTCTGAGCGCCTTGATCTGTCGTGCCTGCCCGGCACTCCGGTAGTCGGCGCATTTCATGTATCGCGGCCCGGGCACGAACACACGGCGCACGCACACATTTTTTCCCTGGGCAGCAGCTCCGCCACTTGGCGAAAATGCGGAAAAGCCGAAGGATGCCACTGGTAGCGGGCCGGTTACGTCGATGCCGTCCCTTGCCAGGATTGCCCGCGCACGCTGACAGTAGTGGACTGACAGGGCCGAGAACCGGCTTTCATTGTGGCCGGCGCGATATTTCATGACGGTGGTGCACAGATCGCCCGCGGCGAGCCTGTTGGCCTGCGCAAGATATCTGACCCCCAGCGCGATGTTGGTCGCCGGTGCGTTCAAATCGTCCAGAGAGCCTCTAAAGCCGAGCATCCTGGCGGTCGCCGGCATCACCTGCATCAGGCCGACTTCGCCATCGGCGCCCTGCACGTCGGGATCGAACCCGCTTTCGATCTCCATGACGGCATGCGCCAGCAGCGGCTCCAGGCCATAGATCGATGCCTGGCAGCTGGCAAACGCCTTGAATGTCTGCCGGGTCCACTGCGTGGCCGCCTCACAGTGCACCGGTCGCACCGGATCGGAGGACTGTTCCACCGAAGGTCGTTCCAGCCAGTTGGCGCGGGCCGGCGTGACAGCCTGGCCAAGGCCGATCAACGCGACCGCGCCGGCGATCGCGCCCAAAAATGATCCGTCGGCTGTCATGACGGCCAACAGGCGTGGCTTCGCCTATCCGGTCAGTGCATGTACTCGACCATGCGATCGTGAAAACACTCGCATTTGTTGAGCGTGTCTTCGTCCTTGTAGTTCGTCTTCAGGTAGCCGTAGGCCATGCCGCAAGCGACCTTGGCCTCCGACGCCCAGACGAAGACGGGCCGGGACGAGTTGATCCACTCCGAGCTGTTGGCGGCGGCCACCGACTCGTCCATCAGCTTCACCACTTGCACCCTGAGGTCGACGATGTTGTCGGTCAGCACCAGGTTGGACGTGCCGACGGTACGGCAATAGTCGACCGTCGGACCTTCGATGATGTCGGCGGCAAAGCTCGTCGACCCGACTGCCAGCAACAGCGTCGCAGCGGAAACCAGCAGTCTTGCAGAATGTCTCATGATGAACTCCCCTCGATATTAGCGGTGTATAACATAGTGGCGTGGTCGTGCGCCATGCCGTTAGATCGTGGCTGTGTGTTGTGTGTGTGCCGTGTCGTCATAAATCAGATTGATGGTGCCGGCGACAGGTGCGTTCTGCAAGACGGCGACGTCGACGAAATTGGCGCCGCCGGTTGTACCATTGGTATCGACGCTGAGGGTGTGTGTTCCCGAATCGTATTTCACGAAATCCGCGATATTGCCCCCTAGTGCTGTTTCGAACAGGGATGACAGGTCGATCTTGTCGCCTTGTGCACCATTGTAGTCAGTGATCAAGTCCTTGATGTCCAAACCGTCGAGCTTGAACGTATCGGCGCCCGTACCGCCGGTCATGGTGTCCTGGCCGGAACCGCCGATGAGAAGGTCGTTGCCAGCGCCGCCGTTGATCGTATCGGCACCAGCGCCGCCGTAGAGTACGTTATTGCCGCCGTCGCCGTTCAACGTGTCGTTGAAGTCCGAACCAATGATATGAGGTTCGGCCAACGTCGACGTATACGAGTGAGGGTCTCCGGCCAGATCCGACGAGTGATCCTGAATGGCTCCTCCCGTCGGACTCAAGGTGATGCCGATCGTGCCGCCGGCAATGTCGCCATCGCCGTCAACAACGCTGACCGGAATATCGAAGCTGACTGGCGTATGTGTAGCGACGGCCGCGCCGAAATCTCCAACCTTGAAAGTATCGCCCGAAACATAGGTGTATTCGACGCTGTTGTAGCCGTCGTTAGTGAAGACCGCGATCTCCGTGCCGATCGCACCTGCGCCGGCAGTGCCGTAGACGCCACCTACATTGACGCTGCCATCCACATTCAGCTGTACCGTATAGACGTGGCCGTTGATGGTGTAGTTCTCGAGGGAAGCGGTGGCTGTTATGGTCTGGAAGACGCCATTGTAGCCGATGATGACCGAATTGATGTGGTCTATGCTGCCGCCACCGACGATGTTGTCTCCGTCCGGATCATCGGAGGCCGTGATCCTGATCGTCGACCCGTTGGTGGCCGTGAATGTGGCCGTCGAACCGTTAACTGTGTAGTGGCCATCGAACACGTGATCGCGATTGGCGGCGTCGCTGTAGCCGCCCGACCCTGCCGGATCGCCGCGCAGGTCCGTCACGAAATCCACTCTCATGCTTTCCGGAAGGCCACCGTCCAAACCGACGGAACTGCCAGAGCCAACACCACCCGAAATCGCGCTAGCATTGATCGTGCTGGTGCGCACCCCATTGACCTCGGGGGTTATGAGCAGGTCGGAGCTGTTGTTGTCGATCGGCGAGCTGACGGTTTCTGTGCTCGGAATGAAACCAGCCCAGGCACCGTTTCCGCCGACGAAGTTGTATCCCGCCGAGCTAAAGTCGACATGGGTTACGCTGTCCACGGTTCCGTTCATGTCGACGGAGTAGGAAGCGGTCGCCGGGTTGAGTGTAATGACAAATACGGACGTTAAGCCGGCCAGACCCGTGAGCGTGTGGCCGTCTGCTGAGACGTCGTACACGATCGAAACGCCGTTGGAGGTCAGCCCGCTCGCCGTGCCGTCGAGCGATGTCGGGAAGATGACAGTTCCACCGTCCGCGCCGTAGTTGTTGGTAAGTATCCCATCGATATCGAGGTCGAATGAGACGGGCGCTCCTGCTCCGTTTGAGACGACCGCGGAGGCCGGGGATATGGCCGAAGGGCCGTCGTCGTTGATGGTCAGCAGGCTGCCGAGGTTGAGCCCCTGCGAGGCCTTGTCGCCGTCGCCGTCCGTCACCGTCGCCGTCAGCGTGATCAGGTTCGACAGGCTGGTGCCGTCGTTCGGCGTGTTGCTGGCGCCGTCCTCATGCACCGCCCGGTCGAGATCGAACGACACCTTGCCGTTGGCGTCCACGCTCACCGTGAACACCAGCGCGCCGCCGGCGCCGGCATGGCCTTCGACCACGCCGCTGGCGTTGACCGACAGGATCACCGCCAGTCCGCTCGCCGTGTCGACCAGGCCGGAGGACCCGCCCGCCACGCTCAGCGCATAGCTGGTCGTGCCGCCATCGGCGCCCGTCGCCACCGTGAAGGCGTCACTGAAGGTTGCTTCCGCATGCGTCGAGCCGGCAGGCGCCTGGCCCGAGCCGTTGATGCCGCCATTGGTCGCAGCCGTCAGGAAGCTCTCGTCGACCGTCAGCGCGTGCGTCGTCCCGCTCAGCCCGATCGTCGGGCCGTCGTCGTTGATGGTCAGCAGGCTGCCGAGGTTGAGCGCCTGCGAGGCCTTGTCGCCGTCGCCGTCCGTCACCGTCGCCGTCAGCGTGA
>NZ_JAMYUT010000065.1:0-10089 GCF_040323235.1 Mesorhizobium sp. M0051
CGAGCACGGTTATTGCCGACGCTATGCGCGTGTGCAGTAATCCCAACAGGCCCGGCCGGTTTCTTTGGCGCGCCGATCGCCCCCTTTGTCTGCGGCCGGAGGTTTACTTTGTCGGGCCGCGCGGGCGGCGCGGCCCGAATTCTCTCAGTCAGGGGAGGTAAACCTAATCCATCGGGCCTTTTTCTCCGGGCTTGCCGGGCAGCTCCTCAGGGAACAACTCGTATTTCGCCTGCTTGTCGGCGGCGACAAAGACCCGTTCGCGAATGATCGAATCCTCGGCCCAGTTGAACATGAAGATCGGCGTGCCCTGCGGAATGTTCGAGAAACGCTTGTTGACGATCAGCGCGCCAGGATATTCCGTCAGACCGACATTGTAGACGTGTTCCGTCGAGATCTTCTGAAACTGTTTCATCAGGCTGGCGCGTTGGTCATTGTCCTGCGTCGAGACGAACTTGTTGACGATGTCGACGAGGTCCTTTTCGAAAGGCATCAAATCGACCTCGCCGTTTTCCGGCGCTCGATGGTCCCAGCTGGTGCGCGGACCGACCGGGGCGAGCTGCGCGGTGTTCTGCACCACCGAGGTCAGTTCCTGGTCGTTGCGCCGGACCAGCCAGTCGAAGCGGCCGGAATATTGCGAAGCGTCACGCTGAGTGCCGTTGAGCCCGTTGAGCACGACCCGAATTCCAAGCTTTTCCATCTGGGCGACGACGCCTTCGGCAAGGCTCTTGTCGGTGGTGTAGTCGTTGTTGACCAACATCACGACCTCGACGTTCTTGCCGCCGGCGGTGCCGGAAGGGAAGTTCACGAAACCGTCGCCGTCGGTGTCCTTGAGGCCTGCCTTGGCCAGTTCGGCCTTGGCGCCATCGAGATCGAAGGGATAGTAGACCGTCGAATTGCGGTCATAGAAGCTGGTGCCCGACGACAGTCCGCCGGGATAGATGGCGGTGAACGGCCCCTTGACCAGCGAGTCGCCGAGCGCCTTGCGGTCGAGCGCCATGGTGATGGCCTTGCGGAAGTCCTCGTTGCGGTTCAGCTCGCGCACGGCCTGCCCGCGCGCGTCCGGGTTGCCCCAGCCATTGGCGGAAAAGTTCATGCGCAAATTGTAGCCGATGAGCCGCGGGCCGAAGGCCAGGCGTGCGGGCGCATTGGCCTCTGCCGCGCGCTTCAGCGAGGCGACGAAGTTTTCCGGCTGTTCCAGATTGGAAAAGTCAGCCGAGCCGGCGACCGCCTGGACGTCGCGGTCGGCCCAGGTCGACAGCTTGTACTGCAGCTCGTTGAGGTAAGGCAGCTGGTTGCCCTTCTCGTCGACTTTCCAATAATAGGGGTTGCGACGCAGGACGATGATATCGTCAGGCCGGTATTCGACCGGCACCCAGGCGCCCATTACCGGCAGGTTCATATATTCCGGCGGGAAGGCGTTCTTGAACTGATCGTAGGTGTTCTTCGAATATTTCGGATGCTGCGGCTTCAGGATGTGCGAAGGACCCGGGCAGAAGGTGCCGTATGCCATCGCGTAGAGATATTGTTTCGGAAACGCCTCCTTGAAGGTCCACTCGACGGTGTAGTCGTCGATCTTCTTCAGCGTCGTGCCGACACCGAAAGTTTCCGGCGTCGCTCCGTTCAGCGGCGAGACGTTCGGGTCGACGACCTCGTCGTCCCAGTAGAACATGACATCGTCGGCATTGAAGGCAATGCCATCCGACCATTTGGCGCCTTCGACCAGGTGCATGGTCAGCTTGTGGCCGTCCTTCGACCAGTCCCAGCTCCTGGCCAGGTTCGGCAACGGCTCGGTGTCCTTCGCCTCGACCTGGAACAGCGGTGCGGTGCGCGTCAGGCATTCGGAAAGACCGATATCGATGCCGCCCCAGCCTTGGGTCTGGCCGGCGCCGTAGTTCCAGCCCTCCGGCCGCCCGCCGATGACATGGCGCATCGTATCGCCGTAGACGCCGATGCCGTCCTGCATGTTGCCCGTCTTGAAGACCAGCGGTTCTTTCGGCAGCCGGTCCTTGAGCGGCGGCAGCTTGCCGGTCTTGACGTATTTATCGGTGACCCAGTCCGGCTCGTGATATTCGGGGAGCGCCTTGAACTCCAGAATGGAGTCACGCGCCACATAGTGGATCTTGCCCTCGGCGGGGAACGGTGTCGGCGCCGGCGGAACCGTCGGTTCGCTAGCGTATACACTGAGTGCCGAGACCGAGACGCTCAGCGCCAGTCCGGCAGCAAGACCGATATCGCGTAAATTCCTCACTGTCTCTCTCCCTCTTGTTTGTTCCGGAGCGTTTGCATCCGCTCCGCTTCTCCTCGAACTCAAACGGCTTCCTGGCAGTGGATCCGCCTCCCGTAGATCCACCGTCACCGCATGTGGTTTCAGCCGGCTTGCGCCAGCGCAGCTTTTTCGGCTCGCAATTCCTCGATCGAGCGAACGCTGCGCCGTGCAGCGCCCGCCCACTCGCGGGTCTTCACCTGAGATGTCGACAGCCGCTCCCTGGCGGCCGGAACCGCATGGGCATATTGCGGCAGCCAGGCCGCCTGGGCGACGACCATTTCGTCGACCATCTGCCAGACCTCCTCCGGCGTCGAAACCGCGCCGACCAGCGGGTCGTGCAGCACGGCGAGCTTCAACAGATCGATGTCGCCTGATATCGCGGCATGAACCGACATGCGCTGGACGTTGATGGAGGAAATGCAGGTGGCGGCGCAGGCTTCCGGCAGCGCGATGCCGGCCGCCATGTTGATGCCGAAACGGTCGACGAAGCCGGGCGACTCGACGATGGCATCCTGCGGCAGGTTGGTGATCACCCCATCGTTCTTGACGTTGAAGTGGCCGCGATAGACGCGGTTGGTCTCCAGCGCCTCCAGTATGTGGCTGGCATGCTCGTTGGAGCGTTTATCCGGGTCGATCGGCTTTGACGCCGCTTCGAGGAACTGCGGATATTCCGTTTCGAACCAGTTGCGGGTTTCGGTGGAGTAGCGAAGATAGCCGCCCGTTTCACCGTGGATCCAGTCGGACATGTCGATCCAGCGCGTAATCTCGTCGGGACGTTTGCGATACCAGGGCAGATATTCGGAAAGATGGCCGTTGCTTTCGGTCGAATAGACGCCGAAGCGCTTCAGGACATCGATGCGCAGCTTCTCCTGTTGCGAATAGACCGGATGCGCCTCGAAGGCGGCCACCAATTCGTCCTTGCCGATGGGGCGGCCGTTCAGGCGCAGGTCGATGAACCAGGTCTGGTGGTTGATGCCTGAACAGACATAGTCGAGTTCCTGCCTGGACTTCGCGCCGAGGACCTCGGCGATCTGCTCGGCTCCGTGCTGGACCCCGTGGCAGAGCCCGACGGTGTCGACCTTGCCGTATTCGATCGCTGCCCAGGTGTTCATCGCCATCGGGTTGGCGTAGTTCAGGAATTTGACGTTCGTCTCGGCGACCTCGCGGATGTCCTTGCAGAAATCCAGGATCACCGGGATGTTGCGCTGGCCATAGAGAATGCCGCCGGCGCAAATCGTATCGCCGACGCACTGGTCGATGCCATATTTTAGGGGAATGCGGATATCGTCGGCATAGGCTTCGAGGCCTCCGACCCGGACGCAGCTGATGACGTAGCGTGCGCCTTCGAGCGCCTTGCGGCGGTCGGTGGTCGCCGTCACCTTGGTCGGCAATCTGTTTGCCTCGATGATCCTGTCGAGGATCGCCTTGATCATCTGAAGATTGTGCTCGCTGACGTCGGTCAACGCGAATTCGATGTCCTTGAATTCGGGCACGCACAGGATGTCGGTGAACAATTTCTTGGTGAAGCCGACGCTGCCCGCACCGATGATAGCGATTTTGAAACTCATCAGGCGCACCTCATTCCATTCGATATGCAGGCAAGGAATGACAATGGGAAGTTGTAGCCACATGCCGTGACATGTGTGCGCGACAAGCCGGAATCCGGCTCACCAACCTCCCTGTCCGCTCCTCGACTGCGGATCCCTCTCGCTTTTCGACGGAGATTATGCGCTTATTCGCGAGCGCGACCAGAGAAGGATTATGCTTTCGAGGGTAATTTTGTGCTGGATGATTTAATAGCCAACGGACAATCCATGCGCACGATCTCGCTGCCGCGCGGTCGCCAGCGCCTGCACGCCATGCCGACGAGCACGGGCTACGAGGTGCGCGAGGACGAAATCTATGATTGGGACGGCCGCAAGCGCGGCCAGACACCGTTCACAGTGCTCCAGCACACGATTAGCGGAGCCGGCCGGCTGCGCTACGAAAACCGCAACTACCGCCTGCAGAAGAACGACACATTGCTGGTGCTGGTGCCGCACAACCACCGCTACTGGCTGGCTGGGGATGAGCGCTGGGAGTTTTTCTGGATCTCGATGAACGGCGAGGAGGCGCTGCGCATCCACAAGTCGATCCTCAGCGTCTCGGGTCCTGTATTTCGGCTGCAGCCGGCGACGATCGATCATCTTGCCGATTGCAGCCTGCGCCTAATCAAAGGGGCTGCTTCGCCGGGTGCTGCTTCGGCGATAGCCTACGAGGCTGCGATGGCGCTCTATGACGATGTGTTCGGCTCCCACGCCTTTGCCGAAAAACAGAGCGTCATGCAGCCGGTGATCGATCACATCGGTGCCAATCTCGATAAACCGCTGCCGGTGGCGGACCTGGTCCAGATCAGCGGCCTCAGCCGGGCTCATTTTTCGCGCTGTTTCGCCGAAAGCGAAGGCGTGCCGCCCGCCGAGTTCGTGCTGCAGCAGCGCCTGCAACGCGCGGCGAAGCTGCTGACCAAGGTGGATTTTCTGCCGGTGAAGGAAGTCGCCATCCTCTGCGGCTTCGAGGACGCGAACTATTTTTCAAAGGTCTTCCGCCGCTGTTACGGCATCACGCCAAGCCAATTCCGCACCACCGGCATGTACGCCAGCATGAGAACCCCGGCCAGGCGCGGCGTCAGGGCGTCCGATGACGGGACCTGACGCCGCCGCCGTTAGACAGGCAGCTAGGCTGCGCGCAGACTGCCGCCATCCAGCCACTCGAGATCGGCCTGCGAAAGCGTGATGTCGAGGGCGCGAAGGCTGTCGTCCAACTCGTCCAGCGTGCGCGGCCCGATCAGCGGAATGGATGGGAAAGGCTGAGCAAGCACGTAGGCGAGCGCAACATGGATCGGGCTCTTGCCAAGTCTCGCGGCAAGGTCGATCGCCCGGTCGCGGCGGCCGAAATTCCGTTCCGAGTACCAGACACGTACCAGTTCCTCGTTGTCGAGCCTGTCGCGCCCGGCGCGGTCGGTGAAGAAGCCGCGTCCCTGGCTCGACCAGGCGAAGTTCGGCATCTGCCGAGATGTCAGCCAGGCCTTCCACGCATCCGTGGAGGACGTGATGCAGCCAGCCCAGATCGGCTCCAGCATTTCGGCCAGCGAGAAATTGTTGGATAGCGCGCCGGGCTTTTGCTTGCCGGTGCGTTCGGCATAGGCAATGGCCTCATCCATGCGTTCCATCGTCCAGTTCGAGCCGCCGAACGGGCCGCGGATGCGGCCAGCCTTTACCTCGCGATCCATCGCATCGACGAATTCGCCGACCGGCACGTCCGGATTGTCGCGGTGCATGAAATAGACATCGACATGGTCGGTCTGCAGGCGGTCGAGCGACTGGTCGAGCTGCTTGCCGATCACATCGGGATAGCAGAGCGGCGAGTGGGCGCCCTTGGCGATGACCACCGATTGCGCGCGCACGCCGCGGTTCTTCAGCCACTCGCCAAGCAGCTTCTCGGTATAACCGGCGCCGTAGACATAACCGGTGTCGAAGAGATTGCCGCCGGCCTCGAAAAAGGCGTCGAGCAGGATCGAGCCCGAGGAAAACGTGCGGAAATCCTCGAAGCCGAGCGCCACCACCGACGCGGGCTTCGACAGGCCCGGTATCTTGCGCTTGGCGATCGCCGTGCCGCCTGATCGCAAAGGCCGGCCGGAGATGGTGTTGATGCGTTGTTGGGGCTTCTCGATCCCGTATTCGAGGCCGGCCGCCGCCCGCCATCTGTCCAGCACACGCAACGTGCCGAGGCTTTCCGCCCAGGCCATGCCCGGCCAGGCGAATTCCTGCCTCCCGGCGCGAATGGCCTCGCCGGCCGCGTCGACCTCGAAGGAATAGACATGGCGCTTCTCGTTGACGCTGATGGTCTCGCGCGAGC
The DNA here is from genome assembly GCF_040323235.1 of Mesorhizobium sp. M0051. Lineage (NCBI taxonomy): Bacteria > Pseudomonadati > Pseudomonadota > Alphaproteobacteria > Hyphomicrobiales > Phyllobacteriaceae > Mesorhizobium > Mesorhizobium sp. M0051. The sequence continues at coordinate 6,161 of NZ_JAMYUT010000065.1, forward strand.
CATCCGATGCAATGACGTCGATCTGGCCCAGGCCGACGCTGCGGTTACCGCCAGCGAACCAGAAGTCCGGCACCTCGATGCGGCCTTTGGTGCCCAGGATGCGCAGAACATTGTCCTGGTTGAGCGAGATGCTGCAGGAGACTTCGGCGACAATGCCGCCGGGGAAATGCAGCAGCGCCGAGGCCCATTCGTCGACGCCGGACTGGCCAAGATGGGCGGTGCCGACGACCTTGTCAGGCTCGGCGAAGGGTTTTCCAGCTGCGGCGCCGGCAATCAATCGGACCATCGAGACGGGATAGCCGCCGACGTCAAGAATGCCGCCGCCGGCAAGATCGTTGGCGTAGAGCCGGTGCTGCGGCATGAAGCCCGGCATGGCGAAACCGAAGCTCGACTTGATCATCCTGATCTCGCCGATGACACCGGACCTGATCAGCTCGACCAGCTTCAGCGTCTGCGGGTGCAGCCGGTACATGAAGGCTTCGCCGAGAAACGTGCCGGCCTTGCGCGCGGCATGCATCATGGCGTCGGCCTCGAAGGCGGTCAGCGCAAGCGGCTTTTCGCACAGCACATGCTTTCCTGCCTCGGCCGCCTTGATCGCCCATTGCGCATGGCCGGGATGCGGTATCGAAATGTAGACGGCGTCGACTTCGGGATCGGCAAGCAGCGCATCGTAGCCATCGAGGATGCGGGCGCTGGGGAAACTCTCGGCGAGGCCAGGCTTGGCGGGATTGCGGGCACCGATGGCGACCAGCTTTCCGGTGCGCGAATCGGCCACGCCACCGGCAAAGGACTGGGCGATGCTGCCCGGGCCGAGGATGCCCCAGCGAATGGGCGTGGTTGCAGTCATTGTCATTCTCCTTGAAGGCTGGAAAGGGCGGCGGTCACCGCAGCCGCAGTCCTTTTTCGTCGAACAGGTAGGATTTGCGGATGGAAACGGTGATTTCGGACGCATCGGGAACCTTTGCCGCGTCGCGCTGGATCACCACGTCTTCACCATTGGCCGTTCTGGTGTAGAGGAAGCTCGTGCCGCCGAGGTGCTCAATCACGTCGATGCCGACGACGAGGTCGGCGCCACCTTCTCCCGCGTTGCCGAAATGTTCGGGCCGCACGCCGACGATGACCTTGCTACCCACTTCGGGCGTAGCGCCCGTCAGCGGCTGGGTGAAACGGGTCTTGTCCTGACCCGCCAGTTCGACGATCACGCCACGCGCATCGTGCCCGACAATATGAGCTTTGATGAAGTTCATCTTCGGCGAGCCGACAAAGCCCGCCACGAACTGGTTGTCGGGATTGTCGTAGAGATCGAGCGGCCGGCCGATCTGCTCGATATGGCCGGCGCGCATCACGACGATCCTGTCGGCGAGCGTCATCGCCTCGGTCTGGTCGTGCGTGACATAGATCATGGTGGCGCCGAGTTCCTTGTGCAGCCGAGAGATCTCGACGCGCATCTGGACGCGCAGTTCGGCGTCGAGATTGGAGAGCGGCTCATCGAACAGGAAGACCTGCGGCTCGCGCACGATGGCGCGACCTATGGCGACGCGCTGGCGCTGGCCGCCGGAGAGCTTTTTCGGCCGCCTGTCCATCAATTCGCTGATGCGCAAGATCTCGGCCGCGCGCTTTATCCGCCGATCGGTGTCGGCCTTCGGGTTGCCGGTCATGCGCAGCCCGAAAGAGAGGTTCTGTTCGACGCTCATGTGCGGATAGAGTGCGTAGGACTGGAACACCATGGCGATGCCGCGGTCGGCTGGCTCGACATCGTTTACTACCTTGCCGCCGATGGCGATCTCGCCGGCGCTGATATCCTCGAGCCCGGCGATCATTCTGAGCAGAGTAGACTTGCCGCAGCCGGACGGGCCGACAAAGACGACGAACTCGCCGTCCTCGATATCGATGCTGGCGCCGTGGACAACCTCGAAGAGGCCGAAGCGCTTGACGACAGTGTTGAGCGTGACCGTTGCCATTCTGCCCCTTACTTGACTGCGCCGGCGGCGATGCCGGCGATGAAATGGCGCTGCAGCAGCACGAAGACGACGAGCATCGGCACCGTCAGCATCACGGCGCCCGCCATGATGCCGCCCCATGACACCTTGGTGAGGCCGATCAGCGTACCGAGCGCCACCGGCGCCGTCATTGAACCGGGCTGGCTGTTGATCAAAAGCGGCCACAGATAATTGTTCCAGGAGGCGAGGAACAGGATGATGGCGAGCGCCGCCAGCATCGGCCGCGCCAAGGGCAGCCCAACGAACAGGAAGATGCGCCATTCCTTTACGCCTTCGACGCGCGCCGCATCGAAGAGGTCGTCCGGCATCATCGAAAAACTCTGCCGCATGAACAGCACGCCGAGCGAATTGAACAGCGGCGGCACGATCAGCGCAATCCAGGTGTTGGCGAGCTTGAAATCGCGCGCCACCATGATGAATTGCGGGATCAGCACGACCGCATAGGGAAGCGTGATGGTGCCGAGGATAATGGCGACAATCGCGCCTTTGCCGAAGAACTGGTAACGAGCCAGTGCCCAGCCGGCCATCGACGTCAGCAGCACCGACAGGATGGTGTAAGTCACCGCCACCGAAACCGAAATGCCGATGGCGCCGACGAAGTTGGTGTCCCGCTGCAGATTGTTGAAATTGTCAATGAAATTGCCGTGCGGCAACAGCTCGATGCCGGGGCTGAAGATGCCGTTGTCCGGCATGGTCGAAAATACCACCATCATCCACAGCGGAAACAGCCAGATCAGCGCCAGCGGCGTCAGGAACAGATGCAGCGCAATGCTGCGTCCCAGCCTGGTGGAGGAGCGCGAGCTCATTTCGGCTCCCTCGTCAGCCACAGTTGCACCAGCGTGATGGCGATCGCCAGGCCGGCCATGGTGTAGGCAACGGCCGACGCATAGCCGAAGTTGAGCGAGCGGAAACCCTGGCGATAGAGCAGCAGACCAAGCGTCTCCGTGCCGCCTCCCGGGCCGCCCCGCTCGGTGATCAGGAACGGCTCGGTGAACAGCTGCATGGTGCCGATGATCGACAGCACCAGGCAAAACACGATGACCGGCTTGAGGAGCGGCAGGGTGATATGGAAGAACTGCTTGAGCTTGCTGACACGATCGAGCGTCGCCGCCTCGTAGACATCTTCGGGAATGGACTGCATGCCGGCGAGCAGGATGATGGCGTTGTAACCGGCCCAGCGCCAGGTCACCGCGATCATGATCAGCGCCATCGCCGGCGTGACGTTGGAGAACCAGTCGATCTTCGGCAGGCCGACGCTGTTCAAGAGCTTGTTGATGATGCCGAAATCGAGGTTGAACATCAGCCGGAACACCGCCGAATAGGCGACCTCGCCAACCACGACCGGGGCGAAGAAGGCAAAGCGGTAAAGGCCGCGCGCCTTCAAAAGCGGCGAATTCAACAGCACCGCCATGACGAGCGCCAGCGAAATCATCACCGGCACCTGGATCACCAGGATCAGCAGCGTGTTCTCAAGCGCGTTGAAGAAGGCCGGATCCCCGATCAATCGGCCCCAGTTGAAGCCGGGCGCGAACCGCCACGGCACGGTGCGCGTCGCCTGGAAGGAGATCATGAAGGAGCTGATGATCGGCCACACCCAGAACACCGCAAAGATCAGCAGATAGGGCGCGAGGAAGCGATACGCCGTGGCATTCTGATGGCGCATTGCTGTCTCCTTTCCGCGTTCAAGGGTGGCGCGCCCTGCTGAAACGCGCGGCGCGTTCGGCAATGGTCGCGGGCGGGGGGGCGGGGTGCCCCCCCGGCGAAGAAACGAAAAAATGTTTCAGGGAAGCCGGGGCGACCGCCCGCGAGGGGGTGGGGGGGGGGGGGGGGGCCCGGGGGGGGGGGGGGGGGGGGGGGGGGGGGCGGGGGGGGGGGGGGGGGGGGGGAGGGGGGGGGGGGGGGCGGGGGGGGGGGGGGGGGGCGCCGCGC
>NZ_JAMYUT010000066.1:0-9651 GCF_040323235.1 Mesorhizobium sp. M0051
GCATCGCTCAAGGATGGCCGGCATCCGAGATCGAAATGCTCATGCCTTGGAACTTTAGGCCTGACGTTATCGGCTGACCGCTTACCTTATGAATGCCGAAGCAGCAGAAGCTCGAGACGTGCCATGGCGGAACCCTATGGACCTGATCTGGAGGCATTAATTTCACTTGAGCAGGTGGACCATCTTCAGGTCGTTTCTCTCTATGCGTGAATCGTAATCAGAGCGTTCGTTCACGCAGTCACATCACGAATGGATAGGACTTGCCTCGTAGCCATTGTGTCCGAGGAGTCAAGAAGGCTGCGCTTGCCGACGCTATCACGGTCGGATGTGATGCGGCCTCTCTAAGCGTCTCCGCCCGCCCTCTGGTTCGGGCTGGCGACCCTCTCGAGCGGGCCAGCGTCCGTGTCGACTTGGGGTATTCTGCATTGCCCAGGCTGTGAAGTCACGCCCGCGGCCAGACTCAACTCAGAATGCTACGGCAACTGGGATGCCGAGGGAGGTTTTTGCTGACCGAATTAACGATTGATGCGACCGTTTCAATGTCATTTGTGACTAGGTTGGCAGCCTTGCTAAATCTTCTTCCGATCCGGAAGTAGTTCAGGACACGGTCTGCAACTAGCCTTGCTAGCTGCTTAGTCCTCCGAGAACAGCCAGACGCCCCAAGTGGTGATCCGCATCACCAAGCAATTTGTCGATCATGCTCACATGCTTAAAGTAGTGACCGATGCTGTACTCCATTGTCATTCCGATGCCGCCGTGGAGTTGGATCGATTGAGTCCCGATGGCTTTCGCCGACCGGCAAATCTGGACTTTAGCCGCCGAAATCGCGCGCTCGCGCTCGGTGTCATCACTTTCGCCGAGCATAAGCGCAGCGTACATGGCCATCGAGCGCGACTGCTCCAGTTCGACAAGCATGTCCACGGCCCGATGCTGCAACACCTGAAAGCTGCCGATTTTCTTACCAAACTGTTCTCGCGTTTTTAGGTAGTCGAGCGTGATCGCCTGCATTCTGCTAAATGCGCCGACACCTTCTGCGCACAACGCTGCAATTGCCTCCTCGGCGACGCGGGAGATAACCGGGAAGGCATTAGCCGGGTCGCCGATGACGTTGGCCGCATCAACCCGCACATGTTCGAGTGTGATATCAGCCGCACGCAGACCGCTGTGTGTCGGGTAACCGCGACACGTAAGGCCCGGCGCATCAGCTTCAACCAGGAAAAGGCCGATTCCATGCTCTTGCCTGGTATCACCGCTCGTTCGAGCAGATACGATGATCTTATCGGCTGTATCGCCGTGCAGGACGAGCCCCTTCGTTCCGCTCAGGGTCCAGCCGTTCTCATCCTCCGTTGCAAGCGTCTTAACATCGAAGAGGTCATAACGAGACTGGGGCTCCAGGTAAGCAAAAGCAAACTTTAGCTGGCCCTGGGCGATGGCGGGAATAAGCTCCGCCTTTTGCGTGTGGCTCGCTCCGTGACGGAGGATGCCGCCAGCAAGCACCACTGTCGCGAAATAGGGCTCGAGGATCAGCGCCTCGCCAAAGGCCTCCATAACGATCATGGTCTCGACCGGCCCCCCGCCGAAACCGCCATATTCTTCCGCAAACGGCATCGCAAGAAGTCCGAGTTCGGCATAGCTTGACCACATCGATTCGCTATAGCCGCGCCCCTGAGCCCGATACCCGCCGCGATCTCCGAAGCCATACTTGTCGAGCATCAGTCGCGCGACACTGTCCTTCAACAGCCGCTGCTCCTCCGTAAGATCAAAATTCACTGCATATATCTCCTAAAATAGATACCGGCGGCCTTAAAAGGCTAGAGGCCGAGGATCGCTTTCGCGATGATGTTCTTCTGAATCTCGCTGGAACCTGCGTAGATTGTCGCCGCGCGGCTGTAAAAGCAGGCGGGCACGATCGTCGTTGCCCCGTAGGCACCGAACGGCGACCCGATACAGCTCGCATCATCATCTTCTGACAATTCAGGAAGTGCGTAAGGGCCGAGAACATCCATGAGAAGTGAGGTGGCATTCTGCTCGACCTCCGAGCCCCTCAACTTTAGAATCGAGCTGGTCGGGTCTTGCTCGCCCATCTTTTGCTTCGACGCGCTTGCGACTACCCGCAGATACGTGATTTCGAACGCTTTCAGCTCAACTTCAAGTGCGACAAGCTTCTTTCGGAAGGTCAGTTGATCGATTAGTCGTGTCTCGCCTTCACAACACCGTTTAGCAAGATCCTTGGCCCACTGAATGCGTTCCTTAGTGATGCCGACGCCAGCGTCGATGACGCGTTCATTGCCGAGGACAACCTTGGTATAGGTCCATCCCTTGTTCTCTTCACCGATCAGATTCTCAATCGGAACACGAACATCAGAAAAGAAGACCTCATTCACATCGTAACTGCCATCGATCATCTTGATCGGGCGCACGGTGACACCAGGCGTCTTCATGTCAATCAAGAGGAACGAGATGCCCTCCTGCTTCTTCACATCGAGGTTGGTCCTGACCAGGCAAATGATCCAATCGGCATACTGGGCCCCGGTCGTCCATATCTTTTGGCCATTAACAACATAATGATCGCCGTCGCGCACCGCCCGTGTTCTAAGCGATGCAAGGTCAGAGCCCGCTCCCGGCTCTGAAAAGCCTTGGCACCACCAATCCTCGGCGTTGACGATACGCGGCAGAAAGTATTTTTTCTGCGCCTCATTCCCAAACGTGTAGATGAGGGGACCGACAATGGAAGCGCCGTAGCCGAACAACATCCGAGCGGGAAATGCCTGAACCTCTTCTTCGAAAATATACTGCTGGATAGGAGACCATTCTGCTCCTCCATATTCCCTTGGCCAACTTGGGACACCCTTCGAATGAAGGACCCGCGTCCCCACCGCAATTTCGCCCTTTGATAGTTGGCGGCCCTCCGAGAGTTTGCGGCGTGTCTCAGGTGGTACACCATCCCGTAGGAGCTGGCGTACTTCTTCGCGAAATGCTTGTTCTTCTTCTGCAAATACAAGGTCCATTGAGATCTCCAGCTAGGTTAGACCGCCCTGATGGCCTGCCGATCGGCGAGTATACACCGCCAAGTCGCGTCCACTGTAGACAGGCGTCGTCCGCGATCTGAACAACTCTCCAGTTCGAATATCGCCGCCGCGCCCCATCTCCACCGAATCTAGATCGGAAGCAATGAATCACGCCGGCCGAACCGAGGAGAGCGACTTCTTAAAGAGCCTGCTATCTAGTCGCGTTCGGATCGAGAACCCGAATACCAGCGATGTAGCCCGGCGGACTGGTAAGACATCGCACCTACCGCGATAGCGGATGCCCCAGCATAAGACGTCTGCGGGTCAATTGACATGCTCATCGTTTTGTTTTTCCCGTCACTGGACGGGTCTTTCTCGCAACTCAGTCGTATGAGGTTAGTCTCGGATCGCAGCGCTGCCGTTAAGCCAGTCCCCAGCCTTAAGGCGATAAAGTACCTGACGTCGCAAGGCTTCCACTCCAGCTGGCAGTTCAAAATCATCTTGTGGGTCATGACTCATTCCAAGCCGCTCCATTACGCGCCTTGAAGCAAGATTCTCAACAAACGCATAAGCGACAACTTCACTCAGTCCACCTCGCTCGAAACCAAACGAAAGTGCAGCGGACGCCGCCTCCGTTGCATACCCTCGCCCCCAGTGCTCTGGATCCAACCGCCAGGCGATTTCAACCGCTGGCGTGAAGGGGGTCTGATAGGAACATTCATAAGCCCACAGAATCCAATACACCCGCCAGCGCCCAAGGCTTCAAGCGCCCAAATGCCATATCCATACGTTCTGAAATGATCACATTGAAAGTTTCTCCACGCCTCGATCGCGGCCCGATCAGGGAAGTTGCCCTCTAGGTATCGCACAACTCTCGGATCGTCATTTATCCGAGCGAAGGTGTCGACGTCTTCGTCCTTCCATTCCCGCAGCAGAAGGCGTCTCGTTTGCAGCATGGGCAACTCCTTTTGAGTAGTAGTACTAGGCAGACAACTGATCCTTATCAGTCGAGACCCTTGTAACGCTCCTGTACTTTGTCTAGAGCGGCCCGCAGGCCGTGTTCTTTTATCGCCTTCTGCATTTCGCCGTATTCTGGCATTGCTTGAGGCGACATAATTGCAATCTGCTCCAAATAATAGTCCGTTGCAGTTTTTAAACCTTGCATCTCGTAAACCCGGTTTAGATACATTTTGTGCATCTGCTGCATTTCACGCGGCATCGCCGCCATTAGTTTGGCCTTACGCTTTGTAGCCTCGTGCAATTCATCGGGTTCAACGACCTCAGTGACCAAGCCGATTTCTTTGGCTCGGTGCGCAGAAACTTCACCCCCTGTGAGCATTATATCTTTTGCTGTCTTCATGTTCACAAGCCAAGGCAAGAACATGCACATTCCGCTGATTCCGTAGCGAAACTCATTGTAACCCATTTTAGTATCTGAGCTTGCAATAGTGACATCACAAAACAATGAAAGCTCGAATCCCTTGCCGATAGCGACGCTATGAACAGATGCAATAACGGGTTTGGTCAGCCGCCAAGGCGTCGTGAATTCTTCAAACTGTCTAAAGCCGTATGTGCGCCACTCAAAAACAGATGACCAGGTGTCATCAGCGTCTTCTTTAAGGTCATGTCCGGAACAAAATCCCCTCCCACTTCCGCGGATAACAATGACGTTTACATTGTCGTCTTCATCCGCCTTGAGCAGAGCGTCCCTGAGTTCGGCAATGAGGCGCTTATTCATTGCGTTAATTCTTTCTGGCCGATTGAGCGTCAACCAGCAAATGTGATCGGGATCCACCTCGTACAAGAGGTGCTGGTAGTCTGCGGTACTCGCGATTTCAGAGTTCATGGAAACCTCATTGGATTTGATTTCAGCCGGCGCGCTGGGGGCACCCGCCGTGACGGCGCCCCCAAACCGAGTACGCAGCACGGTCGCCAACCGATACCAGCTTTCCTCTTGGATGCGGTCCACAAAAAAAGTCACGTACCTGGTGAGTTCCTTGCGAATTCTACCTGCGATCCAGTCTATCCCCATGTCACGCGACATAACTGAGCATTTCGCTACAAGGGCTTTATTGGCGAGTTCTCTCAACTCGGAATTGCGGCGGCGAGATCCGGCACCGCGATGGCAAGACCGTGCCCTGTTAGCTCACCGGTTGCGGCCGACCCTGTCGACTTCAACCGACTGGTATCGACGCGGTGTAAGGCCGAGATACGCGCCAACCGACCGGATCGTCGAAAGCGCTTGGGATTGTGAATAGTTGCCCTGTAGGTGAGTGCCGTGACGGGTTCTATCCAGACATTATAATGAGGCGACGGCAGATGGGATCCGCGCGAACCGCCCTCAGGACAAGGCGATACAGATTCGCAAGGCTCTCGCGCAGGCTCTTGTGCATCTGGAGGAGCGGCGCAAAGATCGCCAGCAAGAGCCGATCCCCTCCTATCATCTGCCGCACTCTGGCTTCGAAGAAACGCGTGTGACAGCGCCAACTTCAGACCAATTGGACGCAACAGGCCGCGGATAGCCCGCTCGTTGGCAGTGACCGCCCTCACAGCAGCCTTGCGGGCCGCAGTCAGAGTGCGCAGCTTCTGCTCGGCCGCAGAGCACGTCGGTCTCGCCGACAACACAAATAGCTACCGGCGCCGAGTGAAATATCCAGTCCTGCATAAGCGCCGATGCCGATCGCCTCTTGCCAGGTCTGCTCTGGGTATCAGGCGAACGTTATGATCCGAAAAGGGGCCAAACGCTCAGCGGGCTGAACCGAATACCCCATCTCGCCCGTGAACCTTGCACGCTTCATTCCGTCCGTCTCCTCAATATGACGGACTCTACCAAAATTGGAGGAAGTTCACGGTCTCAGGTCACTAGGCTAAGGCTAGTGCCGTGCTATGAGACACAGGATCTTTCTCATCGGATGGGTATCCTTCGTATTCAGTGCAGGATCTGTGACAGGAACAGTTTTGTGCGCTCATGGCGCGGGTGATCGAAGAACTCGGCCGGCGTGTTCTGCTCGACGATCTGCCCCTGATCCATGAAGATCACGCGGTTGGCGACCTTGCGGGCAAAGCCCATCTCGTGGGTGACGCACAGCATGGTCATGCCTTCCTCGGCCAGACCAACCATCGTCTCCAGCACTTCCTTGATCATTTCCGGATCGAGCGCCGAGGTCGGCTCGTCGAACAACATGATGCGGGGGTTCATGCACAGCGAGCGGGCAATGGCCACGCGCTGCTGCTGGCCGCCGGACAGCTGGCCCGGATATTTGTTGGCCTGCTCCGGGATTTTCACGCGCTTGAGGAAATGCATGGCGATTTCCTCGGCCTGCTTCTTCGGCGTCTTGCGCACCCAGATCGGCGCCAGCGTGCAGTTCTCCAGGATGGTCAGGTGCGGGAACAGGTTGAAGTGCTGGAACACCATGCCGACCTCGCGGCGCACCTCGTCGATCTTTTTCAGGTCGTTGGTCAGTTCCTTGCCGTCGACTATGATCTTGCCCTTCTGGTGCTCCTCCAGCCGGTTGATGCAGCGGATCATCGTCGATTTGCCCGAGCCCGACGGGCCGCAGATGACGATGCGCTCGCCGCGCATCACCTTCAGGTTGATGTCCTTCAGCACATGGAACTCGCCGTGCCATTTGTGCATGGCGATGATGTCGATAGCGACATCGGTGGTGGAGATGTGCATCTTCTTGGCATCGACCTTGATCTCTTCTCGCAGACTAAAGGCTGCGAGAGCCTCTGCGACAACGCTACTCTCGGACGCTGACACATTCCTGCGTTTGAATCCTCAGACGGCGAACTTGGTTGAAATCGCCGAGAAGGCAGCCGCGCTAAACGCTCAAGTTCAAACTGATTCCACCGATGATGAACAATTCGCAAATCTGCTGAGCGTTGCAGCCCGCTGCCGAGATTGCTAAGTTTCGTCAACACGCTTAACGGATGCGAAATTCTAGGTGCGGACGACCGGCCATCTGCTCGGCAGCTATGATGCATGAATAGGCAGAGGATTCGCAACCATTGCACCAACGTGGGGATTCGAACTCGTGCAAAAGTCTCACTCAAATGCTAATCGTGGTCAGTCCCGTTGGAGGGAACACGGTGTGCTTGGGGGGGGTAATGGTTCGTCGATATTATGATCTCCCCTCATTGACAGCTCTCGCTATTTTTGAGGCCTCCGCAAGACATTTGTCATTCAAGCTCGCAGCTTCTGAGCTCAACGTCACTCCGAGCGCCGTTAGCCACCAGATCAAGGTACTTGAGGCAGAACTTGGAGTTGCGCTTTTTGTGAGGAATAAATCATCGGGGATCCTGCTCACCAGTTCGGGCGAAGATCTTTACGCGGTGCTGGCAAGCGGCTTTTCCAAGGCGTCTCAAATTGTCAGAACGATCAAGCGAGGTGATCGTCCCAAAAATGTGACAATTGCTTGCCCAGATGGGTTCGGATCGATGTGGCTTATGCCGCGCATGCCTGACTTTTGGACGAGATTTCCGGAAATCTCCGTGGACCACCTCGTGTCCAACGACACGCGTGATTACAAGCGTGCGGAGGTCGATCTGTGTATCCGCTACGGTTTAGGCTCATGGCAGGGCGAGATTGCAGAATTGTTGTTTCCCGATACTATATATCCTGTCTGCGGGCCGGGCTACTTGCGGACCCATCGCGATATCACATCCGGATCCCTACCTGAGCTTCCCCTTCTGCACGTCAATTGGGTAGATGCAGACTGGAACGGGTGGGATGAGGTGTTCCGACGGACTGGAATACCTTATGGAACACTGCGAGGCCCAAAGTTTAGCAAGATGTTCGGGACAATCCAAGCCGCCCTAGCTGACCAGGGTATCGCGATCGGATTGCATAGCTTGGTGAAGCCCTTGATAGATGAGGGCAAGCTATGCAGGATCACCGACCTTGAGCTGCCTGCACCGGGAGATTGGTTTGTGACGTGGAGCGACAATAAAGCGCTCTCTCCAGAAGCGAAGTTGATGCGCTCTTGGTTGCTGGAAATTTCTGCGAAGGAGCGGACTAATTAGTCGCCTCGCGCCGTCACGCTTTGCATCCTCCGAGTTTCACGCCTTCCTAAGAGTCGCAACTTGAATCCCATCGAGTCGATTCCTGGTTGCCATAGTCAGAGCCTCTGATGGACTCGAAGCTGTAGGGTTTCTATGAATTCCTAGGCTACCTGGCGTTGAACTCAATGCTGCGGTGTATTGCTATGGGTGCACTCTCTCCGAACACACGGAAGCCCGCTCGCGTCATCATGTCCAAAGCTGGCCCTCCATTTGGAGTGCGCGCCTAAAGTGTCCGCTCCAAAAAGAAGTGAGTGATTTCAGCGGGTTGTGATTCAGTCGGATTGCTGAGATTCGACGGAGATCATGATGCCCTGGACTGAAACCACTCGCCCTCACTATGAACGGCGCTGCCCGCGCTACGCAAGCGACCTGACGGAAGCGGAGTGGGCGCTGATCGAGCCGCTGATGCCGGCGCCGAACCGGATCGGCCGGCCGCGGAAGACGGACTTGCGCGAGGTCGTGAACGCGCTGCTTTACATGGCTTCGTCGGGCGGAGCATGGCGGCTCCTGCCGAAGGATTTCCCACCGTTCTCGACGGTGCAGAAGTACTTCTGGCGCTGGCGGGACGAAGGATTGCTGCGCGCCATCAACAATGAACTCGTCATGGCGGCGCGCGAACGGGAAGGCCGGGAGGCAAGCCCGTCCGCCGGCGTCATCGACAGCCAGTCGGTGAAGACCACCGAAAGCGGCGGAGTTCGTGGCTTCGACGCCGGCAAGAAGGTCAAGGGCCGCAAGCGGCACATCGTCGTCGACACGCTGGGCCTGCTGGTCGGCGTCGTCGTTCACGCCGCCGACATCCAGGACCGCGACGGCGCGCCGGCCGTCCTGAAATCCATACTCGAGCGCTGGCCGTGGCTGCGCCATGTCTTTGCCGATGGTGGCTATGCAGGGCCGAAACTGCGGGGCGCCCTGCAAAAGATCGGCAAGTTCACCATGGAGATCGTCAAGCGGTCGGACAGCGCCAAAGGCTTCGAAGTCCTGCCGCGCCGATGGGTCGTCGAGCGGACCTTCGCATGGCTGGGCAGATGCCGAAGGCTGGCCAAGGACTTCGAGCGATCCGTCGAATCCGCACAGGCCTGGGTCTTCATCGCAAATATCCGCATGCTCACCCGACGCCTCGCAAGGACCTGATAACATGGCGGTCATTCCGATTCAGACACTAAGGGTGAACAGATCGCGCTGTGTAGGCCCATGACACCCGGTCGCTGCATAGTAGAAAGACGATGCGCGACCTGTTCAAGGTTCGCGACGAAACGCGTCGCAAGCAAGGTGTGACGGAGGTTTTTCGCCGCCGCGAGAAAATGCTGGCAGGGCAGCGTCAGTGCCCCTGCGAATAATTGCGCAAGCCGATCTTGCAAATCTCACCACCTTCTTGTGCGGGGGAATTCGCCCGACGGAAGATCGCGCCGCCCGGCGTTAAGCCTTGGGGGTGACATAGGCGTAACTCGCCGGAAGTCGCCGAGGATTCCCAACGCAAGTCCCACTTTGATATCCTTTGTTCGCTCGAGATCAGAAGCCGCTTGCATCACCGCTTCAATGACGGTTGCCGCCACCTGTTTGCCGTCGATGGTGTGCGTCG
>NZ_JAMYUT010000067.1:0-9522 GCF_040323235.1 Mesorhizobium sp. M0051
CCCGCTCAGCCACAAACGACTCAAGGCACGATGGGCCGATCAAAACCTGCTTAGCCTCTTTACTCATATGCGATAGCCCTGCCCTTGAGGGGGAGATGCCTGGCAGGGCAGAGGGGGGTGCTTCGCGCCGACGTCTCCTTCGAGAGTTCAATTGCTCGCCGACAGCACCAGCACCGGCTTTTCGCTGTACAGCGCCGGGAACAGCGCCTTCAGGTTCGCCACCTTGGGCAGGTCGTTGTAGACGATGTAGGGATAGGTCGGGTTCAGCGTCAGGAAATCCTGATGATAATTCTCGGCCGGATAGAAGGTCTTGCCGGTTTCCAGCGTGGTGACGATCGGCTGCGGGAAGACCTTGGCCTGGTCGAGCTGGGCGATGTAGCTCTGCGCGATCTTCTTTTGCGCATCGTTTTCGGCAAAGATCGTCGAGCGGTACTGCGTGCCGGAGTCCGGTCCCTGGAAGTTCAGCTGGGTCGGGTTGTGGGCGACCGAGAAATAGACCTGCAGCAGCTGGCCATAGGTCACTTTGGACGGATCGTAGGTGATTTCGACGGACTCGGCGTGGCCGGTGCGGCCTGTGCCGACGGTCTCGTAGACGGCGCTGTCCTTGTCGCCGCCGGTGTAGCCGGAGACGGCCTTGGTCACACCCTTGACGTGCTGGAAGACGCCCTGCACGCCCCAGAAGCAGCCGCCAGCGAAGATTGCCTTTTCACTGCCGGCCACCGCCTTTTCGTCCAAAGCCGGCGGCGGGATCTTCACCGCGTCCTCGGCAGAAACCGCCGGCGTCAGCCATAAGGCGGCGCCCGCGGCAGCCAGCGCAAGTGCGGCGAGCGCGCCTTTGACAAAGCCAAGCGAACGGTTTGGTGTCTTGATGTCGGTCATGGTTGCACTCCTCATGGCTCCCATTGGGATCAGTCTATTGGATCAGGGACGGCGGCGCGACGCGCTAGTTGCGGCGGGGGCTCACATTCGCGTGCGCCGCCGGCAATCGGCCTAGTTGGCCGGCTTCATGGCATCGGTTGCCGGTTTCACCGCGTCAACCGCCGGCTTCATGGCGTCGGCGGCCGGCTTCATCGAATTGGTGGCCATCGGGTCGGCGGGCTTCATCGCATCGGTTGCAGGCTGCATGGCATCCGCGGCCGGCTTCATGGCATCGGCGGCGGGTTTCATGGCATTCGCGGCCGGCTTCATCGCATTGATCGCGTCGTCGGCACGGGCGATGCCGCCGGCAAACAGCGCCGTCGAGCACAGAGCGAAAGCGAGGGCAGGCAGCGTCAGGCGAAACAGAGTGGTCATGATGGTCTCCTTGGGGTGGTCGTAAGGGCGCGCCGTCTTGGCGGCCGTGCTATGCGGCGCCGCGCGTGCGGCGTTTGCGCAATCTTTGTGGAAGCGTGATCTAGTTGGTAGCGGCGGCCAGGATCGGCCCGCCGCCTGGCGACTGGACGAGCACGGCGGTGCTCAGGCCGTCCGAAGCCGGCGGCAGATCGAGCGCCGCGGCGTCGCCTGTCCAGCTGCCGAGTTTCTTGAGCGAATGCACGACATTGGCATGCGGCAAGGTGCGGCCGGTGTTTTCGCCGCGCGCCACCGGCACCTGGACGACGCCCCTGAGATAGCGCACCAGCCAGACATCGGCCCTGCCGCCCGGCACCGAGCCGGCGCCGATGCTGACCTTGCCGCGGTCGATCGACAGCGACGGGCCACTAATTCGGCCAGTGCTTGCGATCAGCTTTTCGATCTCACCGGGTGCGGCGCCGACGACATCGGCATGGCCGTTGACCACCACTTGCGGCGTGAACGGGCCGTCATGGCCGAGCGGCGGCTCGTAGCTGACCTGGCGCTGCGTGAATTCCTGGCGGCCGAACGTGTCCTTCCAGCCGAGATAGTCCCAGTAGGTAACGTTGAAGGACAGCGCCAGCACGCCGGGCTGGTCCTTGACCCTGATCAGATTGGCGTTGGCCGGCGGGCAGGACGAACAGCCCTGGCTGGTGAACAGCTCGACCACCGTGAGCGGCAGGGCAGCGGCCGCACCGAGCGACACGGCGAGTGCAAGCGCGCAAAGGCTGGACACTGTGACGAACTTGCTGGACCCTGACATTCGGCTTGCTCCGTGGGCGCCGGCGCCCGGATGCGCCGCTCATGTCCCCACTTCGCCGCTGTCTGCCGCTTCGTTACAGCGCTCACCGGTTTGTGATCATCAGGCTCAATTCTTCCCTTCTCCCCTTGTGGGAGAAGGTGGATCGGCGCGCAGCGCCGAGACGGATGAGGGGTGTTCCAGGGAATGAGGCGTTGGCATTCCCTGGAACACCCCTCATCCGTCGCCTTCGGCGACACCTTCTCCCACAAGGGGAGAAGGGAAGTCGGAGCCCCTATCGCCACGGCTGGAGACTCATATCTCGTACATAGGCGATGATGGTGTCGCAGACGGCGTTCAAGTCTTTCAGAACATCGTCGTTCCAAAAGCGCAGAATGCGAAAGCCCCTCGCCTCCAGGTCTGCCTTGCGGACACGGTCAGAATCCGACTCCGCGTGCTGGCTGCCATCGATCTCGATGATGAGGCCAGCTTCGAAGCAGACGAAATCGGCAATGTACCTTCCGACGGGAACCTGGCGCCGAAATTTTATCCGGTCGAGCCTGCGGTCGCGCAGTTCATGCCACAGCCTGCCTTCTGCCTCCGTCATTTTGTGCCGGAGCGAATGGGCGAAGCTTCGTTTGGCTGGCAGAACAGGTTGATGCGGCATGGCGCCAGATTACCCGGCCGTTGTATTCCGTCCAGCACCCCTCTTCCGTCTTGGCGCTGCGCGCCAATCCACCTTCTACCGCAGGGAGAAGGCCAAGAGCGCAGCTTACTGCGTCAGCACCGTGTTGGAGGGCCGCTTGTTGAAGTCGCACTTGCCGGTCACGCTGTAGAAGAAGTCGGCGTTCGTGACATCAGGCAGTGGAGGATTGTTGCCGCCGTCTTCCCATGCCTGATCGCTGGTCTGGCTGCAGGGCACAGCGCCGAAGATGTCGACGACCGTGTTGCCTTTAACCTCGACAGGGAGGTATTTGGAAGGGTCCAGGTCCCTTTGTGCAGCAGTACTGTACCCGGCGCCGAGGTAGAGCCGGTTCGACGTGTCTGCATTGTTCGACTTGAGCGGGTTGACCGGTCCGGACGGCACATCCATCTGCAGATAGAGCTGGTCCATGGTGCTCACATTGATTGTTGCGCCACTGGTGTTTCCGGCGGAATTCGTGGTCGCGCACGTTGTCTTGAAATAGATGGTGGAGCCGCTCGTGTTTCCGCTTTTTGCTACCGCGGTGCTTCTGTAAACTCCAGCAGTGGGAGTGAAATCGGTTTTTGACCCTACTGTCGTGCACACTTGGCTCTGAACCTGCGTCGAGGTTGTTCCCGACACAGTGGAAATAGTTGTCGTGCCGTAACCTTTCGGGTCGGCAGCGGTATAAGTCTTACCCCCGCTCGTATAGGAATAGTTATAGCCTTTGTAGACATAGTTGACCTTCATCATGGTCGTCGGTGTGGTGCTGGAGGTCGAACCGAACGGCAGTCCGTACAAGGTCATGGTCTTGTTCCAGTAGCCTGAAACGTGATCGACGTTGAATGTAGCTGCGACCAGTGCGGGCGTCTTGCTCACCGCCGATGAGACGCCGATCGCCACCGTCGGTATCCTGGCGATCTGCATGAAAACGGTCGGCATCGGGTAACTCGCCGTGGCCTGCGCCGTGGCGGTGCCGTTGGCGCTGACGTCGAAGGTGTTCAGCGTCGCGGTGCCCTGTCCGCCATTGGCCACGTAGGAGGCCTGCATCGTTACCTGGCGCTGCGCCTTCGTCGAGGCGGTATCCATCGTGGTGATCGACAGGATCGCGGAATCGAGTGCCGCCTGTTCGGTCGACCTGGTCTGGACCGCCGAGGTGTAGTCGACCGAAAAACCGATCGCGGTGATCAGCGGAATCATGACGAGAACGAGTATCGGTGCGAACGCGCCGCTCCGCGACCTGATAAACCTGCCTGCCAGCCCCCGCATGCCTTGATCCTTATATCAGAATATCCTCCCCGGCTAACATGGCAGTCCCCAATTATGCTCTAACGGACTTGGTTAATGTTTATCGTTTTTCGCGAAGAGCGCGTAATGAGCGACAAGCGCCGGCGGCACTTGCCCGGCAGTGGCTGTGCCGCTTGCCGCAGCAAGCCGCCCCTGCTAAAGCGCGCGACATGAGCACGCCCCTCGACCACATCCGAAATTTCTCCATCGTCGCCCATATCGACCATGGCAAATCCACGCTTGCCGACCGGCTGATCCAGCTGACCGGCGGGCTGGAGCTGCGCGACATGAAGGAGCAGGTGCTGGACTCGATGGACATCGAGCGCGAGCGCGGCATCACCATCAAGGCGCAGACGGTGCGGCTGAAATACCACGCCAACAATGGCGAGGACTATATCCTCAATTTGATCGACACGCCCGGCCATGTCGACTTCGCCTATGAAGTGTCGCGCTCGCTCGCCGCCTGCGAGGGGTCGCTGCTGGTGGTCGACGCCTCGCAGGGCGTCGAAGCGCAGACTCTGGCCAATGTCTACCAGGCGATCGACAACAACCACGAGATCGTCGTGGTGCTGAACAAGGTCGACCTGCCGGCCGCCGAGCCCGAGCGCATCCGCGAGCAGGTCGAGGAGGTGATCGGCATCGACGCTTCCAACGCCGTGCTGATCTCGGCCAAGACCGGGCTTGGCATTCCCGATGTGCTGGAGGCCATCGTCCACCAGCTGCCGCCGCCGCGCGAGGGCGATGCTTCAGCGCCGCTGAAGGCGATGCTGGTCGATAGCTGGTACGACGCCTATCTCGGCGTCATCGTTCTGGTGCGCATCATCGACGGCGTGCTGAAGAAGGGCCAGACCATCCGCATGATGGGCACCGGCGCCAAATATCTGGTCGAGCGCACCGGCGTGTTCACGCCGGCCCGCATCAATGTCGACGAGCTCGGCCCCGGCGAGTTCGGCTTCTTGACCGGCTCGATCAAGGAAGTGGCCGACACCCGCGTCGGCGACACCATCACCGAGGACAAGCGCGCCACCGCCAAGGCGCTGCCCGGGTTCAAGCCGGCGCAGCCAGTGGTGTTCTGCGGCCTGTTCCCGGTCGACGCCGCCGATTTCGAGGATCTGCGCGCCGCGGTCGGCAAGCTGCGCCTCAACGACGCTTCTTTCTCTTTTGAAATGGAAACCAGTGCGGCGCTCGGCTTCGGCTATCGCTGCGGCTTCCTGGGCCTGCTGCATCTGGAAATCATCCAGGAGCGGCTGGAGCGCGAGTTCAACCTCGATCTGATCGCCACCGCACCCAGCGTCGTCTACCGGCTGGCTCTGACCGACGGATCGATGAAGGAATTGCACAACCCGGCCGACATGCCCGATGTGGTGAAAATCTCCGCCATCGAGGAGCCGTGGATCCGCGCCACCATTTTGACGCCCGACGACTATCTCGGCGGCATATTGAAACTCTGCCAGGACCGGCGCGGCATCCAGGCCGACCTGTCCTATGTCGGCAAGCGCGCCATGCTGATCTACGATTTGCCGCTCAACGAAGTCGTGTTCGATTTCTACGACCGGCTAAAGTCGATCTCCAAGGGCTACGCCTCGTTCGACTACCACCTCACCGACTACAAGGAAGGCGATCTCGTCAAGATGTCGATCCTGGTCAATGAGGAGCCCGTCGACGCGCTCTCCATGCTGGTGCACCGCACGGCGGCGGAAAAGCGCGGCCGGCAGATGTGCGAGAAGCTGAAGGAACTGATCCCGAACCATCTGTTCAAGATCCCGATCCAGGCCGCGATCGGCGGCAAGGTCATCGCCCGCGAAACCATCTCGGCGCTGCGCAAGGATGTCACCGCCAAATGCTACGGCGGCGACGTCTCGCGCAAACGCAAGCTGCTGGACAAGCAGAAAGAAGGCAAGAAGCGGATGCGCCAGTTTGGGAAGGTCGATATCCCGCAGGAGGCGTTTATTCAGGCGCTGAAGATGGGGGATTGAGAAGCCGATTGGCGCGCGAAGCGCGCCAATTCATCGATCCGGTGGATCGATGGCAGGCTTCGAAAGCGGTGGAGTTGCCGGGGGCAATGTGCCCCGCTAGCGATGCGTTGACGCAGAGCGGTGTAGATTACTCTCCAGGAGGCGGCGCCCAGGCTATCTGGGCACCGAGCGCTTTTTTGAATGTTCCAGGGTCCCCGCGCTGTTGGCATCGGCACGCGGAGATCACGTTTGTACGAATACGTACCGATGGCCTGGGCTTGGTTGCTCGTGCCGCGATGGGGCGCTACAAAAATCGGGCGGCGGACCTCGGTTCGCCAGTGGCCGACGCGGGCTCAGGCAACTGTCTCACCGGCATTCGCGTCGGCCACTTCTCGACCGCAGGCGAGGGCGTGACAAGGCCGGATCGCCCGAGGGCAGACACGTCTCGACACTTTCTCCGTTTTCCGCTTCGCGCTACCCCTTTGAGAACGTTCCGCCCAGGAGTATCCTCAGCAGGGCTTGGGGGAGATTTCAAATGCGTTCCAACCCGCTGGACATCGTTGCCGCGACCGGCCTGGCCATCGGTGGCGCTTTCGGGCTCGCCGGCACTTTCGTCGCCAGCGCCGAACTGCGCGAAACGCTGTGGACGATCGACGGCGTGGCGCTGGTGGTGGCGACCGCGCTGCTGACGATGAAATACCAGCGGCTGGGCAATGACTGCATAGCTGCCGGATTCCTGACCTTCCTCGCCGGCGAGAGCCTGCTGCTCGCCGGCAATGCGGCAGGGCTTGAGGCCAGCGTGCCCTCCTATGTCGGCGGCATCTCGCTGTGGGCGGCCGCACTTGTCATGGTCAGCGCGCCGAAGACTTTCGCCGTTTGGATGCGTCTCACCGCGCTCGTGGCCGCCCTGCTGTTTGTCGTCTCGGCAGGCATGATCCTGTGGCGCGCGCCCCTACTGCCGACCTCGTCGCCGCTGCCCGCCGCCGGCTATCCGTTCCTGGTGCTGACTTTTATTGGCTGGATCTGGACACTTGTGAAATCCGAGCGCTGAACGGATCGGTGCGGTTGTGCGCGGTCCGTCGATATCCGCAACAGCGCCACCGAGGCGATCCACCGGCTGGTGCCTCTTGTGAAGGTAGGGCCGGCCGGAAATAGGCCAAGGCTGGCACATTACGAAGCCCCCTCATCCGGCCGCTTCGCGGCCACCTTCTCCCCGGTGGGGAGAAGAGGAGGCGCCGGCGCTGGGAGTCTCCTCTCCCCATCGGGGAGAGGGTGGCCGGAGCGAAGCGGAGGTCGGGTGAGGGGGTGGCGCCGACGGAACTTTTCTTTCTTTGCTTGCGGGATATCGAACAGTGTCGGCGCTTTCCCTCATTTGCCTGCCGGCACTCCATCTCAGGATGAGGTGTTCCTCGTGGGGGCGAGGAACCCAAGAGCGGCGAGGCCTCACCCCTCGATCCACACCTTCTCAAAGTGCTGCTCGAGCGCCTGGTGCTGTTCGCAACCCTCCACACCCTTGCGGTAGGTCCGGTAGACCGAGCGCCAGTAGGGTTGGATGATGATGCCTGAGTCGCGCAAATTCTGCTCGATCTTGGCCATGATCTCCTTGCGCGCCTTGGCGTCCGGGGTCGCCAGCGCCTTGTCTAGCAGTTCGTCGAACTCCTTGTTGGCATATGCGCTTTCGTTCCAGGCGGCGCCGGATTTATACGCCAGCGCCAGCACCTGGACGCCGAGCGGGCGGCCGAGCCATTCGGTGCAGGAGAAGGGGTATTTGCTCCAGTCGTTCCAGAAGGTGGCGGCGGGCAGCACGGTGCGCTTGATCTTCAGGCCGGCCTCGCGCATCTGCGCGCCGATGGCGTCGCCGGTGCTCTTTTGCCATTCGACATCGACGGAGATGAGCTCGAATTCGTGGTCGGCCTTGCCTGCCTCCGTGAGCAGCTTCTTCGACTGGTCCAGGTCGCGCTTGGCCGGGCCGATATCGGCATATTCGGGGTGCATGGGGCCGACATGGTGATTGTCGGCGGGCTTGCCGCGGCCGCCGAGTCCGAGCGCCAGCACGGCGGAATTGTCGACGGCGAGCTGGGCGGCGCGCCGCACCTTGACGTCGTCATAGGGCGCGTTGCCGACATTGAAGCGAGCGACGATGGTGGAGCCGGTGGCGATCTCGGAATTCTTGAGCCCCATCTGCTCAGTCTGCGAGACAGCGTCGGAGGCGGTTTCGTGGTCGGTATCGATCTCGCCGGATTCGAACGCCGACAGCATGGCGTTGGGGTCGGAGCCGTAATCGACCCATTTGATGCCGTCGAGGTGGAATTCGCCCTTCCACCAGGGCTTATCCTTGCGCTTCACCTCGGCGCCGGTCTCGGCATCCCAGCTGACCAGCTCGCAGGGACCGGTGGTGATGGCAAGCGCCTTCATCGGATCGCCGTCGCCCTCATAGGAGCGGTGCATGATCAGCGCGGGATAGTCGGCCATGCCGGCGATCAGCGAGATGTCGGGCTTGGGCAGATTGAGTTTTATCGTGAACTCGTCGACCTTGGCGATGCCGCCGTCGACAACCTTCTTGGTGTCGGCATTGACCAGCGCGCCCATGCGCGCGGCGACCGAATTGCCGGCCACCGAGGCATCGCACCAGCGGGTGAGGTTGTGGACGACATCGTCCGCGTTGAAGGCGTCGCCGTTCGACCAGGAGATGCCCTTGCGCACATGCAGCGTCAGCGTCCTGGCGTCGTCGCTCGCCTCCCAGCTTTCGAGCAGCCAGGGCTCGAAGGAGAAGTCGGTGTTCCAGCGCACCAGATATTCGTTGCAGTGGCGCGCGACGTTGGACATTTCGACGCCGTCGAAGGTGCGCGGGTCCTTGAAACCCTTGACGTTCATGGCGACGCGCAGGACGCCGCCTTTCTTGGGTTCCGCCGCGCGGGCAGGGGTGGGGGCGAGCCCGCCCAGCGCCAGCGCGCCGGCGGCGCTGACACCAAGGCCGGCCATCAAGGCCAGATATTCGCGGCGGTTGATGCCGCCGCTCTTGAAGTCGTCGGCGACGGGTTTTGCCTGCGGGTGCAATTTGCGGTCGGTCAGCATGAATTTCATCGTCGTTCCCCTGTTGTTGGGCGCCCCGGCCGATCGACAGACGCGGGGACGTAAGCGATCGCCGGGACGCCTTTTGCCTGGGGGAATGATAGAGCGGGGCGAGGCTCGGCAGTGTTCGGTTTTCCGCAGTGATTGTGCGGTGCTCCGCAGGGGGGAGTCGGCAGTGCGCTTATACTTTACAGCCGCGCTGGGAGAGATGCGCCAACGGCGCGGCGCCAATCTCCCTCCTTGAGGGGGAGATGGCCGGCAGGCCAGAGGGGGTCGGCACGACGGGACGCGACCTCGTACTTTCAAAAAGATGATGCTAGCGCTCTACGCGCGACGACCCCCTCTGTCGCCTTCGGCGACATCTCCCCTCAAGGGGCAGGGGAATCGCATATGAGTAAGAGTAAGTCTTGCGTTGAGTGGAAAGGTTGATTCTTTAGGGGCCTTCTCTTTGAAGAGGA
>NZ_JAMYUT010000068.1:0-9333 GCF_040323235.1 Mesorhizobium sp. M0051
GGTCCAAAAGTTCCTTCTCAATAGCCATGCGATGATTCTCCTTTCCATCATCATGGCCTCATGCACAAAATTCCTGACAGTCCCCAGAGTCGCGGCGATCGCGCAGAGGAAACAGGACGCCAGCCGCAGCGACAAGCAACAGAGCACCAGCGGAGCCTTCAAGCGCCAAGGTCAGGGAATGGTTCTGCGTCACCGTTCCCCATATCCAGCTGCCGGCCGCGATGCCGCCGTCTATCAAGGCATAATAGATCGAGATGGTGCGCCCCACGACCCAGCGCGGGCTTGCCAGCTGCACGTTCACGCCAAGCCCGGACCATGCGGTGACCCAACCCGCGCCGCCTAAGGCGAGTGCTATGGCCGCCACTGCAATCGAAGAGGTAAGCGCAAGGGAGAGGGAGCATGCCGCGCAGGCGACGCATGCAAGCGTTATCAACCGCTCTTGCGACAAGCTCCGTCTGAACATGCTATTGGAGACACCGGCCAAGACGGCGCCGGTTCCAAAGCCGCCCATGAGGGTGCCATAGGCGACGGGACCTCCTCCCAATTGATCGCGGACAACCAAGGGCAGCAGGGCAAGTATGGCGATGCTCGCCAAGCCAAATAGGGTTCCGCGTGCGATCGCCGCCTTGATTTCCGACGACATCGCCGTGAACCGGACCCAGTCATAAATCGCCGTCTTCAGCGGATCCCGCGGCAGAGGTGAAGCGCGAAACCTTCCACTTGCTGCGCCATATGGTGCACACCGGTACCAGGTAGCTGAGCGCAGTCTGGCGAACGCCGCCACAAGGCCGAACGAGGCGACGACGATGCCGCCAAGCGCCGGGCCTACGGTGCGGACAGTGTTGAAGCCGACGGTGAGGAGGGTGACTGCAGCGGGAACATCGCGTCGGCCGACGATATCACCAACCGAGGCTTGCCAGGCGGAATCGTTGACCGCGCCGCCGCACGCGATCAGGAAGCTGAAGCCGAGGATCATCCATGGGTCGACAAAGCCGAGCGCCACGGAAGCGGCCAGCATCGCAGATGCTATCGCCATAAGGCACCAACCGGCGAACATAACCTTGCGACGGCTGAAATTGTCAGCGATGGCCCCGACGAACACAGACAATATGAACGCAGGTAGCGTCGCTGACGCCTGAACCAGCGCAACCATCAGATCTGACGTCGAGATTGTTGCCATCAGCCAGCTGATGGCAACGGCCTGCATCAACCAGCCAAAGTTGGCAACCTGTATGGCGAGCCAGATCGAACGAAAGGTCGAGTTCCTGAGCGGGGAAAACGTGGCCGACGTACCTAGGCGCTCGTCTGGGCCCTCCTTCCTACTCATGCTCTCATTTCTCGACCTGCTGCACCAATTTTGCCAATGCTGCCGCCCAATGCGGCTAGGCTGAGAGGGTGGTCGAGAGCAAGGGCCGTCAAGCTGCCCGTCTCAATCTAGAGACTATCAATCGCCAGCGGTTCTTCGTCAAATTCAGTTTGTCTAGGGCGGTCATCTCAAACCCAGATAGATTTCACGATACGGCCAACATCCGGATCGATCACAAGCGCGTTCCCGGTACACAAGCCGCTGCGACCTTCAAATCCAACGATTGGAGTCGGATCCCGGAGGGACCAGAAATAAACAGGTGTACGCACGAACAAACGCCTGTTTGCGACGCATCCGATGAGCATTGCTTGCTTAGCGGCCGGTAGGATATCGGGTAGCTAGTAGCACCGGCCGACGCCGGTGACGCTGAAAGTAGGTCTGCGGTCAACTCCGCAGGTCGGATAACGCCTGTTCAGTGCGCGATCGGTATTTCTTGCACAATCGCTCATTGCCAGAGCAGCACACCGACGAAAGCCGATGGCGACTCCCAAACCAACCTGCACCCGGCACTCCCTGATCCAGAAGCCGCAAAAAGGGTGATGAGCAGCGGGATCGTATAATAGCCGTCCCAGGATCTAGACCTGACGCAGGACCGCAGGAGATGAATTTCGACAGCGGCATGTCCGGGAGCGTAACCTCTCTCATGCATGACTGTGGCAGCAGTCTTAATATCATAGCCCTTCTGCCATCTTGACCACTCCGCGTCACGACGAAAAGCAATAGTCCTTCGGATCAAGCCCATCAGACCGGAGGCACGAGCACGCCGTAAAGGGAGGGCATACTGGTGACGGACCATCAATAATCCCACCCACACCGGCCATGTAGCCCAAGTGGCCTATCTGTTTCTGGCGGCGAAGCTCGATTATTCCAGATGACCTAGTATCAGCGCGGCGGAAGCACGATAGAAATACTCTGTGTAAAAGCCGTTTCCCGACGTCAATTCATTAAATTGATCGGCCTTATGGTCAAAAAACAAAAAGCAGACATATAAAGGGAGTTGTTATCAGCAACGATAAGAAATAATCCAATGTTTTCCCCGGAAAACATTCGGATGTTAAATATCTCTTCAGCTTGTTTATCATATACACCGCCGCCAAACGAACTTACCAGGCGCTCAATCAATGAACTGGATTTTGGATGTCAAAATTTGGTTCCCCTAAAGCGTTTGGTTTTCAAGATCATATTCTGGCGCCATGCGTAACGTAAAGGTAAACTTCGCTTACTAAATGCTAGTAATCCCTGACAGATTGCGCTATTGGAATCGACAGATTGCGTTGCGAGTGATGCGATGGACGATTTTGATAGGCGGCTAATTGCGCTCCTCAGGCTGGATGGGCGAATGCCTATTGCGGCTCTTGCAGACAAGCTGCAGGTCTCAAGAGGGACAGTCCAGAAGCGCCTAGATCGCTTGATATCGTCCGGCGCGGTACGCGGGTTCACGGTGCGCACTCGACAAGAATTGGACGAGACGGTTTTGCGCGCGATGATGGGTGTAAGGACTTCAAGCAAGAAGCCCGCCGCGCTCATTAAGGCCCTCAATGGGGTTCCTGAAGTTGTCTCGCTTTATACGACGAACGGCGTCTGGGATTACATCGCGGAACTTCGCGCTGAAAGCCTTGCGGATCTGGATCGTGCACTGCGAGAAATACGCAGTATTGACGGAGTTGCCTCGACTGAAACCAGTATTTTGCTCGGCGCCGTGTGAACGTTGTTCGCATTCTGCTTTTTAGCTGCCAACCGCATTCGCTTGACATTTTCGAATGCATCACCACACGAGTTGCGCTCGCGTCGACTCAAACCACACGACCCTTCCGCAACCAGCCATACCATCCCGGTCGAGATCTATTGATCCGAACGCTCTGGTGGTGTGCACCGTCGACGAAAGTAAACCTTCCAGCCTAGCCGACCTGTGGCTGGCATGTACCCCCCGCTCGCTGAAGCGTGATAGCCCTGAATCGAGATCCTCGGCGCAGCCGCAGCATGGTGCCTAGTTCTCCATAGCACTTTGCGCAAAGAAACTGGCATTTGGATATCAAACGGTAGCTTTGCGCTGCACACAGGGTAGCGATATCTTCTCAAATAATTCAGGAGAGCAGACGTGAACGAACCCCCATCTTTGCGGTATCCCGCTGTTGATGTTGCACGCGACAAACATCCATTGGCGCCCGCCAATATCGAGCGCATCATCAAGGCGGTTGAGAACCGCTTCGATGAGCAGGTCGAGTTTTTGACACGGCTGGTGCGTGCTGCCTCGCTTCGAGGCAATGAAGCCAGTGTTCAAAAGATTGTCGCCAACGCGCTCGAAGAACGTGGCTATGACGTTCGCAGCTTCCCGATCGATCCAGCTCGCATCGGCAAGGATCCGGCTTTCTCACCGACCAGATTTGATCTCAAAGATTCTACCATTGTTGTAGGCTCCAAGCGGTCACCGCATGAAGGCGGAAGATCTCTGGCACTCAACGCACATGTTGATGTGGTGCCGGTCGGCACAAGCGCCCGTTGGAGATATGAGCCGTTTTCGGCCACTCGCGACGGGGATTGGCTCTATGGCCGTGGTGCGGGTGACATGAAAGCTGGCCTGGCTGCAAATCTGTTTGCCCTCGACGCGCTATCGTCCGCAGGCTTCGACCTGAAAGGGGCGGTCCAATTTCAGTCCGTCATTGAGGAAGAGACCACAGGCAATGGAGCGGCAATGGTTCTGGCGGAGGGTTTCCGCGCCGATGCAGTTCTCATTTCGGAGCCTACCGACGAGAAGCTCGTCAGCGCGAATACCGGGGTCATAAAATTTGCTATCACGGTCCAAGGGGTTCCCGCTCACCCATTCGAGGTCGCCACCGGTAGGAGCGCAATCGACATCGCAATTCGCACTATCGAGCATCTGCGCCAGCTCGAGCAAGAGTGGATCGCAGAGCGACCCATAACTCAGCCTGATTTCGCCGGTGTCGACAATCCAATAGCTTTGACAATCGGCACGATATCGGGAGGCGAGTGGCTCGCCTCAGTGCCGAGCGAGTGCCGTTTTGAAGGCCGTATTGGCTTCTATCCCGGCGAGATTGCAGAGGCGCGCGCCGCAAGGTTTGAGAGCTTTCTCAGAAAGGCATCTTTGAACGACCCGCAACTGCAAGGATGTCCCGAGCCGGAGATCGAGTGGGTCGGTGTCAAGCAGGGCGGATATGTTCTTGCGCCAGGAACCGACGCAGAAGCGCTTCTGGCAAAAGCGCACTCCCTCGCCGACAGTTCCCAACGAGAACTTCAGCGCTTCGTCATGCCTTGCTACCTCGACGCCGCTGTCTTTGCCTTGCATGGTGACATGACCAGCCTGGTTTACGGGCCAGTTGCCGAACACATCCATGCTGTTGATGAGCGAGTGAACTTGCCGTCCCTGTTGAGGGTTACAAAGGCCATCGCTTTGTTTGCCGCGGCTTGGTGTGGAGCAGAGGCTCGGGCGGAGCACGTGTAGCCCTGGTAGGCAGAGCATGCTTCCGACCGAAGTGTTTCCGACCTGTCCACGCTTTCTGATCCACCTGTCCGGCTTGGCCACAGTTCAGAGGCAAGAAATATGCGTCGCAGATGCCGCAGCGAAAGGCAGGGGAATCGCACATGAGTACAAACGGACTCTTGTGTGGTGTGCGGAAATCGATTCTGAGAGGACCTCTGAATGATCGGAGGCCGTGATGGTGTTTCTGGATGTATTCGGCGAGGTGCCGGACCCGCGGGACTTGACCGCGCAGCACCCGTTGCCGGAGATTTTGTTCGTAGCACTTGCGGCAGTGCTTTGCGGGGCGACGCACTGCACGGAGATGGAGCTGTTTGCCAGGAACCGTCTCGATCTGTTGCGGCAGTTCATTCCGCTCGAGCGTGGCGCGCCCAGCCACGACACCTTCAGCCGGGTGCTGGCGGCTCTCGATCCTGTCGCCCTCAACGATGCCTTCATGCGCTTCATGATCGCGTTCGGCGGGCAGGCGCGCATCGATGCGCCGAAAGGGCAGGTCGCCATAGATGGCAAGAGCCTGCGGCGCGCCTACGCCAAGGGCTGCTCGCATATGCCACCGCTGGTGGTGACCGTCTTTGGCTGCGATACCTTCATGAGCCTGGCCCAGACCGTGGCGCAGAAGGGCGGCGAAGTGCAGGCCGCGATCGCGGCGCTCGAATTGTTGTCGCTCAAGGGGCTGACCGTAACGGCCGACGCCTTGCACTGCCATCGCCGCATGACCAAGACCGTGTGCGAGGGCGGCGGCCACTACGTGATCGCCATCAAGGGCAACCAGTCGAAACTGGCCAGCGAGGCCAAGGCCGCCCTCGACAAGGCGGCGGCCAGCAAAGCAACCAAGTTCCATCAGACCGAAGAGGATGCGCATGGCCGTCACGAGGTGCGGCGTGCCTTCGTCATTCCCTTTGTGCAGCCGCCGGGCAAGAATGCACTCGTCGACCTTTGCGCCGTCGGCCGTGTCGAAAGCTGGCGCACCGTCGATGGCAAGACCACGCACAAGGTCCGCTGCTATGCGCTGTCGCGCAAAATGCCGGCACACGAACTGCTCGCCACAGTACGCCGCCACTGGAGCATCGAGAATGACCTGCACTGGCAACTCGATGTCCTGCTCGGCGAAGATCAAATCAGAGGCCGCAAGAACAATACCGCCGCCAATCACGCCATACTTCGCCGCCTCACGCTCAATGTTCTCAGAGCCGATCTTGAAAACATCCCGCTCAGCCACAAACGACTCAAAGCACGATGGGCCGATCAAAACCTGCTTAGCCTCTTTACTCATATGCGATAGCCCTGCAGCGAAAGGGAGTTCGAATGAGCATCAACATCCAGGACATCAGCGAAAAGGACCGCAACTCTGTCCTGCATCCTTTCACGCAGCTCAAGGACTTTGCGAGCGGCAAGCTGGGCGAGCCGACAATCGTCGAGACGGGCAAGGGATCCGCATCCAGGATGCCCATGGCAAGCAGTAGATCGCTGGTTTTGCCGGCCTCTACTGCGTCAATGTCGGCTATGGCCGCACCGAAGTGGCTGAAGCGATCTCGCGCCCGGCCTATCGCCTTGCCTACTTTCACTCCTATGCGGCGCACACGACCGATGAGCTTGCGATCCTCTCCGATCGTCTCGTGAAGATGGCGCCCGGCAAGATGAGCAAGGTATTCTATGGCATGTCCGGCTCGGATGCCAACGAGACCCAGGCCAAGCTTGTTTGGTACTACAACAACCTGCGCGGCAAGCCGGACAAAAAGAAGATCATCTCGAGTGAGCGCGGCTATCATGGCTGCTCGGTGGTCTCCGGCTCGATGACCGGCATGAGCTTTTATCACGACCATATGGACCTGCCGCTGCCGCAGATCGTCCATACCGGCGCGCCTCATCATTACTGGGGTGCAAACCCGGGTGAAACCGAACGCGAATTCTCCGCGCGCCGCGCCGTCGAACTTGACCAGCTGATCGAACGGCTCGGCCCCGACAATGTCGGCGCCTTCATCGCCGAGCCTGTGCTCGGCACGGGCGGCATCACGCCTCCGCCAGAAGGGTATTGGGAGGCTATCCAGGCCGTTCTGAAAAAGCACGATGTACTCCTTATCGCCGACGAGGTGATCACCGGTTTTGGTAGAACGGGTTCGATGTTCGGCTCGCAGCACTATGGCATCGAGCCCGACCTGATCACCGTCCCAAAAGGTCTGACCGCTGCCTACTTCCCGCTCTCGGCGGCGATCGTTGGCGAGAAGGTCTATAAAGTGATGGAAGACGGCGCTGACAGGGTTGGCGCATTCTCGCACGGCTACACCTACTCCGGTCACCCGATCGGCGCCGCCGCGGCCAGCGCGGTTCTCGACATCGTCGAGAAAGAAGACCTCCCTGGCAATACCCGTGACGTCGGGGCGTTCTTCCAGGCGCAGCTGAAGGAAAAATTCGCGCAGTTGCCGATCGTCGGCGAAGTGCGCGGGGTCGGCCTTATGGGCGCGATCGAGTTCGTGGCCGATCGCGACAATAGGAAGCGTTTCGACCTGTCGCTGAAGGTTGGTGCGCGGATCTCAAAGGCTGCCCGCGACCGGGGTCTTATCGCTCGCGCTATGCCGCACGGCGACATTCTTGGCGTTGCCCCGCCACTCGTAACAACCAAGTCTGAAGTCGAAGAGATCGTTGCAATCGCCGAAAGCGCCGTGCGCTCCGTCATGGACGAACTCGTTCGCGACGGCCAGAAAATCTGAAAGGGGACGGCCGAAGGGGTCCCACCGCTATCGCAAACGTTCAGGTGGCAATCAACCGATGCATCAAGTGAGGACAGGGCGCGGGTCCTAAAGCGCGTTAAGTGAGGACAGGGCGCGGGTCCTAAAGCGCGTTGCGTATTCAGACGACGCGCTTTAGGTCTTGTTTTTATACATGTCGTTCTCCCAACACCGCGGCCACTTTTGGGCGCCATGCATTAGCACCTTTGCCCCGACTAGAGACTTAGCTGCCGCGCATGCGGCACTTCATTAGGGAAGAAGAAGCTCGCCTATGACCGCTGCCCAACTGCATATCACAACCGGCTTGGCGCCCATACCCGTATACAGCCCCTATGACGGGTCGCTTGTGGGAACGGTCGAGGCTACGGACGCATGCGAAATCGGCGAGCTTTTGACACGCGCCAGACGCGGAGCCGAGCTTTCGCGCAACCTGCCAAGGCACCGGCGCGCGAGCATCCTTGAAGACGCTGCAAAGATTGTCGAGCGCCGTCGCGACGCCTTCGCCGACACCATCGTCCGGGAAGCTGGAAAAACCATTGTTCAGGCGCGCAAGGAAGTCCTGCGTTGCGTCAATACGCTGAAGCTCTCGGCTGAAGAAGCAAAGCGCAATGCCGGCGAGATCGTGCCCTTCGATGCGTTTGCCGGTTCAGAGCAGCGGCAGGGTTGGTTCACGCGTGAACCGCTCGGGATCATCACCGCCATTACCCCGTACAATGATCCGCTGAACCTCGTGGCGCACAAGCTTGGTCCCGCGGTCGCCGGCGGCAATGCCGTTCTGCTGAAGCCATCGGAGCTGACGCCGCTTTCGGCGATCAACCTCGTCGGAGCCCTTCGCGAAGCCGGCCTCCCGGAAGACGTCATAACCGTCGCGGTTGGCGGTACAGATCTCGGTAAGGCCTTGGTCGCCACCCGCGAAGTTCGAATGGTGTCGTTCACCGGCGGATTTGCAACCGGAGAGGCAATCAGTCGCTCGGCGGGGCTCAAGAAACTGGCGATGGAACTCGGCGGCAATGCGCCCGTCATCGTCATGAATGATTGCGACTTCGACAAAGCAGTTGAAAGCTGCGTATCAGGCGCATTCTGGGCGGCCGGACAAAACTGCATCGGCGCCCAGCGCATTTTGGTGCAGGCGGCCCTTTATGAGCGGTACCGCGATGCCTTTGTCGCGGCAGCGAAAAAGCTGAAGGCAGGCGATCCGTCACGCGAGGATACCGACGTTGGTCCGATGATCTCCAGCGAGGCGGCGGAACGCACCGAGACGGCAGTCAATGAGGCCATCGGCGCGGGTGCGAAATTGTTGTGCGGACACCACCGCGAGGGCTCCCTCTACCATCCGACTGTGCTGGATGGCACGCCTCAGAGCTGCCGGCTGTGGCACGAGGAAGTGTTCGCGCCGGTCGTTATGCTTGCTCCCTTCGACACGCTTGATGAAGCCATCGAGATGGCCAACGTTCCGGAATGCAGCCAGCATACCGGCATCTTCACCAACAATCTCTCTGTCGCGCTTGAGGCGGCAAAAAGGATCGAGGCTGGCGGGGTGATGATCAACGACTCGTCGGACTGTCGCTTCGATGCCATGCCCTTCGGCGGCTCCAAATACGGCAGCATGGGCAGGGAAGGTGTTCGCTTTGCCTACGAGGAGATGACTCAGCCAAAGGTGGTTTGCATCAACCGCGGTTAACTCCGGACCCAAAATACGACGTTGGCATAGCGGAGAAGCTCCATTTGTGACAGCAAAAGTCGAC
>NZ_JAMYUT010000069.1:0-9078 GCF_040323235.1 Mesorhizobium sp. M0051
TCACCAGCGTGCCATGGCCGCTTTCGCCTCAGCGCAACGACCGTTCTCTCTCCAAAACTTTTTGCAGAACCTTCAGGACACTATCGACCGGACGCGCTAGCGCGCGTCTATCTCCACGGGGGGCGACGGCAGGATCGTCGCGGCAGGCCCGATGGCCAAGGGCCGAAGCAAGCCAACTCTTTCGACGCCGCAGGGGCCCGTAATTAGTAAATTGTGGCTGGCACGGACCCAGTCGCCGGTGGCGATCTTGAGCAAGAGAGAGTGATCCAGCTGTGTGCACGGCACGGTAAGGGACATTCTGACGGTGGCGGTGTGGCATACCTTTGCCGTGCGCGCTCGGTGCTCGAAGCGCAGTTGCTGGCGCAGCGTCTTCTCCTGTTCGAGCAGCAGGTCGAACCATTCGCCTTGGTCGAGGTTACTGGCCTCGGGCTGCGCATTGAGGCCGACGAAGCCCTTGGCCATGCCATGGTCAAGGATTTGCAGGAGATCGAGCGTGGAAGTGAGGATAATCAGTCCTTTGGAAGTGGGTTTTCCGTGGAAGTAGCCGGGGCCGCGCAGGTCGGGGCGAACGGTCACTGTCTCTTCCACGGCAGGTCCGCTTGCCACTTTGTTGGTAAGGTTGGATGCGATAGCTTGGCAGCCGAGCGCTCCGATGGCGATGGTCCGCGGATATGGCATCCGCGAGTTCACGATCGATGTCCTTGAACAGGCGCGCACCCCCAGACATGAGCCGAAGCCCAGTTCGGAGTGCGGACGGCTGGCGAGAAGAGCGAGTCGGTCTGCGGGCCGGATTGATGGCCCCGGCGACGGAAGCGGTCCGGTCCAGTCGGCATAGCGCCGATCGGCACTGGGCATGTGATCTGGATCGGTTCCATGGCGAAGACGTCGATGGCGAGGACCTCCATGGCGGCGCTGGTGGACGGCAATACGCTTGCCGTGGTGGAAGAGATCGATGGTTCTGGCGGGGCGCGGATGGCGACCTGCTGGCGAATGGCTGTGCGGCACGGAACAAAAGAAGGTCTTTAACTGACGAACGGTCGCGTTGGCTTCTGCTAGCGAGAAGAAGGTCTGATTGCGAATATACCGTCGCGGTCGGAATGCGCGAAGGCGGACCATATGAGCTTGACGAGCTCGGAGCGCCTGCCCTGGGCCGCGCCGCCGAACGCCGCTTGGTAAAATGTGCCTCAACCTCGTCATCGGGTACGTCGGGCCGGGAGTCGGTCGGCGCCTCTAGCACCTTGCCCGGAGCCAGGCATCATGCGGCATACATCCAACGTCAATAAGTTCCGGGGCATGATCGCGCTCGCGTTAAGTTCGAGCCGGCGGTTCGAGGCGTAGATTCGGCAGACCGGACTGAAGCAATCAATCCGCGCAGCTTTTGAAACGCTCATTGCAGGCCTGGCATCAGATTGAGAGTTGTTCGACAGGAGAGCTGTGCAATCTATGGGCGGCGCTTCGTCAGGATGGTGATCTGAAAGATCGAATCGCCGACGCCAGAGAAGCAAGGAACGAAGAAGGGCTGAGCTTCTCACTCCCCAGGGCATGATGATTGTCCTCAGCCTCAATCAGCTCGGCGATGGCTACGTGATGCCGTCGATTCGAGACTGAAAATCTGAGCTGAACTTGAGTTCTACAACTTCACAAGGAGCGCAACGCTAATGTCCATTATTATCAAGGGCGGCAAGATCATCGATGGAACGGGCAAGGAGGCTTTTTTGGGCGATGTCCTGATCGATGATGGCCGCATTCTCACGGCAGGTCTGGATATCGCAGGCTGTAGCGACGCCATAGTGATCGATGCGGCGAGTCATACGATCATTCCGGGGCTGGTCGACACACATGACCACATCTGCTGGGGTGAGACTGTTGACGAGCCCCGTTCCTGGACGGCGTTCTCGCAACTCACCGAAAAGGAAGCTGGTTTCTTCGATCTTACCGCCAAGGCGGGTCGCGACGTCGCCATGGGCGCCTATGCTTGTCGCAAGACTCTTCTTGCCGGCTTCACCACCATCCGCGACGTCGGGTGCTCAGGTTACAGCGACATCGTGCTACGCGAGGCAGTAAATAACGGCTTCCTAGTCGGTCCACGCATCCTTGCCTGCGGTGGCGGCCTCGCGATGACCGGCGGGCATGCCTGGTATACCGGCGTCGTCGAGGCTGACGGGGTCGACGCGCTTCGGGTCGCGACGCGGCGACAGCTAAAAGCCGGCGCCGACCTCATCAAGATATTCGCAACCCGCGCGGGCGGCGGGGAGTGGTCCGGCGGGCCGGAATACAGCGTCGAGGAGATGCGCGTCATATGCGACGAGGCGCGACAGCGCGGCAAGCACACTGCAGCCCACGCCGTAGGTGCGGAAGGCATCAAACGCGCTGTCCTTGCCGGCGTCGACACGATCGAGCATGGCTGCCTCATCGACGAAGAGGGTGCCGAGCTCATGGCGGAACGTGGGACTTGGCTGATTTCGACGCTATATCCTTACGAGCGTCAGGCAACGCGGGCGAAACAGTTCGGCTATCCGGATCACCTTGTGATTTCGTCCTCGGAGATTATGAAGGTCTATCCGGACAATCTCCGCATGGCCGCACACAAGGGCGTTAAGATCGCGCTCGGTTCCGACTGCGGGATGCCCGACCTAACCCTTCATGGTGAAAACGCGCTTGAGATCGTTCTTTACTCCAAATTGGTTGGCGTATCAGCCGTGGAAGCGATCCACCGGGCAACCGGGGCGGCGGCCGAGGCAATCAAGCTTGGCCAGGAGATCGGTACACTGACGCCCGGAAAACTGGCCGATGTGGTGGTCGTAGAGGGAGACCTGGAGGCAGATCTTTCGATCCTGCTGCAGCGAGAGAAGATCAAGCACGTCTTCCAAAGTGGCGTCCAATCTGTGAAGGACGGCCGCCTTATCGTTTGACCGGTAGGTCGGCAATTACAGAAAGTAGCGAGTGACGGGATAGTGGGTCGTCGGGATCGCGATGAGAGACTTCAATTGTCTTATGTTCGTGTTGTCGTGGAAGAGATCGGTGATTATCGCGTCACACTCCTCCATGTCGGCGACTTGCAGGCGCAATACGAAATCGGCATCGAAGGTTACATATAGCAGTGGAGGATTCGCTCGTTCTTGGGCTCAGATTTCTTGAAGAGATCGATCAGATCCGGTCGCTCACGTGCGATCGGAATGATTTCTGAGAGATCGGCCGTTCTCGGTCAAGAAGAACATCGGCAATTGTCGATGACCACGAGCGTGCGTCCTCGCTTCATCGTCGCATTCCCATTCGAGCCGCCTGGGAGGAACTGCTGAGCGATGTCACCGTGCCGACGATGGAACCTTCTTTCGTGGGGAACTAGTCGACGACGGGCTCGCAACCAACTTTTTGGGGTCAGGGCAGAATCCTGCACCAGCCACCTCAACATGTGCGGCATCAGTTGGTTCAAGTTGTGCCCGAAGTGGGGTAAAAGCTCCAAGCTCGCATTCGGGATCTGGGCCTGCAGCCACTCTGAGTGGCGCGGCGCTGTGATTTTTCATGGAAAGAGGGCTCTGACGCACTCTCGCTGCGGCCACAGCCTAAGTTGCACCGACGAGGCGCGCCTGGAGCAGATCAATCTTGGCGCGGCCGTACATTTGCCGCTTGATGAGTTTGAGCTTGGTGATCTGGCCTTCGGTCTGGCCATTCGACCACGGAGAGATAATGGCGTTGCGGACTGCGGCGATGTCCTTTTCGACCCCGTTTGCAAAGGAGCCGACGAGGCTTGCCTTCGCGTCGTCCAGCCAAGCGTCCAGTTTTGCGACCGCCTTTGATCGGATCATCTGCTGAAAGTCGTCGATCAGCGTTCGCGCGGTGATGAGGTCAGGAACATTGCTCTCGATTGCCGCGATCAGTACAGCGTCCGATTTGGACAGGTCGTCACGCGCCAGCGTCATGAGCCTGGCGATGCTTCGTGCCGAAGGCGTGCGGGCAAGTGCGCTTTGATCGGTCCTTTCAGCAAGGCGTCTGCGCCGCGCCCATTCAGAGACGACGCCGATCTGGCCACGAAAGCCTTTCTTGCGCATTTCGCGCCAGAGCGCCGAAGCATTGCGCGCGCCTTGGTCCCAGCGGCCGTCAAGCCAGGGAAGCCATTCCTCGAGCGAACTCTGCCGGACGCGGAACATGTCGGAGCGCTGACCGCGCAGGACGCAGCGGACGAGCTTGCGGCTATGTCCGGTACGTTTGACGATCTGCTTGATCGGCACACCCTGCTTCGACAATTCCAGAATGGCCTCGTTTGTCTCCTGGCGACGCAGATATCCTTCATATTGCAGCCGTTCGGCATAGGTGAGAAGCTTTGGATCGATGATGGTGCTGCCGACGGTCTTTCGGATATGCCGCATGGACTTGCTGACTGCATCAAGGAAAGCGCGGCTGGCGTTTTCCATCAGATGCCAGCGGTCGGCCACCTGATCGGCATGAGGCAGGGCCCTGGCGATCGCCTCGCCATAGCCGCCACCCCGATCGCGAGCGACAGTCACAATGGAAGGATGGTTCGCCAGCCAAGCCTGCGATGTCGCCTGTTCGCGATCAGGCAGCAATGTCACTGGCCTGCGGCGCTCAAGATCGCAGACAATCGTCCCGTATCGTTGGCCGCGCCGGAACGCGAAGTCGTCGATGCCGATGATGGCGAGCTTATCGCGCGGCTGTTCAGTCCGCCGGCGCACGACACGCAACAGGGTGTCGTTGCTCACCGGCATCATCAGGCGATCGGCAAAGGCGGCCGCAGGCCTGCCGCCCAGCGCCAGTCCCAAGTGATGAACGATGGTCTCAAGGCGTCCGGTTCTTCGCGACAACGGGCCCAATACACCGACGCCAAACCGTCCGGCAAAAATGCGGCGGCGGCAAAGAACGGCGTCGCACCAGAAACGGCGAACCGTCACCCGCAAGACCACCCGCCGGCCAGCGATGGGCAGATCGGCGGCTTGCCGCATATATCGGCTCTGGGTCCGGCGTGAACTCGTCCCGCAGCACGGGCACGTTGCCGAAAGCGCCGTAGCGCGCACGTCAAGAAATACACAATCCGTGTTGATTTCGGCATGCTCGACGAGCAACCCCGCCGGCGCCAGTCTCGTCGACCCAAATCTCTGTTCCATCGCGCTGATTCCCTCTCGAAAATTGCGCGACATCACCCTGCACCTGCAGCGAGATTGAGTCTGACCCCCTTTTGCGCGAAAAACCAGGGTCCCGATTCCGTGGTGATTGACAGCCTGGAATTTCGCGGATCTTCTCCGCCAGCAACTGCGCGCGACGATGGTCTTCGATCAGGCGGTCCACCATGGTTTGAAGCGCCACGGTACCTGCACTGGCCATGAAGCCGGCTTGACGAAGGCCTCCCCCCAAGAGCTTCCGATAGCGTCTTACCCGGTCGATAAAGGGCCGTGTCCCGCACACCATGGAGCCGAATGGAGCAGCGAGTCCTTTCGACAAGCTGAACATGATCGAGTCGAATTCCTTCGCCATCTCCGCCGGCGACCTCTTCGAGGCGATTGCCGCATTGAAGATGCGGGCGCCATCGAGATGCAGCGGCAGGCCGTGCTCTTCGGCAAGTTCGCGCACTTCCTTAATATAGGACTCAGGTAGGACACGCCCGCCACGTTGACAGTGCGGATTCTCCAGCACGATGACGCCTGGCGGCGCGCATTGGTAATCGCTCTTGTCGCGGATCGCCGAGCGCAGGTTATCCAGCGACAGCCGTCCGTCGGTTTCCGTCGGGACGGGGTGCAGGACGAGCCCCCCACCACCGAGACGCTGCCGGCTTCGAGGTCGTAGAGATCGGAGCGATCGCCAACGATCACCTCGTGGCCGCGGGGACAATGCGCGAGCAACGCAGTAAGGTTCCCCTGGCATCCGCTCGATAGGAAAGCCGAGTCTTCCTTGCCCAACATTTCGGCTGCCAATGCTTCAAGGCGGGTTAACGTTGGGTCTTCACCGTAACCGGCGTCGCCGACTTCCGCGTTAAACATCGCGTGCCGCATCTCTTGGGTGGGAAGGGTTACGGTATCGCTGAGCAGATCTATCATAATTCTCTCCCAAGGTGGCGTTGGCTGTCTTTTGCAAAACGGACCTTCGGCGCCGTTCCGCCCCGATCCAGCAGAGGTGAGCATCAACCGAAACGGCGCGAAGTGGCCCCAAACCCGTGGTAGCCGGCGAGATACCGGAGATGCCGGCGGGGCGCGACCAACAATGAGTCGAAATCCGCGCGCGCCATCACCTCACGCACCTTCTCCTGCCGCCCTCCGAGCTCTGATCGCGGGAATGGGACGCCGGTTAAAGGAAGTGCTGAAAATGTCGCAGCCATACGCCACTCTAATCGGTCTCGACGAGATTCGCCTTCACCACTAAATATGAGCATGGGGAAGGCAGGTTTGCGTCAAAATACATCGGTTTTTGAAGCACCGACCGCACAAAGCGGTGCGGTTCGAAATATCGTCAGCCTGTTGGAATTACGCGGGACCTACCTAGTTTAGATCCAGAGCCCGACGCGTATTTTTTCAATCTGCCGGACCTGTTACTACTTCTGTTTCATTATGCGGGCAAAATTGCAATAAGTGATGCGCGACCTTTTGCGATTGTGAATGTTCCTAACATGGCTGGCATTGCGATGGACGACCTAGATCGAAGGATTCTTACAGCCCTACAAAAGAATAACCGGCTCTCCTTTGCCGAACTCGCGGAACTTGTCGGTTCCTCAGCCGCCTCATGCATGCGTCGTGTGAACAAGCTGCGTTCGGATGGCGTGATCGTTGCGGACGTCTCGCTGGTCGATCCGAAGGCCCTTGGCAAATCGCTCACCGTTGTCCTTACCGTAGAGCTAGACCGTGAGCGTCTTGACCTTGTCGACGATTTTAAGCGCGCGATGCGCGCGGCCAAGGAGGTTACCCAGTGCTACATGGTTACGGGCGACGCCGATTTTGTGCTGATCGTAGCCGTCGAAGACGTCGAGGCTTTTGACGTCTTCGTCAAGACAAAGCTCTATACCAACCCCAATGTCCGAAAATTCCAGAGCATGATTGCGCTCGATCGTGTCAAGTTCGAGCCTCGGATCACGGTGTAGCTTTCGGCTGGTTGCGCTGAAGCCGTCAGTCCGGGCCGCGTTTTGAAACGCCTATTGTACGTCCAGCTTCGGATTGAACTTTCTCACAACGGCGGCGAACTTCTCAGTTCGTGACTGAGGGGGCATGCGCGCGCAGTGGATTGCGCGACCTGGAGTATGACCAGAGACAGCAGGGCATCATCAATTTCTACTGCGATCGCAAGGAGTTCTAGGCAGTACACGCAAGAGTCTCGTGTGCGCGGCCAAGAGACGTGGCGTGGTTCTGAGCTACAACAGCGAAGTCGCGTATTTGCTTGTCAACGACAGCGGGAAAGACGATCCAGGATGTCGAACTTAGGACACCGAGAGTTACGTTCATCTGCGTTCGCGCGATGTGGTTGTCTGCATGGGCAGCTACTTGGCGAGGTGTCACGCCAATACGGAGTGAGGCTAGATATTTGTCCAGCCAAGGTTACTCGGTTACGATTCCCACAAAGCGAGATTCCTACCCCAAGATTCAGCGATGAGCCACACAGGCCTGTTTACTCAAATCTCGGACATAGGTTATCGCAGGAACACGCTACGAGTTGCACTTAAATGCGCGCCAATGCCAAGCTGTCAATCGGCAGGCAAAGTTTTGCACACGATGACGTAATTGCTGTCGTTGCTCCTTTGAAGGAAGTCTTCGCCGACGGCAGAAGCCGCCGACTTGGATAAGGAGGTCGCAGTGAAACAATATGTCGGGCAGGATGTCTCGCAGCGGGAGACCAGCGTTTGCGTGGTTGATGATGCTGGAAAGATCGTGTTCCAGGGGAAAGCTAAGTCCGATCCGGGAGCATGGCGGAACTGCTGCGCAAGCGCGCGCCTGGCGCCGAGCGGATCGGCTTCGAGACGGGCGCCATGTCCAGTTGGCTCTGGCACGAGCTTAAGCGGGTCGGATTGCCGGTCGTCTGCATCGATGCTCGGCATGCGAAGGCGGCGCTTTCGGTGCGAATGAACAAAAGCGACGAGAATGATGCCCGCGGCTTCGCCGAGTTGGTTCGCGTCGGCTGGTATCGTGAAGTGAAGGTGAAAAGCGCTGAAAGTCAGGCCACCCGATCGATGCTGGTCACCCGGTCACGACTGGTCGGGATCCGCCGCGATCTCGAAAACCAGGTCCGCGCGATGCTGAAGGAATACGGTCTGCTGTTCGGACGGTCCATCGGTTCGCAGTTCAGGCGAAAGCCCTGGAGCTGGTTGCTGACGGGCATGAGCTTTTGCCGGTTATCCAGCCTCTATTGATCATTCGCGAGCAGGGAGAAGCTCGATCGGCAAGTCCGGCGTCTTGTCCATGGCGATGAAACCACCCGCCGGCTGATGACCGTTCCAGGCGTAGGTGTCGTGACCGTGCTCACCTTCCGACACACGATCGACGATCCGTCGCGCTTCCGCTCGGCCGCCAACGTAGGCGCCTATCTTGGCCTGACACCGCGACGAAAGCAGTCCGGCGAAACTGACATAAGCGGCCGCGTCTCACGTTGGGGAGATCGCCTGTTGCGGACCCATCTATACGAAGCGGCCAGCGTGCTCATGCACCCGACGAAGAAGTGGTCGACGCTGAAGGCGTGGGGCGTTCGTCTGTCGAAGCGGGTCGGCATGAAAAAGGCGAAGGTGGCAGTTGCTCGCAAGATCGCCGTTCTCCTACACTGCCTCTGGGTAGATGGCACCAGCTTTGAGTGGGGAACCGAAAGGATGGCGTAGCAGTTCGACCGCAAACCAGTTCTCGAGCCTCCCTTCGCGGAGCTCGTGGTGTCCCCGCCGGGACGGCGGTTGCGGTGACCTCGTTGTTTCGGCTGAGGACAACTCTTCCGTACTTCGTTCCACACGTTGAGGCACCCGACCCGAACATCATTGTAAGCGCGTAGGCATCCCCACGTAGCGTGCAGGCGGTTGATCGCTCATTTTCAGCATGAATCATGCGGAGAATCCTGTGAGCGACAGTATGAGCCATCATCGAACATTCGAGATTTTGACGGCGG
>NZ_JAMYUT010000070.1:0-7964 GCF_040323235.1 Mesorhizobium sp. M0051
TCGAAAACCCCGAGCGCGCCTGGCTGGTCGTCGCCATGAGCTCGACGCTGGCCGGCAATTTCACGCTGCTTGGTTCGGTCGCCAATCTGATCGTCGCCGAACAGGCACGGGCCGCCGGCACGCCGCTGTCGTTCGGCGCCTTCTTCAAGATCGGCTTGCCGCTGACGCTGGTCACGCTTCTGGCTGGAACGGCATGGCTTGCATTGCGTTAAGGCGCCCCTTTCCCGATGCACAATAGGCTTTCCATACCGGAATTTCCGCTTCGACCTTGGGCGTCGCCTTTTCGAGCGCAACAGCCGATGAGGTTGGCCGGCAATCCGAGCCGCAATCGTATGCCCAAAAAGCAAACGCAGGTATATGCTCCGCAAGGCTGGCAGGGCTATCCTGGGGACTAGCTCTCACGCCGTATCCATCCATCCTTGGCAAGGGGGCCCCCAACGGATCGCCTGGTCATCTTGTCCAGCAGCAGATAGATCACCGGCGTCGTGAAAAGCGTCAACACCTGGCTGACGACAAGGCCGCCGACGATGGCATAGCCTAGCGGCTGGCGCAGTTCCGACCCGGCCCCATGCCCGAGCATCAACGGAACGCCACCGAGGATCGCCGCCATCGTGGTCATCAGGATCGGCCGGAATCTGAGCAACGCCGCCTGCCGTATGGCGTCTTCCCCCGATAGCCCTTGTTCGGCCTCCGCCTTGATGGCGAAGTCGACCAGCATGATGCCGTTTTTCTTGACGATGCCGATCAGCAGGATGACGCCGATCATCGCCACCAGCCCGAAATCGAAGCCGGCCACCATCAACGTGGCGAGAGCGCCAAGCGCTGCCGAGGGCAATGTCGACAGGATCGTGATCGGGTGGATGAAGCTTTCGTAGAGAACGCCGAGGATGAGGTAGACGACGACCAGCGAGGCGCCGATCAGCAGCGGTACGGTCGAGAGGGACTCCTCGAATGCCTTGGCGCTGCCCGCAAAGCTTCCCTCCAACGAAGCCGGCGGCTTCAGCGCGGCCATGGCGTTTCGCACCGCGGTCGTGGCAGTGCCGAGAGATGCACCAGTCGCAAGATTGAACGACATCGTCACCGCCGGAAACTGGCCTTGATGGTTGATGGAGACAGGCGCCACGCCGCGCGTCGTCCAGTGCGCGACATTGGCCAGCGGCACCAGGGTTCCCGACTGCGATTTGACGGAGAGGCGCTCCAGGGTCTCGACGTCCTGCTGCAGGTTTGGCAGCACCTCGAGAACGACATGGAACGTGTCGGTCTGCGTCGTGTACTGGCCGACCTGCCGCTGGCCAAA
Source organism: Mesorhizobium sp. M0051 (assembly GCF_040323235.1). Taxonomy (NCBI): domain Bacteria; kingdom Pseudomonadati; phylum Pseudomonadota; class Alphaproteobacteria; order Hyphomicrobiales; family Phyllobacteriaceae; genus Mesorhizobium; species Mesorhizobium sp. M0051. The sequence continues at coordinate 1,298 of NZ_JAMYUT010000070.1, forward strand.
GGCGTCGTAGAGCGTTTCGTCGATAGTCTGAGGCAACACGCCGAACAGGGAGGCCGCTGCGCGGTCGACGGTCAGTGTCAGGGTCGGCGCCTGCTGTTGCTGGTCGCTGCCGACATCGGCAAGCTCGGGCAAGCCCTTGAAGGCCGCCAGCACCTTTGGCGCCCAGACGTTCAGTTCTTCGATATCGTTGTCCTCAAGCGTGTACTGGTACTGCGTCTTGGCCGGGCGTGCGCCGATGTTGATATCCTGCGCCGCCTGCATGAACAGGCGAATACCCTGCAGCTTGGCGACCTCCGGCCCGAGGCGGGCGATGACCTGCTGCGCCGAGACATCGCGCTGGCTCCTTGGCTTCAGCGTGATGTTGACATGACCCTGGCTGAGGGCGTTGCCGCCATTGCCTCCGCCTATGTCCATGAAAACGCTGTAGACGGCTGGATCCTTCATCACGACCGCGCTGACCTGTTCCTGCAATCTGGCCATCTCCGCGTAGGACACATCGGGCGCGGCTTGCGACAGGCCGCCGATAAAGCCCGTGTCCTGCTCCGGAAAGAAGCCCTTGGGGATGATGATGAACAGATAGGCGGTTGCGACCAGCGTCGCGAAGAAGACCGTCAGCGTCGCCCAGCGATGGCGAAGCACGACATCGAGACCTCGCCCATAGGGGCCCCGCAGCGCCTCGAAGGCGCGCTCGCTCCACTTGTAAAGGCGCCCGTGGCGGACGGCCCCGGCTGGCTTGAGCAGCCTTGACGCCATCATCGGCGTCATTGTCAGCGAGACGATTGTCGAGATGGCAATCGCGATGGTGAGCGTCAGGGCGAACTCGCGAAAGAGCCTGCCAACGATGCCGCCCATCGCCAGAACCGGAATAAGCACGGCGACGAGCGACAGGCTGATCGACACGATGGTGAAGCCGACTTCTTTCGACCCCTTGAGCGCTGCTTGGATTCGGCTCTCGCCCGCCTCGATGTGCCGGCTGATGTTTTCCAGCATGACGATGGCGTCGTCGACGACAAAACCGACAGCGATGACCAGCGCCATCAGCGACAGATTGTCGAGGCTGAAGCCGAACAGCCACATCGGCGCCAGCGCACCCAGCAGCGCCAGCGGCAGCGTCGCTGCCGGGATAAGCGTCGCCCGCACATTGCGCAGAAAGACGAATATCACCGTGACCACCAGCAGGATGGTGATCAACAGCGTGAACTGGACATCAGACACCGCGGCCCGGATCGTGGTCGTGCGGTCCGTCACCAGCGCGAGCTTGATCGAGGGCGGCAATCCTGCCTGGAGTTCAGGCAGTTCAGCCTTGATGCGTTCCACCACCTGGATGACATTGGCGCCGGGCTGGCGGAAGACATCGACGGCGATGCCGCGTTTGCCGTTCGTCCAATGCGCCATCTTGGCATCCTCGGGACCATCGACGGCCTGGCCAATGTCGCGGATCCTGACCGGGCCGCCGTTGCGATAGGCAACGACCGCATCGCTCCAACCGGCGGCATCGGTGATCTGGTCGTTGTTGTAGATCGGGAAGGTTCGCTTGCCTTCATCGAGATTGCCCTTCGGACCGCTGACGCTCAGACCCTCAATGGCGGTGCGCACATCCTCGAGCGTTACGCCCGCTGCCCCCAAGCGTCCCGGATCGACGGAAATGCGGATCGCCGGCTTCTGCCGGCCACCGATATTGACCTGGGCGACGCCGCTGATCTGGCTGATGCGCTGGGCGACCCGGGTTTCGATGAACTCATCGACGTCTATCAAGGACAAGGTGTCGGAGGTGGCAGACAGTTGGAGAACCGGTGCGTCGGCCGGATTGACCTTATGGAACGAAGGCGGCGAAGGCAGATCCTTTGGCAATTGTCCGCTTGCCGTGCTGATCGCCGTCTGGACATCGCTGGCCGCCGCGTCGATATCGCGATCGAGGTCGAACTGAATGGTGATCTGGGTCGTGCCCAGCGAACTCGACGAGGTCATCTCGGTGACGCCGCTGACCTTGGAGAGCTGCGTCTCCAAAGGCTGCGCCGCCGACGAGGCCATAGTCTCCGGAGCCCCTCCTGGGAGATTTGCCGAGACCTGGATCGTTGGGAACGCAATCTCTGGCAGCGCCGAGACCGGAAGCCTCGGATAAGCGAAGAGGCCGATCAGCAGGATCCCGGCCATGCCGAGCGTCGTGGCGACCGGATGGCGAACGAAGTGGTCGGAGGGCCCCGCGCTCATGGCGCGGCTGTCGTCGCAACAGGGGTGCCACCACCGATGGCGTTGGCGGGTTGCTGAACGCCACCTGGATTGGCCAGATCCGGATTTGCGGAAACGGCCACCGCCGTCCCATCACCAACCTGATCGCGTCCGTCAGAGACAATCTTGTCGCCCGCCGCAATGCCCCTGGTCACAAGCGTCATGCCGTCGGTCTCGACGCCGGATTCGACCAGACGCCGGCTGGCCTTGCCATCAGTGCCAACAACATAGGCATAAAGTCCGCCAACGCCGCGCGAAAGCACTTCGTCGGGAACGACAACACCATGCAGCACCGCCGTGGTCAGCCGGGTTGCGACGGGCAGACCGGGCCAGAGTTTTCCGTCCTGATTGTCGAAAGTGGCGCGCAATTTTATCGAGCCGTTGGCGGAATCGACATTGTTGTCCATCAACGTCAGTTTGCCGCGGGCGAGAACCGTTCGCGTGTCCGTAGATAGCGCCTCCACCGTAGCGACGTTGTCCTTCATCGCTTGGCGGATTTCGCCGAAGCGGTCCCCCGGCGCGACGAACACGACGCCAATCGGGTCGAATTGGGTAATCGTTACGATGCCTGTCGAGGAAGCAGTGCTGACTATGCCGCCGATATCGACGGACCGGAAGCCGGTCCGTCCCGTGATGGGCGCCCTGATCGTGGCATAGCCGAGTTGCGTAAGGGCGCTGCTCGCCGCCGCTTCGTCGGATTTTACAGCGGCGTTCAATTGCTCGACCGCCGCCGCCTTCTGGTCCAGCGTCTCGGCGGCGACAATATCTTTCTTGGCAAGCGCCGAATAGCGGGCAAGGTCGTTGCGCGCATTGTCGAGTTGAGACATGTCCTGCGTCTCCTTGGCCTCCGCCACCGCCAGCGCCGCCTGCAACTGTCGGGGGTCGATCTGCACGAGCACGTCGCCCTGGTGGACGACATCGCCTTCGGTAAAAGGCATGCTCAGGATTTCTCCGTCGATCTGGGTTCGAACTGTCACGGTTTGCAGCGGCGCGACTGTGCCGATACCCGCGATGACCTTTTGGACAGTGCCCACGGTCGCCGAAACGACGCTGACGTGAATGGCTGTTGGCCCGCTCGAAGCCTGACCGGCGGTCGTGGACGAAGCCCTTGGCTGAACGATGTCCTGGGCGGTCGACCCATGCATGGCGGCTCCTGCGGCTGCCAACAGGCAGGCAAAGCCGGCCCAAGCCACGAGCTTAGTCCGTATCCCCCACTTTATCATTGGATGCCCCTCTCGCGCGCAAGCACGTTCCGGAAACTGGGCTGGATGAGCACCGTGACCTCCATTCATTTCGGGCAGACGGCCGCTGGCTTACCGGCCGTGATGCCAGGCTCAGCCGGGTGCGCCCGGCGTGACGATATCGACGCCACGGCCATGCAGGCGATCGGGCAGGCCGCGCGGACCCGGCCGTGGTGGCTTCAGGCTTTCGGCACGGCCGTCGGCATGGACGATGATGTCGCCGTGGATGAAGCCATCGTCGAAATGGCCCTGTACGGTCAGCGCCTCGCCAGCGGTGACGAGCTTGCCACCCTCGCCGCGCCGACCGGTCTCGACCAGCGCACGGCCGCTGCCGTCGTCGATGACGAACTTGTCGCCGAAGATTTCGACGACCTTGCCCTTGACGGCAACGACGCTGTAGGGCGCGAGCGACGAAATGGGTATGGGCTGGATGAGCATGGTGGTGTCGCGGGGCGCGTCCAACGCCATGGCGCCGGCGCCGGCAATAACTCCCAGCGCAACCAGGCCGGCGGCGAAGATGCCGGTCAGATAGGGTCGACGAGCGCGCCGGCTATCGGCCGGCTTGCCGGGTCCGGCCGGATTTGAGCTGCTAGCTGTTTCAGTCATGACATTCGTCTTTCCTTGGCTGTGGTTGAATGGGAGACTTTTACCGCAGGTTCCGCGAATCCAGCCTGAACCAGGTCGTTCAGCTTCAGTTAAGCCGGCGGGCGTAGGACCCGATTCTGAGGCAGGCGTAAGGAAGCCGATTCAATGAAGGTGCTGCTCGTCGAGGACGACCTGTCGATCGCCGGCCAGTTGGCAGAAGCGCTGCGCGGCGAAAACTTCGTCGTCGATATCGCCCGCAATGGCGAGGACGGCCAGCATCTCGGCGACACCGGCGCCTATGATGTCGCCGTTCTCGATCTCGGCCTGCCGAAGATCGAGGGCAAGGCCGTGCTCAAGGCATGGCGGGCAGCGGGGCGCAACCTGCCAGTGCTTATCCTGACGGCGCGCGATGGATGGTCGGAAAAGGTCGAGGGTTTCAAGGCCGGCGCCGACGACTATCTGACAAAACCGTTCCGGACTGAGGAACTGATCATGCGGCTGCGCGCGCTGGTGCGGCGCGCTGCCGGTCATGCCCAGACAAAAGTTACCTGCGGCCCGCTCGCCTTCGACGCGCAACTCGGCACTTTCGAGTTCGATGGCCTGCCGCTGAAGCTGACAGCGCTGGAATGGCGCGTGCTGTCCAGCCTGATGCTGCGCAAGGAAGTGGTGGTGACGCGCGCCGACCTTCTGGAGCGGGTCTATGAAGGAGATTCCGATATCGATTCCAATTCGCTCGAGGTGATCGTTGCCAGGCTGCGCCGCAAGATCGGCCACCGACACATCGAAACCATACGTGGCCTCGGCTATCGGCTGACGGCGGGCGAAACATGAGGTTCATCCCGCGTTCGCTCGCCGGCAGGCTGCGGCTTGCAGCGGCTGCCGCTATCATCGTCGCATTGCTTCTGGCCGGCATCGCCATTGCGCTGATCCTGCAGCGCTTCGTCATCGGCCAGATCGACCAGCGGCTCGACGGCCAGGTCTTCGCCATAGCGGCGGCACTGCAGCACGACGGCGATGGGAAGATGACGGTGACGCCAATGCTCAACGGGCCGCCCTTCGATCGCCCGGGATCTGGCTGGGCATGGCAGGTCACAGGATCGGACGGCGAACTGGTGTCGGCCTCGCTGGCCGGCCTGGGCGCTCTACCGCTGCCGCCGGTCCATGGTAGCCGCTTCCACAATTTCCCAGGATTGTCGAAATTGCTCGGGTCGCTCGATACGTTCGGCCGGCCCGCGCCCGCGGACGGGCCGGGACCGGACGGCCAGGCCCTGCACTGGCGCATCCTTGCCGCGCCTTTCGACAAGCAAACTGTGACCGTGGCTGCGGCGGCGCCTTACCGCGCTATCTATGGGCCGCTGCGCGAAGCCCTGGTGCCGCTGGCGCTGGCGTTGATGGTGCTGGGGCTGTTGCTGTTCGGTGCCATGCTGGCGCAGGTGCGTCTCGGCCTGCGACCGCTGGCCGCTCTGCGAGCCGGCCTTGCCGATATCCGCGCCGGCAGGCGCACGTCGATTTCCACCGACCAGCCGAGCGAAATCCTGCCGCTGGTCGAGGAAGTCAACAGCCTGCTCGCCGACAATGCCGAAGGGCTGGCGCGCGCCAGGCGCCATGTCGCCAACCTTGCGCATGGATTGAAGACGCCGCTGGCAGCGCTTGGTCTCGCACTCGAGCGCCAGTCGACCAAGCCCGCCGACGGCATGATGCGCTCCCAACTCGACCTGATGGACCGGCTGATCCGCCACCACCTTTCACGCGCACGCACCGCAGTTCTATCCGGCCCGGCACGCGCCAGCACCAATGTTGCGGAAAGGTTGGCCGATCTCACCGGCATGATAGCCAACGTGCACCGAGAGCGCGGGCTCAGCTTTCATGTCGATGCTGCGACCGATGTTGCGGTTGCCGCCGAAACGCAGGATTTCGACGAAATCCTCGGCAACCTGCTCGACAATGCCTGCAAATGGGCGCGCTCAAGCGTCACCGTCACGGCAAGGGCCGATGCCGGCCACGTCACGATCGACATCGATGACGATGGCACTGGTCTCGACACGGCGGCGATGCCGGAGGTGATGCGGCCGGGGCGGCGCATCGACGAGGCGACATCAGGCTATGGCTTCGGCCTGCCGATCGCCGCTGAACTCGTGGAGCTTTATGGCGGCAGTCTTGAATTGTCGCGGGCAAATAGCGGCGGGCTGCGGGCGCGGGTGATTTTGCCGCAAGCACTCTGATTATTGAGAGCCAGCTTTCGGACCCTTTTTGCCGGCGCCGCGCCAAGGTTTGAAATACCCCGAACGGGAGGAACCCGATCTGGGGAAAGGAATTCGAACAGGGACTTTTGCGAATGACATTGATGAGCGCGGCGGCCCTGCTGATCCTTGTCCTGACTTACGCCGGTGTCGCCGTTGGCCGCATCCCCGGCCTGCGCCTCGACCGTGCGGGGATCGCGTTGCTCGGCGGGGCGGCGATGATCGCCATCGGCGCGCTCAGCATGGAGGACGCCTACCGGACGATCAATTTCGACACCATCACGCTTCTGCTCGGCATGATGATCGTGGTCGCGCATCTGAAAGTGTCGGGCGCTTTTCGCGGCCTTGGCGCCATCGCCATCGAACATGCGC
>NZ_JAMYUT010000071.1:0-7806 GCF_040323235.1 Mesorhizobium sp. M0051
ATCGCCAGCAAGATGCGAAGAGCCAGATGGAACAGAGACTTCCTCTTCCAGCTCTTTACTCATATGCGATAGCCCTGCCCTCAAGTGGGGAGATCGGCAGCTTCGCTGACGGCGCCTTCCTTCTGACGGTGGAGATTGGCGAAAGCGTTCGTGAAGTCCAATCTCCCCACCTGAGGGGGAGATGGCCGGCAGGCCAGAGGGGGGCGCTGTCCCGCGACCTTGCAGCGACTTGCGCAGCGGCGATGCCAGCCCGGAATTTCATTCCGCATCTGGCCGGTTGATTGGCACGATCTATCTTCTTTCCGAGAGCAAAGGGCTGGAAAAGAGGACACGCTACCGCTCTGCCCCGAGGCGGTCGCTTGGTCATGGAGCATCGATATGAGCGAGCACAAGATCGCCGCAGCCGACGCGTTGTCGCGCATGCGTCCGCCCTATAAGTCGGTTCTCGACCTGATCGGCCAGACGCCGGTTGTCGAACTGACCAAGTTCGACACCGGCAAATGCCGGCTGTTCATCAAGCTCGAAAGCCAGAATCCCGGCGGCTCGATCAAGGACCGCATCGCGCTGTCGATGATCGCCGCCGCCGAGAGAGAGGGCAAGCTCCGGCGCGGCGGTACCATCGTCGAGGCGACCGCCGGCAATACCGGCCTCGGCCTTGCTCAGGTCGGCATCCCCAAAGGCTACCGCATCGTGCTGGTGGTGCCCGACAAGATGTCGCGCGAGAAAATCCAGCATCTGCGCGCGCTCGGCGCCGAGGTGCGCATGACGCGCTCCGATGTCGGCAAGGGCCATGCGGAATATTACCACGACATGGCCGAGAAGATCGCGGCTGAAACGCCCGGCGCCTTCTACGCCAACCAGTTCGCCAACCCGGCCAACCCACTGGCACATGAAACCACCACCGGTCCGGAAATCTTCTCGCAGCTCGATGGCGACGTCGACGCGGTGGTGGTCGGCGTCGGCTCCGGCGGCACGCTGACCGGGCTCGGCCGCTACTTTGCGAAGGTTTCGCCCAAGACAGAAATGGTGCTGGCCGATCCGGTCGGCTCGGTGCTGGCACCGTTGATCAAGACCGGCAAGATGGAAGAGGCCGGCAGCTGGACCGTGGAAGGCATCGGCGAGGATTTCGTGCCGCCCAATGCCGATTTGTCGCTGGTGAAAAAGGCGTACTCCATTCCCGACAAGCAGAGCATGCTGGCCGTGCGCGACCTCCTGTCCAAGGAAGGCATCCTGGCGGGCTCATCCTCGGGCACGTTGCTGTCGGCCGCCCTGCGCTATTGCCGCGAGCAGACCTCTGCGAAGCGGGTCGTCACCTTCGTCTGCGACAGCGGCAACAAATATCTGTCGAAAGTGTTCGACGATTTCTGGCTGGCCGAGCAGGGCCTGGCCGAGCACGAGCAGCATGGCGATCTGCGCGACCTGGTGATGCGTTCGCACCGCACCGGCGACACCGTCTATGTCGGCCCGGACGAAAGCCTGCTCAACGCCTATGGCCGCATGCGTCGCTCCGATGTGTCGCAGCTACCGGTGCTCGACAATGGCAAGCTCGTCGGCATCGTCGACGAAAGTGACATCCTTGCCAAGGTCGACGGCCCCTATGACGGCCGCTGGGAGCGCTTCAACGGTCCGGTGCGCACGGCGATGACCTCCAATTTGCACACGCTGCAGGCCAGCCAGACGCTGGATGCGCTGTTGCCGGTATTCGACCGCAACGAGGTCGCCATCATCTTCGACGGCGACGAGTTCATCGGCCTGATAACCCGCATCGACCTGATCAACCATCTGAGGCGCGCACGATGACCAGCAGCATATCCGGCCCATCTTCAGCGGGCCCATCTTCATCAGGCAAGAACCGCCTCGCCTTTTCGACGCGCACCATCCATGGCGGCCAGAGCCACGACCCGCTGACCGGCGCGGTGATGGTGCCGATCTACGCCACCTCGACCTATGGCCAGCAGTCGCCCGGCGTTCACAAGGGCTTCGAATATGCCCGCAGCCAGAACCCGACGCGCTTTGCCTTCGAGCGGGCGGTGGCCGATCTCGAAAGCGGCTCGGCCGCCTTCGCCTTCGCGTCCGGCCTGGCGTCGATCGCCACCGTGCTGGAGCTGCTCGATTCCGGCGCGCATATCGTTGCCACCGACGACATCTATGGCGGCTCCTTCCGTTTGATGGAGCGGGTACGCAAGCGCTCGGCCAATCTGCAGGTCTCGTTCGTCGATTTCACCGATCTCGCCGCCGTGGAAGCCGCGATCCGCCCCGAAACAAAAATGCTCTGGGTCGAGACGCCGACCAACCCGCTGCTGCGCATCGTCGATCTCGAAGGTGTCGCGGCCCTAGCCAAACGCAAGGGGGTTCTCACGGTCGCCGACAACACGTTTTGCAGCCCCTATATTCAGCGGCCGCTCGAACTCGGCATCGACATCGTCGTCCACTCTACGACGAAATATCTCAACGGCCATTCCGACATGGTCGGCGGCGTCGCCGTCGTCGGCGACAACAAGGATTTGTCCACCCAGCTGAAATTCCTGCAGAACGCCATCGGCGCCATTTCGGGCCCGTTCGACAGCTTTCTGGCCCTGCGCGGCCTCAAGACTTTGGCGCTCAGGATGGAGCGTCATTCCGCCAACGGCCTCAAGATCGCGCAGTGGTTGGAAGGCCGGAGCGACGTGCGCCGAGTCATCTATCCCGGCCTCGCCAGCCACCCGCAGCATGAGATCGCTGTCAGGCAGATGCATGCCTTCGGCGGCATGATATCAGCCGTGCTCGACCGCGACCTTGCCAGCACCAAAAGGTTCCTAGAACGCACGCAACTGTTCACCCTGGCCGAAAGCCTCGGCGGGGTGGAGAGCCTGATCGAGCACCCGGCGCTGATGACGCACGGCTCGATCCCCGCCGAGAAGCGCGACGAGATCGGCATTTCCGATTCGCTGGTGCGGCTGTCGGCGGGCATCGAGGACGGCGATGATCTGATCGCCGATCTGGACCAGGCGCTGGGGGGCTGAGGGCAAACCCTGCGTTGGCTCTTCGGCCGCTTCACGGCGAAGCGACTGCTACGGCGCAGGGTAAACTGGTTCTGTCGCGATCCTTCACACCCCCCTCTGTCCTGCCGGACATCTCCCCCGCAAGGGGGGAGATTAGATGTCATTTCTGCTTTCGCTAATCTCGAACGTTGCAAGACGAGCGGCGACATTGAAACTGCCAATCTCCCTCCTTGCGGGGGAGATGGCCGGCAGGCCAGAGGGGGGTGCTGTCCCGCCGACATTTGACAGATCTCTTCGCCGCGCGGCAGTCAAAGCAAGCAGCGCTTCGAGCATCGCTCGCCAATTGCCGTTGACCCCGACCCGCATCTGCCCGAAGTGTAGCGCCCATGGCCACGCACGCTCCACCCAAACCGACCGAAACACCCCTCACCTTCGCGGTGCTGGTCTTTCCCGGCTTTCCGATGATGGCGTTCAGCTCCGTCATCGAGCCGCTACGCGCCGCCAATGTCCTGGCGAAACGGCCGTGCTATCGCTGGATCATCGTCGGCGGCACAAAAGGCCCGGTCGAGGCGTCGAACGGCGTCGTCATCCAGCCTGGTTTTTATGCCGAGGACGCGCCGAAGGTCGACCGCATCGTCGTCTGCTCGGGCGGCGATGCTGATCACCTCGTCGCCGAGGACGCCGCGAGCTGGATTCGCAAGAGCCTGCGCAACGGCGCCCATATCGGCGCGGTGGCGGATGCGGCGTTCTTCCTCGCCCGGGCCGGCCTGCTCGACGGCCACGCCTGCACCTTGCACTGGACCAGCCAGGCCGCCTTCACCGAGGCCTTCCCCAACATCGAGCTCAGGCGCGACCTCTATGTCATCGACCGCAAGCGTTTTACGTCGGCCGGCGGCGTCGGCAGCCTCGACATGATGCTGGAGATCATCACCCGCGATTACGGCGCCGAACTTGCCGCCGGCGTCGCCGAATGGTTCGTGCACAGCCAGCTGCGCTCCAGCATCGACCGCAAGATGATGCCGCTGCGGCTGCGCACCGGCGTCCGCAACGAGTTGGTGCTGTCGGCCATCGCCATCATGGAGGACGCGGTCGAGGAGCGGCTCGGCATGGCCGAGCTGACCGCGAAGCTCGGCGTCTCCTCCGACAAGCTCGAACGCTCCTTCCGCTCCGAACTCGCCATCTCGCCCAATGGCTACTACCGGCGGCTGCGGCTAAAGCGCGCCGCCGACCTGCTGGCGCATTCGACGCTCGCCGTACGCGACGTGGCGCTGGCCTGCGGCTTCGCCTCGATGTCGAGCTTTGCTCGAGCTTTTCGCGAGGAGCATGGCCACCCGCCGAAATTGGCGAGAAGGCATTAGGGGTGCGCTCGCTGACGCGATGAGATGTTAGCGGGACAGCACCCCCTCCGGTAGGACAGAGGGGGGTGCTGTCCCTCCAGCGTTCCGCATTAGGCTCCTGCGGCATCCCGCACAACACACGCGGTTTTCCGCACAATCCCCTTGCCTCGCTTGCGCCATGCTCCGACCTCGCAACCCAGCCAAGGCCGTACCCATGAGCATCGTCGTATTCGACCCCGACAGCACCGAGGACGTGGACTTCAAGGACTGCATGCGCCACCCGGCGGCGGCCGATCCGGCGGGCGGCATGTGGCTGTCCGACACCGAGCCGTCCTTCATCGACGCCGATGCTTTGCGAAAAGGCCGGCTGGCCAAGCTGCGCGGCTGGATGCGCGAGGCCGGCTATGGCGGCGTGGTGTTGTTCGACCCCTACAACCAGCGCTACGCCACCGGCTCGCGCAACATGTTCGGCTATTTCTTGCGCAACTCGACGCGCTATTTCTTTATCCCCACCGACGGGCCGATCGTGCTGTTCGAATACCCGCAGAGCTACCATGTCTCGATGGTGCTCGACACGATCGACGAGGCGCGGCCTTCCAAGCTCGTCTGGTCGTCGGTCTCCGGCCGCGACGACGAGACCGCCGGTCCCTTCGCCGACGAGATCGCCGAGCTTTTGAAACAGCATGGCGGCGGCTCGATGAAGCTCGGCCTCGACCGCTGCAGCCATCTGCAGGCGCTGGCGCTGGAAAAGCGCGGCTGCGAGGTCCGCGATTGCCAGGGCGAAATCCTGGCGGTGCGCGCGGTGAAGACACCTGAGGAAGTCAAATGCCTGCAGGTGTCGATGGCCGGCGCCGAGGCCGCCGTCTATGCGGTGCGCGAGGCGATCAAGCCCGGCGTCTCCGAAAACGATTTGTTCGCCATCATGTATGGCGAGGTCATCCGCCAGGGCGGCGAGTTCATCGAGACCCGGCTGCTCACCTCCGGCCAGCGCACCAACCCGTGGTTCAACGAGGCCAGCGGCCGCAAGATCCGGCCCGGCGAGTTGCTGGCGCTCGATACCGACACGATCGGCTGCTACGGCTATTATTCCGATTTTTCCCGCACCTTCCGCTGCGGGCCGGGCAAGCCGACGCCCTACCAGAAGTCGCTCTACCGCATGGCGCACGACCAGGTTCAGCACAACATTTCGATCGTCAAACCCGGCATGGCGTTCCGCGAAATCGCCGAGAAAGCCTGGAAGATCCCGGACCGTTTCGTCGACCAGCGCTACACCTCGGTCATGCACGGCGTCGGCATGCATGGCGAAACACCGTTCATCGCGCATGCCATGGACTACGAAACCTATGGCCGCGACGGCCATATCGTGCCAGGCATGGTGGTGAGCGTGGAAAGCTACATCGGCGAAAAAGGCGGCCGCGAGGGCGTCAAGCTGGAGGACGAGATCCTGATCACCGACACCGGTACAGAGCTTCTGTCGCGCTTCCCGTATGAGGACGAGTTTCTGGAGAAGCAGGTTTGATACGCGCAACCGATGAGCGCCTCGTTACCTGGCGCCCCCCTCTGTCCTGCCGGACATCTCCCCCTCAAGGGGGGAGATTGGCAGCGTCGCCTACGGCGCTTTTTCCTGCAGCTTTGGTGATTGGCGAAGGCATTCGCGACGGCCGATCTCCCCCCTTGAGGGGGAGATGCCCGGCAGGGCAGAGGGGGGCGCTGTCCCACCGGCATAGGGACGAGTCTTGGGCTGCTCCGCCCGTGGATGAAGGCGCCGCATGAAAATCCCCATCGCCATCAAGCGCGGCACCGTGGCCGCGATCTTCATCGACCTGCAGGAAGAGCACCGGCAGGACCCGCGCTATCTCGTCGACGGTTACGCAACGGTCATCGCCAACGTCCAGCGCCTGCAGGCGGCGGCGCGGCAAAACCATGTGCCGCTCTACCACTGGGCCTACATCGTCGACCTCGACAGCCAGGAGCGGCCGTTCCATCCAGTCGGTGAGGACGGCAAGTCGGCCTTTTCCGACAAGAGCGATCCGCTGACCGAGATCTGCCATGAGGTGGCGCCGGCTGATGGCGAGGCGCTGCTGATCAAGGCCGAGGCCAGTGCCTTCCGCTCCGGGCCGGCGGCCCGCGACATCAAGTCCGCCGGCATCGAATGGCTGGTCGTGTCGGGCGTCTGGACCGAGGCCTGCATCGACGCTTCGGTGAAGGACGCGGTGGCGAAAGGTTTTCGCGTGCTCTTGGTCAAGGATGCCTGCGGCAGCGGCAGTGCGGCCATGCACCAGACCGGCATCCTCAACCTCGCCAACCGGCTCTATGGCGGTGCCGTCACCGACACCGACGGCGCCTGCCGGCTGCTGGCCGGCGAGACCGTCACCGCTTGGCAGGTCGAAGGCTCGGTGCCGCTGCGCTTCACCTTCGACAACGCGGCCGCGCTCTACGCAGACCTATGACTGCCGAAAGCATGACTCGGGGCAAATACGAAACCCGGCTCGACCCAGAGCTCTGGGCCTATATCGACGCGGTCAACGCCTGGTATCCGCCCGAGATCCTCGGCCTGCCGATCGACAAGCAGCGCGCCGTCTATGACCGGATGAGCCGTGCCTTCCATCAGGGCCGCCCGCCCGGCGTCACGGCCAGCGACAGCCTGATCGCCGCGGCCGGCCGCGACATCCCGATCCGCCGCTACCGGCTTGCCGGCGCGGCCCCGAAGGCGATGGTGGTCTACTTTCATGGCGGCGGCTTCATCCTCGGCGGGCTCGACAGCCATGACGACATCTGCGCCGAGCTCTGCGCCGGCACCGGTTTCGACGTGCTGTCGGTCGAATACCGGCTGGCGCCGGAGCATGTGCACCCCGCAGCCTTCGACGATGCCGTCACCGCCTTCGAATGGGCGGCCGCCGCCACCGACCTGCCGCTGGTGCTGTGCGGCGAAAGCGCCGGCGGCAATCTCGCGGCTGGAGTGGCGCAGGCGACCCGCCGCGGCGCCGCCATCGGCCAGGTGCTGATCTATCCCGACCTCGGCGGCGACCAGGCCGCCGGCTCCTATGTCGAGCACGCCGAAGCGCCGCTGCTGTCCGTGGCCGACATTGCCTTCTACCGCGACGTCCGCTCTGCCAGGCGGCAGTCGCCCGACGATCCGACCCTCCAGCCTTTGCGCGACACCGACTTCTCCGGCCTGCCGCCAACCGTGATCGTCACTGCCGAATGCGACCCACTATCGTCGGACGGCGAGACCTACCGCGACCGCATTATTGCCGCCGGCGGCAAGGCGTGGTGGCACGAGGAGCCGAGGCTGGTGCACAGCTTCCTGCGCGCCCGGACGACAGTGCCGGCAGCGGCGGAAGCGTTTGCGCGGATTGTTGCAGCGGTTGCCGCGCTGGGTAGGGGTGATCTCCCCCCTTGAGGCAGGGCTATCGCATATGAGTAAAGAGCTGGAAGAGGAAGTCTCTGTTCCATCTGGCTCTTCGCATCTTGCTGGCGATGGGTTT
>NZ_JAMYUT010000072.1:0-7224 GCF_040323235.1 Mesorhizobium sp. M0051
GGGTGTTCTATTCCGACAGTGGCTCGACCTCGGTCGAAGTAGCGCTGAAGATGGCGCTCGGTTATTTCCGCAACATCGGCGCCCCGCGCTCGCGCATCGTCGTCATGGATCACAGCTATCATGGCGACACGATCGGCACGATGAGCGTCGGCGCCCGGAGCGTGTTCAACGCTGCCTACGAACCGTGGCTGTTCGAGGTCGACACCATCCCCTTTCCGGCAGCGGGGCGCGAACAAGAGACGCTGGATCGTTTCGAGGCCGTGAGCCGCGACCAACGCGCCGCCGCCCTGATCGTCGAGCCGCTGGTGCTTGGCGCCGGCGGCATGCTGATGTATCCGGCCTGGGTACTGGCCGAATTGAAGAACATCGCAAAAACCTCCGGCACGCTGCTGATCGCCGATGAGGTGATGACCGGCTGGGGCCGCACCGGAACCATGTTCGCCTGCGAGCAGGCGTCCATATCGCCGGACATTCTATGCGCCTCGAAAGGCCTGACCGGCGGCGCCATCCCGCTGGCCGCCACGCTTGCCACCGATGCTATCTTCCAGGCCCACTATTCGACGGACCGGAAGAAGACGTTTTTCCACTCGAGTTCCTACACTGCCAATCCGATTGCCTGTGCTGCCGCACTCGCCAATGTCGAGATCTGGCGTGACGAGCCGGTGGCCGAGCGGATCGCGACCTTGAGCGGGATGCACGTCGCCGGACTGCAACGCTTTCGCGACAATCCGTACTTCACCGACTGCCGGTCGACGGGAACGATCGCAGCGCTCGACCTTCGAGCCGATTCCGCAGGTTATCTCGCCGAGATCGGACCGAAGCTGCGCGCGTTCTTCCTCGACCGGGGGCTGCTTATCCGTCCGCTCGGCAATGTCCTCTATCTTATGCCGCCCTATTGCATCACTGGCGGCGAATTGGACGGGCTCTATGACGCCATCGAGGAGGCCGGCGCACGTTTCGGCTCCAGGCCATGAGCAGGTCGTCGCGCATTCTCGGGTTCGGCCATCATGCGCCTGGGCGCAAAGTGGTGAATGCCGAGATCGAGAGCAATCTCGGGCTCGAACCTGGCTGGATCGAACGGCGCACCGGAATCCGTTCGCGCTTCTGGGCAACGGATGACGACACGCTGTCTGGTCTTGCCACGCAGGCCGGCGACATGGCATTGGCGAACGCCGGTATTGACCGCGGCGACATCGGTTTGCTGTTGCTCGCAACCTCGACGCCCGACCACCTTCTGCCGCCCAGCGCGCCGCTGGTCGCGCATCAGCTGGGACTGAGCCGCGCCGGTGCGGTCGATCTGACCGGCGCTTGCGCCGGCTTCATCTATGCGCTGATGTTCGCGGACGGATTCACCCGCCTGCATGGCAAATCGACCCTTGTCATTGCCGCCAATATCCTCAGCCGCCGTATCAATCCGGCCGAACGCGCCAGTTCGGTCCTTTTCGCCGATGCCGCCGGCGCCCTGGTGATCGGTCCTTGCGAGGACCCGGATCGGGGCATTCTCGGTGCCTCGGTGGATTCAGACGGCTCGCGCTACGGGCTGATCCAGATTCCCGCGGGAGGAAGCAACAAGCCGTTTCATGACGGCTTGGATCTCGGGCGAACCCGAATGACAATGACCGACGGCCGCGAAGTGTTCGCCAAGGCTGTCGAGATGATGACCGATTGCTCGAGAAGCGCGCTTGCCGCAGCCGGAGTGCGATCACAGGATGTCGGCCGGTTCGTGCCGCATCAGGCCAATGCCCGCATCTTCGATGCCGTCGGCAGGAACCTCGGCATAGCGGACCAAGCGATCGTCAAGACGATCGCCAAATACGGCAACTCTTCCGCCGCGACGATCCCACTGTCCCTGTCGCTGGCTCATCAGGCGGAGCCGTTTCGGCAGGGCGAGAAGCTTCTTCTGGCGGCGGCGGGTGCGGGTCTCAGCGGCGGTGCACTCGTCGTCGGAATTTAGCCGAGCAACAGGCCGCCCAACGGACTGGTCATTCATGATGGATAGGACGACAGACCAATGCGAAAATTAATCGCCGGCAAGCTGCACGGCATCCACGTCACCGAAGCGAACCTCAACTACCACGGTTCGATAACGCTCGACCCTGACCACTGCGAAGAAGCCGGGATCCTGCCCATGGAATTCGTGGAGATATGGAACAAGAATTCCGGCGCGCGGATTTCGACCTATGTCGTTCTGGGCGAGCGCGGCTCACGTTGCTGTATTCTAAACGGAGCGGCTGCCCGCACTTGCCAGCCCGGCGATCAGATCATTGTCTGCAACTCCATCTATCTGGACGAGGCGCATATCACCTCGCTGAAGCCGCGGATTGTTACGTTCGATCAGGACAACCACATACTCGACCGCCTGAGCTACTCCGTCGATCTTGACGCCCATGGCCGTTACTGTTTCTCCATCCTTGACGAGGGCGGGTGAGGCTTTGGCCATTCCTGCCCTGATCTCCGGGGCGTGACATTTCCCTGCACGGTGTCGCGTTTATCAACGATTCACCCGGACACGATTTGGAGAGAGACCTCAAGCCTGCACCGAAGCGGAAAACCGCCAGATTCGGTCAAGAAGCGGCCATCCTAGCTAACTTGCGCCATCCGGCGTTATCCTTCCGAGAGCGAAGGTGGCAAGTCCGCGCGTTTGCGAGTTCAAGCTGGGGGTGCCACCTGCTTTATCCGGTAGGTTCAGCCGACAGTCGAAATAATGTCGTGCGGCAGATGAGTATTTTGAGCGGCTGTCGGGCCTGTCGCAGATGATAGCGTCTGGCCGTGGGGCGGGGGGTAACGTGTGGATTACTTGCAGGCCCGATCGAGACCACCGAATCGGCGCTGGCTGCGTCGTCTCACGCGGAGGACTCCATGCAGAAGAACTCCCTAGCAGCTACAGGCTTTCTCTGCCTGGGCGTTCTCATCTTCTCGCTGCAGGACGCGATTTTGAAAGGACTCTCGGACAAGTATTCGGTCACCCAAGCGATAACGGTTCGATCAATTGTAGCATTGCCCATACTGCTGGCGTTGGTGCGCGCGACCGGGAGTATTCGATCCCTTCTTTCAAAGCGTTTCGGGCTGCTGACAATTCGTGCAGTGATCCTCCTAGGCGCATACCTTTGCTACTATCTTTCGATCGCAGCACTGCCTCTGGCCGATGCTATCGCGCTTTTTTTTGTCGCTCCACTCGTCATTGCGGGACTCGGAATTCTTTTCCTCGGAGAGCGACCTCACCAGACCACCTTTATGGCTCTGGCGGTAGGTTTTATCGGCGTGATCATAACGTTAAGACCGGGTCTTGCAGCCTTCGAATGGGCATATGCGTTAACGCTCTCGGCTGCCGTCCTGTACTCGTTGGCCCAGATCCTGGCGAGGAAACTTGGCGACACCGAAACCGCTGCGGTTATCACATTCTATCAGAATTTGGCCTTCCTCGTTTGCGCGCCCGTGTTGGCCGCTCTCGTGAGTTCAAGTGGCCTTGAAGATGCTGGTGACCCAAGTCTCGCCTTCCTTATGCGCCCATGGGTCTGGCCAACGCTCAACGATACGCTGCTGATGGCCGGCTGCGGCGTAATCGCATCTGCCGGAATGACATTGCTTGCCCAAGCCTACCGACTTGCCCCAGCAGGGACCATCGCCGTTTTCGAGTACAGCGCCATCATGTGGGTTCCATTGTGGGGATATCTGTTCTTCGACGAAGTGCCGAGATTCACTACCGTCGTGGGGGCAGCCGTGATCTGTGGAGCCGGATTGTTTGCGCTGATTGGTCAGAGCTTCGGTAGGAACGTAGCTGATCCGACTTAACTTGGTTCTCCACGAAGTGTGGCATACGCGAAATTCACTGACCGTGGGGAAGGCCTCATCCTCGATTGAGTGCAGTTGGTGATACCAGGTCGATCACACCGCCGGATATCCGTGCGCGAAAGGGAGGACGTGGATCGCAATTCGGCGCGGCCGCAAGAGCGTGGCCGCCGCCGCGGTCTCGGGCGACAACGCCAATCTGCGGTTGGTCTGTGAGCCAGGCCCTGGGCCGTCGCCGGCTCACGGTCGGGCAACAAGGCGATGGTCTTGCACCGCTCAAGGTCGCAGATGATCGTCCCACAGCGTTGATTTCTCCGCCACGCCCAATCGTATTCCCGATCACGCTCGGCGCGACAAAGCGCGGACTACCGCGCCGACGCACGATGCGCAGTATGCTCACCGGCAGCATCAACCTTCTTGGCGAAGCTGGTCGCAGGCCTTGCCGCCCAGGGAAGCCCAAGGTGGTGCACGCTTCGGTCGAGCCGGGTAGTTCGCCCATGGCACCACAACTCCCCGTCGAAACGCTCGGAAGATCCGCCGACCGCACAAGACTGCGCCGCAGTGGAACCGCTGAGCCACAACGATGATCCGGACAGGCCTGCCTGCCATCGGCAGCTAAACGCCGCTGATACCGACTGTGGATCCGCTGCGACCTCGTTCCGCAGCTCTGCTGCAGCGCCGGGCCGGTACCGCGCGGCACGACGCGGTCGCCTGGGGCTACGCGCGGGCCGCGAGCGGCCATGGGGTTGATATCATCGAAAATTGCGAAGTGCTGGACTTCCAGCGCGAAGGAGGTCGCATCGTCGGCGCGCCACGTCGGCCTCGGCGGCGCCGCTTTGACTGGATCTACAATACTTTGCGCGACCGAATATGTCTCTTAGACTACACACCGGGCAGTCGGCTGTCCGAAGAAGAATTGGCCCGGGAATTCGACACCAGCCGTACGCCTGTACGCCGGGTGCTGGCGCGGCTGGAATCCGAAGGCCTGGTCGAATCCGTCCACGGCGTCGGCACGATCATCACTGATCCGGATATTCAGGAACTCGTGCAAATCTATCACCTTCGACTTGAATTAGCGCCGCTAGAGCGGAATGAATTGAGGCTGAATCGGCGTGGGATTCCCTTAGGCGTGCAAATCTGATTGAACTAAACCGCTACCGCGGTAGCTGATGCGCGGGTCTGGCCTGAGGAGGTCCCTGTCTGAGAAGATTTGGTGTCGAGCCACCCTTCCAGACAGGAGAACCCCAGATGGCCCAGATAAGCCCTCTGCGTCAGCGGATGATTGAAGATCTGACGATCCGCAATTTGTCACCGGAGACCCAGCGATCCTACGTGCATCACGTGGCGAAGTTCAGTCGATTTTTTGGACGATCACCCGATCAACTGGGATATGAAGAAGTGCGCGCCTATCAGGCCCACTTGGTGGGCCGAAGGGTCTCGTGGGGCGCGTTGAACCAGACCGTTTGCGCCTTGCGTTTCTTCTACGGCGTGACGCTTGGTCGATCTGATCTGCCTGAGCGGATCGCTTACGCCAGGACGCCGCGCAAGTTACCGATCGTGCTGAGCGCCGATGAGGTGGTCGGCTTTCTGCAGGCCGTGAAGGGGACGAGGAACCGGGTCGCTCTGATGACCACCTATGCGGTGGGCTTACGCGCCGCGGAGGCGGCGCGTCTGCAGGTGACGGACATCGATAGCAGCCGGATGATCATTCGCATCGAGCAGGGCAAGGGCGGCAAGGACCGCTATGTGATGCTGTCGCCGCAGCTGCTGGAGATTTTGCGCGTCTATTGGCGGTTGACCAAGCCGGGGCGATGGCTATTTCCTCGGCGCGATGGCCGCGGCCCGATCCACCCACAGACCTTAGGGATCGCCTGTCGAGCAGCCTGCGAGTTCCTGGGCGTTGAGAAGCGGGTGACGGTGCACACCCTTCGCCACAGCTTCGCCACCCACCTTTTGGAAGCCGGCACGGACATAAGGATCATTCAGGTGCTGCTGGGCCATCGCAGCCTGGCGACGACGACACTATACGCCCAGGTCTCAACGGCTGTGATCGGCCGGACTGCCAGTCCTTTTGACCAACTCCGCATGGAGATCACGCCGCCCGGCTGAGCCGCGCGCCATGCGCCCGGATCTGGAAGTGGCGGATGTATTCCACCGTCACGGGGCTGATTATCGCCGCGACCATGCCGGCCATCTCGGGCGTGTCGAGCGCCGGGTTATGGCCGCGGTGGAGGCGTGCCGGACCGCGGCCCTGGGCGGTCACGCCGAACACTGCGCCGACTGCGGTCTCGTGCGGCAAGCCTATAACTCCTGCCGCAACCGTCACTGCCCCAAGTGCCAGGGCCTAGCTCGCGCCCAGTGGCTGGCCGAGCGGCAGGCTGAGCTGCTGCCGGTCCCATACTTCCACGTGGTCTTCACCGTCCCGGCCCAGATCGCTGAGATCGCCTTCCAGAACAAGGCGGCGGTCTATACGATCCTGTTCAAGGCCGCATCCGAAGCCTTGAGGGTGGCGGCGGCCGATCCCAGGCATCTGGGCGCCGAGATCGGCATGGTCGCCGTGCTTCATACTTGGGTTCAAAATCTCCACCATCATCCGCATGTCCACTGCGTCGTGCCGGGCGGCGGCCTGTCGCTCGATCCTGCCACGGCGAAGGCCGAGGACCAGCGATGGATCGCCTGCCGGCCGGGATTTTTCCTGCCCGTGCGGGTTCTGTCGCGTCTGTTCAGGCGGCTATTCCTGGGGCGCCTGCAGGACGCCTTCGACGCCGGCCAGCTTCGCTTCTTCAGCGATCTCGCCAGCCTGGCCGACCCTGCCACTTTCTGCGCCCAACTGACTGGACTGAAGCGCATCGAATGGGTCGTCTACGCCAAGCCCCCGTTCGGCGGTCCCGAACAGGTCCTCGCCTATCTGGGCCGCTACACCCATCGCGTCGCCATCGCCAACAGCCGCCTCGTGAGCCTGGACCAGGGAAAGGTCAGCTTCCGCTGGAAGGACTATCGCCACCACGACAAGTCCAAACACAAGCTCATGACCTTAAGCGCCGACGAGTTCATCCGGCGCTTCCTGCTGCACGCTCTTCCAGACGGATTCCATCGCATCCGCCATTACGGCCTCCTCGCCAACGGCCACCGCGTCGCCAAGCTCGCCCAGTGCCGTCTTCTTCTGGCGGCGCCCACGCCGCCGACGCCGGACCCGACCGCCGACTATCGCCAGCGTTACCGCTGTCTCACAGGGCACTCCCTGGACATCTGTCCGGGCTGCGGCGGCGCCATGGCCTCGCTCGGCCCGATCCCGCGCAAGGCCCCGACCTGGCCAGACACCTCATGACACGCTGCGCACCGACACGCTCGCACCGTCCATCCCGGCGTCTGCTACAGTCGCCGAAGGGCCTTTGCGCGCCGCTAGTCAAAGTCGCAGCCTGGCTGTCGCCAGCA
>NZ_JAMYUT010000073.1:0-6875 GCF_040323235.1 Mesorhizobium sp. M0051
CCGCTTTTTCAGCGACCGCGCAATTTGTTCGAACACCGACTGCATGCCAGCAAACTGGCGAATGCCTCTTCTGTTCCAACCATTGTTTCCTCGACCACAGGCAAATCCGCAGTCGCTCGCCTGGACCGGCGCCGCAAAGCACGCGACCCCGCGTGAGCGGCTTCTCGGCACAGGACGATTGGACGCCCGGCTTTCCGAGCCGGGATTCCTGAACCCGCAAGGGCGGGGTTCGATATCCGGCGCGGTTCGAAAGAGCACACAAAACGCTCCTATGAATCAAAACCGCCTTCGCACCGCTACCCGCATAAGCTTGCGGCCAAGGAGAGCCTCTCTTGACGCAAGCGCGGATCGTGTCCCTGGGAGTGGTGTAGCTGACGGCTTTGGTCGCCGTGCTCTCCGGCATTGGCCGGGCTGATCAGCGCGCCACGGCTGGCAAGCTGATCAGAGGATCATCGCTCATTTGCGACATCGTTTCCAGTGTCATGTATCTTGCGCGCTGGACGGCCCATTCATCGTTCTGTTCGAGCAGCAGGGCGCCGACGAGGCGCACGATCGCATCGTCGTTCGGGAAGATTCCGACGACCTCGGTGCGCCGCTTGATCTCGCCGTTGAGACGCTCGATCGGATTCGTCGAGTGGAGCTTGGCGCGATGTTCCTTAGGGAAGGTCATGTAGGCCAGCACGTCGGGCTCGGCGTCGTCCATGATTGTCGCCAATTTCGGCACCTTCGGCCGGATCTGGTCGGCGACGGTGCGCCATTGTACGGACGCGGCCTCGGGCGTCTCCTGGGCGAAAGCGGTGCCGATGAAGGCTGAGACGACCCTGCGGCCGCTCTTGCCGGCATGGGCCAGCACGTTCCTCATGAAGTGGACGCGGCACCTCTGCCATGTCGCGCTGAGCACCTTGGTGACGGCCGCCTTGAGGCCTTCGTGCGCATCGGAGACGACGAGCTTGACGCCGCGCAGGCCGCGACGGGTCAGCTTGCGCAGGAACTCCGTCCAGATCGGCTCGGCCTCCGAGGTGCCGATCTCCATGCCAAGCACCTCGCGCCGGCCGTCCGCGTTGACGCCGACGGCGATGATGACGGCGACGCAGACGATGCGGCCGCCACGGCGCACCTTCAGGTAGGTCGCATCGATCCACAGGTATGGCCAGTCGCCTTCGATCGGCCGGTCGAGGAAGGCCTTCACCTTGCCGTCGATCTCCTCGCACAGCCGAGAGACCTGGCTCTCGGAGATGCCGCTCATGCCCATCGCCTTGACCAGGTCGTCGACCGAGCGTGTCGAGATGCCCTGTATATAGGCTTCCTGGATCACTGCGGTCAGCGCCTTCTCGGCCATGCGTCTCGGTTCGAGAAAGCCCGGGAAGTAGGAGCCCTTCCTCAGCTTCGGGATGCGCAGCTCGACCGTGCCGGCGCGAGTCTCCCAGTCCCGGTCGCGGTACCGTTGCGCTAGGCCGTCCGAAGTGGGCTCTTCTCGCCATAGGCAGCACCCGTCGCGGCGCCCACCTCCATCTCCATCAGACGCTCGGCGGCAAAGCCGATCATCTCACGCAACAGATCGGTGTCGGGTGTCTTCTCCACGAGCGCGCAGGTTCATCATGTCGTCGGTCATCGGTAGTCCTTCCGGTCAAAGGTTGGTGTCGCAACCAGACCCTACCGGAAAGCGCCGATGACCACCGCAAAGCCGCTCGCTCCCTACAGCGCCATCGAGGGCGCGCTCGCGAGCAGCTTTTGCTACCGCCGAGCTACACCACTTACGGGGACACGACCCAAGCGCGGTCATTCAACAACTTATCAACCACCCACAATGCCGCGTGGCGTGGCATTCGACGTCTAGAACAAAGAACCTATGTAGTCAGACGGCGAAAGCAGCGATCTTGACGGTGAAGTTCTCCTTGTCCAGCAAGCCCACAAGACTCTGGAACCTCCGATTGGTGTTTTCCTGAGATATCGGCCAGATCACGGTGAAACCGACAGCCAGTGATTTGGGCACGGATTTCTGCAGCGTCATGAGGGATCGCAAAGGCCTTTCGCGCGTAACGATCGTGCTGGTGGCAAGCACGGCGCGGTACCTATGTGAGCCCGCGTTTCAAAATCAGCAGGAACTTCTCTTACCGGATAACGTTTTCATTTCGGAAACCAGGAGATCACTGCCATGGATTGGGACCGCGTCGAAGGAAATTGGAAGCAGGTTAAGGGCAAGGTCAAGGAACAGTGGGGCAAACTTACGGACGACGACCTAGACCGCATCGGCGGTAAACGCGACCAACTTGAAGGCATCATTCAGGAGCGCTACGGCCTGGAGAAGGATCAGGTTCGCCGGGACATTGACGAGTGGTATGGCAGGCAAGACTGGTAGACGGTTGCCGCGACGCTCGAACGGCATAACAGATTCGTGGTATCCCTTGCTGGCCTCAAGCTCATGCTGCGGACAGCTGATAAGCACCTATCGGCCGTCATTGGCGAGGCTTCGAGCGGCGGGATTGCCCTTTCCATCGTGCGTTGCCGGAATCCGATCAGGACGTGCCGTTCACGGCGGAATTTGGCGAGCGCATCGTGCGCAGAAACTTCCCTGCCCAGCTTCAACCCGCTCCAGCTCGGCGGTGCTTCTTCAGCCTGGTAATCGCAGCCTTGTCGACAGTAATCAGGCCTCCGCAATCAATTCGCACCGTCAATTTATCGGCTTCGCGATCGACGCGAGTAACATCCCCAACGAGAACGACCTTATCTCCTGCTCGGGTTTTAGGTGGCGGATCGATCGCATAGGGATGGTTATATGATGGGATGCTTACTCTAGCGCGCCCGTGATCACCGTACTGGTCAGCGCCACTTCGTCACCGATCTCAAATTCCCGAGGCATGCTATGGTGCAACATGGGTTTCCTGCGGTGCTTTTTCTTAATAATGCTGGCAAACTGACTTGGTTGCGCGAAATCGTAGCGAATGGCGAATGCCGAACTCATTTCTCTCGGAGGGCCCCGCCAGCGTGAAATTTCCTTCCATCGAAACCACGCAGGACAGCGATCGGCTCGGGCCATCTGCTGACCTGCTCCCACCTGGCGATGCTCGGCGCCTCCGTATCGGCACCTCCCACACCACGAAATTTGGTGGGCTAGCCAGATCGGAAGCTAAGAGACGATCACGAACGGTGCTGCGGCGCTCACGTCGCGCCAGCCTGGCACTCCTCCTTGCTTTGCTCGCACCTGCGCACTCAGCAGACATGAACCGCCGCCATCGCGCAGCCGGTAGTGTCTCAGTTTGAAATTCGCCGACCTCTGCGGCGCTGCTTAGAAAGGGCCTTCAATAGGTCCGCTTCATCTGTGATCCCGTTCTGGAAAGCGTTGACGACTTCCTCGGCGAGTGCTTCCATCTGCGCCACGTCTTTCTTGGCGAGGAAGCGCTCCTTGGATATTTGGTCGAACACTCGCTTTAGCAGGGCCAGATCAGCGGCGTCGAATGCTCCGCCATAGCGTCGCAGTGGCATTTGCCGTCCTTCAAACTTGGCTTGATTGCCTGACTGTCTCACAAACGATGAATGACCGCTACCAGCCGTACACGGAATGGCGCGGCTTTCCCATTATCCAACTTGGAGGGGCGCAATGCTGGAGGTGGAAGGCTGGAAAATCGCTTGGGGCGTGGTTTTCGAATTTGTTTCATATATGGACACTAGCCTTCGGCCTTATGATCCGAAATCTACCGGGCATCGAAGAAATTTCACTGCTCGCTGAAAATTTTCCTATGCGCCCTCTTGAAGCCACAAGGCCCTGTTATAAATAGCTAATTGCCGGTCGCCAGATGGGGCCGGTAGAGCCTAGGAGGCTTCAAGGCGATCCTAGGCCTTGTTGCAAACCATGTTGCTCAAAGGAGGATATGGCTATGAGGACAAACCTTGATTTTGCCCCCCTGTTCCGGTCCAGCATCGGCTTCGACCGCGTCTTCGACATGCTGGAAAATGCGAGCCGCGTCACTGCGACAGACAATTGGCCGCCCTACGACATCGCCAAGGCTGGTGAGGACGACTATCGCATCACCATGGCGGTCGCCGGCTTCTCGCAGGATCAGCTGACAATCACTCATCAGCCTAACCTGTTGATTGTGAGTGGGTCGCAACCTGGCGAGGACAATGGCCAGTACCTCTATCGCGGCATTGCCGGGCCCGCTTTCGAGCGTCGGTTCGAACTGGCCGACCATGTGAAGGTCGTCGGCGCCAGCCTGAACAATGGGCTGCTGAACATCGATCTCAAGCGCGAGCTTCCCGAAGAGATGAAACCGCGCCGGATCGCCATCGCCGGCAGCACGGCAAAGGCAGCGCCGCGGCAGATCGAAGCCGAAAAGAGCGCGGCCTGAAGTCATCGTGAATCAGAAGCGTCAGGCACCGGCAATCGTCCGGTGCCGCGCGGTTGAACGTGGAGGTGAACGAAGATGAATATGCGTGACCTTATCCCGTGGGGCCGTAACAACAACCAGGCCCCGAGCATCTATAGCGGTGGCGATCCCTTTCTTTCGCTTCACCGCGAGGTGAACAGGCTCTTCGATGACGTGTTGAGGAGCTTCGAGACGCGCTTGCCTACTGCGGGGCAGCTTTCGCCTTTCGATGGCGGCTGGCCGAAGGTGGAGATCTCGGAGTCGGATAATGAGCTTCGCGTCACCGCCGAGGTTCCCGGCATGGAAGAGAAGGACATTGAAGTCCTGCTCGATGAGGACATGCTGACCCTGCGTGGCGAGAAGCGGTCGGAGACCGAGGAGAAAGGCTATTCCGAGCGATTCTACGGCCACTTCGAGCGGCGCATCCCCCTCGGCTATGAAGTCGAGGACGACAAGGTCAAGGCGTCCTTTGCCAATGGCATCCTGACCCTGACGCTGCCCAAGAACCCGAATGCGCAGTCGAAGGTGAAGCGTATCCCCATCACCCACTGACGCACAGAGCAGGCCGGAGGCGGTACCTAACTGCCTCCGGCGCATCCTTCGCTCCACGGGAGGGACGAATGATGCCGAAGCAAGCAAGTGAAGTCACACCAGTCGTAGAAAGTCTCGGCCCGGCAAACGACAACTGCGGGCGAGCGCTGTCATTCGGCAGATCCGAGTTCCCGCCTGATGCGGTCGCGCGGATCTACCAGCCTTGCCGGTCGGTCATGAGCTCGGGCCGTGCGCGACCGAAAGGATGGCGGCTGGTGTTCGAGCGGCGTATCGCACCCGTCATCGAGCCCCTGATGGGTTACACCGGAAGCTGTGACACCCTGACCCAAGTGGAGCTCGATTTTTCGACGGCTCAGGCGGCCATCGACTATGCCGAACGTCAGGGCCTCGCGTACAGGGTTCAAGGAAGCCCGGCGGCCGAAAAATCCATTGTCGAACCTTCCGATGCTGAGAAGCGGCTGCAGCCCGGCGCGGATCTTGTCTGGAACCGCCTCCAGTTGGCGTTGCTACAGACCAGTTACGACGCTGTTTCGCAGGCGTCGCATTATCGGCCCGCATTGACGGACCCGGAGCCACTTTTTGCCTCGCCGATAGAAGTCGTCGTCGACCCCCTTTTGACCGTCGAAGAGAAACGCGCCGTCCTGCGCAACTGGGCGTGGAATGAGTATCTGGTCGATCTCGCAACATCCGAGGGAATGCCGGAAAACGCACGTCCGACCCGGCTCGACGAAGTGGAACAGGCGCTGCTCGCATTGGAACCACGGATGACGGCAGCGAACCTGACCGTTTCGATCTCGGAACAAAAGCAGAAGGCAATGTGAGGTGACGCTATGGATCCGATCATCGTGTTCGATTGTGAAAATGCCGTTCCCAACCGTTTTGCGCTGGCCGTCGCCGCAGCGGGCCGTGCGCTCAGCCGGGGCGCCGAGCCTTGCCCGACAAAGCGACGATGCCAGTGGAACCGCCATGCGCGAGATCGCCGGCAACCGCTTCCGGCCCGACGAGGTCGAGCCTTTCCTTCTGGCCGGCTGGTTCCGCGTGATTGGGCCCGGCAGGTGAAGAAAGCTTCGCGGTGACCACGGACAGTCCTCGGCCGCCGCGCCCGTTCTCAACCAGAGGACGGTTCACTGACCATGTCACGAAAGGAGGATGAACAATGCAGAAATGGCTGAAATCTGAAAATCGTCCGGTGATCGACATCGTCAATTTGGTCGCCGGAATCGCGCTAGCAATATCGCCCTGGTATCTCGGGTTTGCGGCTGAAGCCTATGCGGCCTGGAACGCCTGGATCGCCGGTGCGGTGATCGCCCTGATCGCCGTGGGTGCGCTGGTTGCGATCCACGAATACGAGGAATGGGCAAACATCGTGGTTGGGCTGTGCACATTGGTCTCGCCTTGGGTCCTCGGTTTTTCGGCCGTGGCAGCGGCCCTGTGGGCGCATGTGATCGTAGGCGTCATAGTGGCGGTCCTGGCAGCGGGAAGCCTCTGGTCCTTCGGCAACCGTCCGCTTTCGAAGGCCTGACCAACGCCCTCCTTATCCCGCGTCCGGGCTGCCGTGCGCAGGAACAAAAGCAGATCAAAATGCGTTTCGTCATTCTGACGTGAGGAGAGCGCCATGCAACCTTCGGACCGCGCCAAAAGCGAAAGCATCAATAAGGCCCCTGATGAATGGACTAGCGGTGACGACCCGATGACGCCGGCCCAAGCTTCCTACCTGAAGACGCTTTGTGAGCAGGCGGGCGACGAACAAAGTTTTGCCGACGACCTCAGTAAGGCTGAGGCTTCCAAGCGCATCGATGCGCTGAGGACCAAATTAAGGCTTTAGAGCTTTTTGGGGGAATCCGGTGACATGCATAGACACTCCGACCGGGCCATGAGCAGCAGGCGTCGATCGGGTCGTGCTGTGGAATCTTGTCGCCATGAGCGATGAACCGAGGTGACTTGCCGAAGGAACAGCGG
>NZ_JAMYUT010000074.1:0-6666 GCF_040323235.1 Mesorhizobium sp. M0051
GCGGCAGCCGATAGAAGCTCAGCGTCTCCTCGATGTTGTCCTCCACCCAGTTGACCAGCTTCGGATATTTGGCCTGCCATTTGGCAATCCGCCCTGAGCCCCAAATGGTCGTCGGAGACGACGAACTCGACGCCGGCGAGCCCGCGATTCTTAAGCCCTGTCACGAACTCGCGCCAACTCGAATGGCTCTCCCGGTTGGCCAGCTCCACCCTCATTGGCGAGGAGCGGTATCCGTATTCCTCCATGAAAGGGGCATGGAGACCAGCCTTGAACTGAACCGCCCCATGAAATCGTGCATTCAGATCGCGCGCGAACAGCTCGCCCTGCTCGAAACGGCCGAACAGCTAGAGATTGAGGGCTTCAAGGAATTAGTCGAGGGCAGTTCTCTCATTACCGACGAGCTCTACCGACGGGCGACCACCAACTGCTATATTCATGCCGATGAAGCGCGCAGGCTGGGTATCGTCGCCGACGTGCTTGGATAGGACGGTTCACCGCTTATGGAGACGCCGAACGGCTCGGCGTACGCATGCCGAAATTGTCGGATCTTGCGGAGGCATTCCTAAGAGGTCGACCGCTTCAGCAGTGAGACGCCATCATCAGCCCCATTGCTACGGCTTCTCCGGACGTCCCATTTGTCACGCGTGAGCTTGTTCGTTCCCGATCGAAATACACCCCAAGGAACAATCAACCCGCAATTCCGTTGGACAGATTGCGTCAGGAGAATGCTGTTGCGACATATGATGTTGGGAGCTCTGGCCGGCCTTGCGGCATCGGTGGCGATGACCAGTGCCATGCGGCGGTCCCATGGGTTGCTGAACGAGACGAGTCGCTACCCGTTGCCGCCCCGCGAAATTGTCGATCGCCTGAACTTCGGGGGCGATGAAGGGCAGGCGCGAGCGAATACTCTGTTGGCTCACTTCGGCTTCGGCGCCATGACTGGCGCTGTTTTCGCCATTTTGCCTCGGCGTCGCGGCAGCGGCACACTCTTTGGCCTCGGCGTGTGGGCGGCCAGTTATCTGGGTTGGATTCCTGCAGCGCGAATTCTTGCCCCCGCATGGCGTCATCCTGCAGGGAGGAATCTGCTGATGATCGCTGCGCACATGGTGTGGGGTACCGTGCTCGCGAAATCGCTCAGCGAGTTGGAAGCCGCCGAAGCCGAAGCGTTCGGCAGGCCTTCGGACGCCGAACTGTCAGTCTTGGAAAGGCGAGAGAGAGGACCTGGTCGATGAAGCCGGTCCCGTTTTGGCTCGATCGAGAGCCCGAGATTTCATTCGGCGCCTTGCAGGGCAACCATGACTTCGAAGTCGTAATCGTCGGCGCGGGCATCGTGGGCCTGCACACTGCCTGTCTGCTGCGTAGCTCGGGTCTGAAGGTCGCGGTTCTTGAGGCGCGCCAGATCGGCCAGCAGGCCACCGGCCGCTCGACCGCCAAGGTCACATCCCAGCATGGGCTCAAATACGCTTCCCTCATTCGCAATTTCGGCCGCGAAGGCGCGAAGCTTTACGCCGACGCGAATGAAAAGGCCAAGGAGGAGATCGCTGCACAGTGCTCCCTTATGGTGGATAAGGCCAAGCTGGAAGCCAAATCTGCCTTCATCTATGCTGAAGACGAACAACAGGCGGATAGGTTACGCCGTGAGGCCGACGCCGCCGCATCGCTTGGATTGCCCGCCGAATTCCTGTCCGATGCGGAGCTGCCCGTGAGGGCGACGGCAGCGCTCCGTTTTTCGGGCCAATATCAATTCGACCCGTATCTTTATATTTGCGGGCTGGCCCGCCTGGTGAGCGAGAGCACCATTTCCGTTTTCGAGAACAGCCGCGTTGTTGAGATTGCAGGCGACGGGCCTTATCAGTTGACTCTGGCTGGCGGTATTGTGACCGCCGGTAAGGTCATCGTCACCACGCAGATGCCCATCATCGGAGACGGACTCTTCTTTGCCAAGGCCTTCCCATTTGCGCATCCGGTCGCGGCAGCATCACTGGCCGAACATGCAACAGTGGACGGCATGTTCATCAGCGCCGGCAGCCCGTCTCATTCGTTTCGCACAGCGAACCGTGACGGCAAGCGCTTTCTTGTGGCCGCCGGCGGCGAATTCAAGACCGGAGACCGCGAGGCTGCGGATCGCGCCGTCGCTGACATGCTGGCCTTCCTCGAGACAACATTCGCTATTAACCAACCGTCGCACCTTTGGATAAACGAAGATTTCCGGTCGGTGGACGGAATGGCCTTCGTCGGCGTGGCGAGTTCTTCAAAACCGGACCTTCTCGTCGCCACCGGTTTCGACGCCTGGGGCATCACACAAGGCGCCGTCGCACTGGAAATCCTTGCGTCGCAGCTTCTCGGCCAACCCCATCCTGCGGCCGAGATCTTCGACGCGACCCGTATCAAGCCGCTCGCCGGCGGGCCGACGTTCATATCGGAGAACGTCAAGACGGCTACTCATCTGGTGGCCGAACGGCTCCTGGGTTCAAGAACGGTGGATATCAACAAGATCGCCCTGGGAGAAGGCGGTGTGGTCGAGCACGACGGAGAGCAACTGGCGATCAGGAAGGCGCGGGACGGTACGGTCACCGCCCGCTCCGCAATCTGTACGCATCTCGGCTGCGTCGTCGGGTGGAATCCGGTCGACCGGACGTGGGACTGCTCATGCCATGGGTCCCGCTTCGATGAAGCTGGTGAGGTTCTTTCCGGCCCCGCAACGAGACCGCTCGAGCCGCGGGCGTCGCCAAATGCCGGGCACGCGGAATGAGGGTCCTGGTCACCGGCGCGTCGGGTCTGATCGGAGCCGCGCTTTGCGCGCGCCTGGCGGCCGAGGGACATGACGTCGTTCGTGTGCTCCATCGCCCCAGTGTTGGCCCGTTCACAGGGCCCACTCCCATCCTGCTAGACATGGCAAATGCGCTGCGGGCGCAGGACTGGATCCATCATCTTGCCGGTGTCGATGCCGTTGTGAACTGCGCCGGCGTTCTGCAGGACAGCCTTCGTGAGAATACCCAGCACGTCCATGCAGGCGGCGCCTCGGCACTCTTTGCCGCGTGTGAACAGGCACGAGTGAAAAAGGTCATCCACTTCTCGGCTATCGGCGTCGATCGCCAGCAGCCATCCGCTTTCTCCGCCAGCAAGCTTGCTGGCGATGAGGCCATGATGGCGCGCGATATCGACTGGGTCATTCTGCGCCCTTCGGTTGTGTTGGGGAGGCCGGCGTTCGGCGCAAGCGCGCTTTTTCGTGGTCTCGCTGCTTTGCCACTATTGCCTGTGATGCCCGACGCTGGTCGTCTTCAGGTCGTACAGCTAGACGACGTGATCTCCACCGTTCTCTTCTTTCTCAGGCCCGACAGCCCAACGCGCCTCACTCTGGAGCTGGCTGGGCCTGAAGCGCTTTCTATGAACGAGGTCGTTGCCTGCTACCGCCATTGGTTCGGATGGGACAGCGCCCGGGAATTCATCCTGCCCAATTGGGCCGCAGCAATCCTATACCGGGTTGGGGATGCGGCGGCTCAGCTCGGCTGGCGTCCGCCGATGCGCAGCAATGCCGCAAAGGAGATCGCGCGGGGCGCGGTCGGTGATCCCCAGCCGTGGATAGCGGCGACCGGCATTCAACCGTCAAGTCTTGCAACCGCACTCAGCCTTCATCCTGCCACGGTGCAGGAACGATGGTTCGCTGGTCTCTACCTCGTCAAGCCGGCGATCTTCGTCGTGCTACCCTTCTTCTGGATCATGACCGGCATCATTTCCCTCACCACCGGCTGGCGCAGCGGAGTTGAGTTGCTGATTGACACAGCAGTCGGCGCGCTGGCCGGACCGGCCGTCGTCGCCGGGGCGCTGGCAGACATGATCGTCGGCGTGCTGATCGCCTGGCGCCCGACCAGCCGGCTTGGTCTCTTCGGTGCAATCGCGGTGTCGCTTTTCTATGCGACCGCTGGGAGCATTCTGCGGCCGGAGCTCTGGAACGACCCGCTCGGCCCGCTGATGAAGATCCTGCCGATTTTGGTTCTGCATTTTGTCGCGCTGGCGATCCTGGAGGAACGCTGATGGTCTATTTCGTGCTCAAGTATCTGCATGTCATCGGTGCGGCTGTGCTGTTGGGGACTGGCGCCGGCATTGCCTTTTTCATGCTCGTGGCACACCGGACCGGTAACGCCGGGACCATCGCGGCTGTCGCCCGCATCGTCGTACTCGCCGACTTTCTGTTCACGGCTACGGCCGTTATCGCGCAACCTGTGACCGGGATAGCTCTCGCCCAGTATGCGGGGTATTCGCTTGCTGAAGGATGGATCGTTCTTTCGATCCTGCTCTATCTTGCCATCGGCCTGCTCTGGCTGCCCGTGGTGTGGATGCAGATCGAGATGCGCAATCTCGCCATAACGGCCACGACGTCCAATCAACCCCCGCCTGAGCGTTACAGTCAGTTGTTCAGGCTCTGGTTTGCCTTCGGCTTTCCAGCCTTTGCGGCTGTGCTCGCCATCTTCTGGCTGATGATTGCGCGCCCGCCAATCGAGTGGCTGGCCTTGTAGCCCCGTCGCCGCTTTACCGCGGCAACCGACCTCACCCAATGTCGTTGCGGATGTCAGGGGAAACTCCGGCCTGATCACCGCTCTCTCGTAAGTTCGGCGAAATCAACTCTCGCAACCAGAACGCCTTGCGCATCGCTGCTCCTACTGCCCATCCTATCGTGCTTCGCCGCGCGGCAACGCGTCCTGCCACAGATCCTCGGTCGATCGTCGACATTCAGCGGCAACGGCATCCAGGCTCGGATACGCAGTCCACCCACCGAGCGAAGCCGTCCCTTGTCCTGATATTCCAGAGTGTATAGCTGTTCGGCCGGCGACCCCGTCAGTTGTGGCTGCGCCGCTCAGTTTGGTCCCTCCCGAACTGAGCGACCTGGACCATCATCACCTTTGCCTTTGCGACGAGTTCATCATCCGTAAGCGTCTGATCGGCCTGCAGTGTGACGGTGATGCACTCGCCTCCCTCCCCGCGAAATTCGACGACCGGAGCCTGGTCCCGGCTGACGACAGCTTCTATCATCTGCATAGAAAATCCTCCTGCCATTGTGGGAATGGCGACCGGTTGGGAGCAAGACCGAAGCTCCACCATCCCTGTTTTAGTGATGACGTTTGGCTAATCCTTGACACAGGCTCCAGGCCGACGGCCGCCCCTCGGCGCCTTGGCGTCTTTTGAGTGCTCCGCAGCCGCTGGACCTGCGCCGGAGATTTTCTCCGTGGCTGGCGAAGGTGTGGCTTTCTTTGAACTGGTGCTGCCGCCGGATTTTTGGGGGCGGATGACATGCCAACCGGAGAATTGTCTGTAGAGGTCATGGCTTGATCCCGAACGCTGCAAAACTCCATGGGTAACCTGGGACATGGCTTGAAGTTCCATGCGCCTGCATTTCGCGAAGGAGCAAAGGTTCAGCGCACGTATGGCTATGTTTCCGAATATGGAGGCTCTGCCGAGGGCCCTGGACATTGTGGACGTTTGGCGATGAACGCAAAGCGGCAGATGTCTTGATGCGATTCCAGACGAGAACGCCGAGCGAGCTCTTGAGCCTTCTCAGGGCGCCTCAGCAACGGGTTGAGTTCGCGAAACGGACGGCAAAACGCGAAGCTGCTCGGCAAAGACATAGCTTCGCGGGGCACGTGCTGCGCGGGACGCAGGCGATGCCGACGCGAAACAGTGACGATCTCCGCCAACGGCGCAGTCGTCTACAGAGATGCTTCCGCAACTCCAGACTGCCGGCGATCCCCGGGTGAAGGGCGGCACGGACCGGCAAGAGACCGCCAACGCAGGCCGCGGCGGCTCTGACATCTGTTCTGCGACCCGGCCGTTCAGGAACAATACCTGCGTTTGCAAGCTTGAACGGGATCACGAACGAGCAATGAGATGTCAGAATCGCGCGAATGGCTTGTCCAATGGCTCAGGGATGCTCACGCCATGGAGGAGCGGCGGAGACCATGCTGAACGGGCAATTGAGCCGTATCCAGAACTATCCTGAACTCAGCAACCGAAGCAGCACGTCGACGAGACCTAACAGCAGGACTCGGCTCAAATCCTGCCTCGACCGCATCGGGCAAGGGTCCTCCACGCTGAAGGACGCCGGCGGCAAGCTGACTGCGATGGCACAGTCGCTGAGCGGCATCATCGCTGGCGACGAGGTCATGAAGGGATCGCTTGCAAGCTATATGTTCGAGTATATGGAAATCGCCTCCTACACGATCCTTATCGCCGCTGCGAAATCGCTCGATGAAACGGAACGCGCGCATGTTTGCGAGGAGAACCTGCGCGAGGAAGTCGCGATGGCGGACTGGCTGAAAAACCATCTTCCCGCGACAACCAAGCAGTTCTTTACTCGGGCTGATACAGAGAGCGAGAACGCCAAGCGTTGATCTACCGCCGAGGTTGCTTCGATCGGCTGACGGAGCGCGACCGGCCAGTATGGTGCGGCGGGACCTACCTGCCGCGCTGAGCGGGTTGAACAGGATTGGGAGATCTATGACGGCAGGACGATCCATGGGAGCAGATGCTACCCCATGCATGAATGTCGACAACGCGCCGCGCCAGATCGCCTGCGCCGTCAACTTGCTTCGGCGATGTTGCTGAGAAAAGCTGCCAAGCTCTGCTGCGGATCCTCATCGTCCCCAGCCACGACGTTGAGCCCCCAGCGTC
>NZ_JAMYUT010000075.1:0-6537 GCF_040323235.1 Mesorhizobium sp. M0051
ACCACGAGATCGACTGGCTCACGTGAAAGAACATAGTCAAACTGCTTGCTATCGTGGACTGCGGTTACCTTCAGGGCATGCATCGGCGATGAGGCGCCGCATTGCGGCATCATCGTCAATGACAAGAACATGTTTCAACGGCACACCTCGTTTTGGGGGTTGCGCCCCGATCAGGGTTGCATTACCTGAATCTGCAAGCAAAAGGCATGTATTAGTGATGACATTACTTGAAATTGAACAACTGGTTCTCAAAACCCTCAACGCTCTAGTTGCCGAAAAAGTAGAGGTGTCGATGACAACCAGAATGCGGGATCTCGGCCTCGACAGCCTCGACTATAACGAGCTTGCTACGGCGATCGAGAGCCGACTTGGCTGGTTTGTCGACGATTACAAGCTCTGGCAATACGAGTCCGTAAGGCATGTCGCCGACGCCGTCGCCAGTCAGGAGTTGCGCACCGCGGAACCACCAGCAGTGCGGCAAGTGCTGGAGTAGTGCTGTAGGCACAGGTTACGGTGAGGGCAGCTTGGGCGGCGGTAGCTATGGCCATTGCTCCGCTGTGGTTTCTATTCGTGACTGGTGTGTTTGAGAACTGTTGGGTCAGCCCGGTCCATGTCGCAGTGCCGATGCCCCCTTGATGGCGTTGCCCGCAATTGCGATCGCTGCGCCCAGGGCACCAATGCTGACGGTCGTTGTCAGGCCACCCGTTGAATTGTTGTCAGAGGCAACAGTGCCCACCACACCATCCCAATTGGTGGTCGTATAGACCGACATGTAGTCACGGAACACGCTCTCACTATACGTGGTCACGATCGTTGCCGTCGTACCGGTTGGCACGAGGGCTGACCACACTGACAGATAGACCACACCAGAATTGAAGATGCTTTCCACCTGAGCGAGAAGGGTGGCAGCCACACCCCCAATCGTCATACTGTTGACGGTCACTGCACTTTCGGTGTCAGTGGTCTCAGTTGTCACGATGACACGACGATTAGCGTGTGGCGCGACAAGAAGCGGAATGCTGGTGTGGGTGTAAACGGTCGTGGCAGTCGAGTCTTCGTGAGTGCCATTGAAGACCAGATCTATCGGGAACATTTTCTCCCAGACGCCCGAGCTGCGCACATCGACCTGTCGAGCCTTGGTCCAGAGGCTTGAGATTTTCACCCATACGGCGCTGGCCGCCCCCCAGACCCCGGAGGCTTTGACGTAAAGGGCCATTACGGCTGCACCCAGAAATCACCGTCCACGCCGCCAGAAGGGGCAGCGGCCGAGATCGTGACGCTGCGATTTGCCATCGTGCCGACGCCGAGAAGCGCCTTGGTCTGGGCAATGGACTGCGGTCGACGATAATTGTCCCCGGTGCCGTCACTCGACACGCGACCGATGAAGCTCGTCACAGCGTCGGCACCTGTGGCGTAGGTCGAGCGGTACAAACGCGTCGTGATATCACCAGCGCCATCGCGCTGAGGCGATGAACATGTATGGCGAGAGCAGAACGTTTGGGGCGGGGCGGGACGAAGAGGTTGCGGAGGGCTGACAAGGTCGAGACGAAGCGTTGCAGGCCTCCCGGCGATCGGACCCCTGCATCATCCGCTCCCGTTTTCGCGGCGGCACATGGGAATTCTCCGCTCCGTTGTTCAACCCCTTGTGCGACCGGTGCTTGACGTCCGGCATTACCTGTCGCTTTGCCGCTCCATACGAGCGCAGCTAGTCGGTGATCATGCGCTTCGGCGCGAGCCCCTGCTTCTTCAACAGCCGCGTCAGCAAGCGCTTGGCGACCTTGGTGTTGCGGCGGTTTTGCACGATTTCGTCCAGCACATATCCATCCTGGTCGACGGCGCGCCACAACCAAAGCTTTTTGCCGGGCGATGGTGACGACCACTTCGTTCAGGTACCAGACATCATTCCGGCACGGCGGCTTGCGGCGCAAGCAGCGAGCGCAGTCCAGCCCGAACTTGATGCCCCACCGGCGACTTGTCTCATACGAAACGATGCCGCGTTCCAGCAGCATTTCCTCAACCAGGCGCAGGCTCAGCGGAAACCGGAAATAAAGCCAGACCGCGTGGGCGATAATAGGCGGCGGAAATCGGGGGGCGTGTAGCTGACGGCGGGCGTATTCATGCCCCCCGGCGTCCATGTCGCAAATCTTGACGATTGCTTTGTGTGTCAAGCCCGCCGCAGGTCTCAACGCGTTCAATGCAGACATTGTGAAAATCGCCCTATTCCGTCTTTTTTTACCGCCCCTTAAGTCCCCCGCTCGCATGCTTGTCGATGCCATTGAACTCATAGCCATCGGCCAAGGAGTTTGGAAAATATGTTTCCGCTCGCAGCAGAAAACGTGAGAGTCGCTGTAGGCCTAACGTTAAGGGGAGAGAGCGGTTTGATTGGACGAAATGGGTACCGGAGTACCGAGTCATGAAGCCACGAGGTAATCTGGTCCGACTGAAGCAATTTCAGGTGAATGAGAAGCGGCGACAGTTGCACCAGCTAGACATCATGATTGCCGATTTCGAACGCATGGCGCGAGAACTGGACTTCCAGATAAACGCCGAGGAAACGAAGGCCGGCATCTCCGATGTCAATCATTTCGCTTATCCGACGTTCGCCAAGGCCGCTCGCCTACGTCGTGACAACGTCAAGAATTCGCAATCGGACCTTCTGCGGCAGAGAACCGCAGCCGAGCCATGCCTCGCCGAGGCTGAAGCAGAGCTCTCCAAGGCGCAAATGCTAGAATCGCGCAGCGGCAGAGGCCACGACCTCGAACCCGGCAACCGAAGCGCCATGATCGGCTGAGCCGGATGGCTTCAGCGCGCCTCATTCGCGACACCCGACTGGCCGTTGGCGCGCGAGAGGCGTGCGGGCACTGTAAAGATATCAGCGTCTTGATGCAGCGATAGCTGGTCGGGACGGCTGTCATGCTGCGGCGACATACGCGATTTTGTTCCAGATTTGCATGGCGGCGTTACGCAGGTATTGGGGGAAAGTGGAACTGGTTGGCAATCGGATCTCGGTGGAAACGAACCGCTGCCGGCGGACCGGCGCCTGGCGGCAACGCCTGGCGCTTTCGGCGGCGGCGGTAACCAAAGCAGGCTGGCCGCGTCGAGGATGAAGCGGCACCTGCGCGATGCCGTTCTGCTCAGGGCCGGGAGACGGGGTCGGCCCCGCCGGCCGGATGCTGCTCGCTTGGCGCGGCATCGTAAAGTCAACCGACAGCTTATGAAGATGTGCGTACATTGGGCCATGTCAGAAGTTGCTCGTGATCCGCTCTATGGTCGCCACCGCTTTCCCGCCGAGATCATTGCGCACGCGGTATGGCTCTACTTTCGCTTTCCGCTCAGCCTGCGCATGGTTGAGGACATGCTGGCGGCCCGCGGCATCATCGTCACGCATCAGACCGTTCGAAGCTGCGCGGAGAAATTCGGACGGCATTTCGCCCAGGAGATCAATATCAGCCGGCTGCCTGGGCGACAAATGGCATCTCGACGAATGTGTCGTGGCTATCAGTGGCAAGAAGCAGTGGCTCTGGCGTGCCGTCGATCAGGACGGCTTCGTCCTCGAAGTGCTGGTACAAAGCCGCCGAAATGCCAAGGCGGCAAAGCGTCTGATGCGCAAGTTGCTGAAAGCTCAAGGGCGGACACCACGGATCATGATCACCGACAAGCTCCGATCCTATGATGCCGCCATGCGCGACCTCATGCCCGGCGTCGAACACCGGTCGCACACAGGCCTGAATAATCGAGCGGAAAATTCGCACCAGCCGACCCGACGACGCGAAAGGATCATGAAACGCTTCAAGTCGGCACGTCAGCTTCAGCGGTTCGTTTCCATCCATGATCCGATTGCCGACCTGCTCACTTTCCCTGCAATGCGCTGTCATCGGCTCAACATCGAGACCTGCGTAACGCCCCCATGCAAATCTGAACAAAATCGCGTGTGTCGCCACAGCGTGACAGCCGTCCCGGCCAGCTATCGCTGCATCAAGCCGCTGAAACTTACAGTGCCGGGCGCGCTGCTACCTGAATTTCCTTAACGCTCATTCAATGTGACAGCACCGATTCTTCTCAACCGCGGCATGCCCTAAATCGTCACTTGCGTTCCGATCTCGACGACGCGTCCGGTCGGGATCTGGAAATATTCGGTCGCATCGGCGGCCGTGCGTGCCAGGCCGATGAACAGCTTGTCCTGCCACACCGGCATGCCCGAATTGGGCGAGGCTTTGAGCGAGCGCCTCGACAGGAAGAAGGATGTCGTCATGATGTCGAACTTCCAGCCTTGCTTGCGGCAGATCGCCAGCGCGCGCGGGATGTTCGGCTGCTCCATGTAGCCGAAGGTCAGCGTCACCCGCATGAACAGCTCGTTGACCGTCTCCATCTTTACCCGGTCGCTGTCGGGCACCACCGGTTGCGGCGCGGTCACCACCGAAAGGATGACGTTCTGCTCGTGCAGCACCTTGTAGTGCTTCAGGCTGTGCATCAGCGCGGTTGGCGCGCTGAGTGGATCGCTGGTCAGGAACACCGCGGTGCCGGACACCAGCTGCGGCTTTTTCTTCAGGAGATTGCCGGCGAGGAAATCGAGCGGGATTTCGTTGCGGCGGGTCTTGTCGAAGAGATAGCGGCTGCCGCGCACCCAGGTCCACATAGCCAGCACAATGGTGAAGGCCACCGCCAGCGAAGCCCAGCCACCCTCGAACACCTTGACGATGTTGGAGGCAAAGAAGCCGATGTCGATGAAGCCGAACAGCGCCGTCATGGCGACCGCCACCCACAGCCGCCATTTCCAGATCCGGGTCATGACGACGAACAGCAGCACCGTCGTCACCAGCATGTTGCCGGTCACCGAGATGCCATAGGCGGAGGCGAGCTTGCTCGATTCGCCGAAACCGACGACCAGCAGCATCACCGCCAGCGCCAGCAACAGATTGACGCGCGGCATGTAGATCTGGCCCGACTGCCGTTCCGAGGTGTGCAGGATTTCGAGGCGCGGCAGCATATTGAGCTGCACCGCCTGCCGGGTCAGCGAGAAGGCGCCGGAGATGACCGCCTGGCTGGCGATGACAGTCGCGGCCGTCGCCAGCACGACCATCGGGATCAGCGTCCAGCCTTCGTTCATCTCGAAGAATGGATGGCCGACGACGCCGTTCTTGGCCAGCACGAAGGCGCCTTGCCCGGCATAATTGAGCAGCAGGCAGGGAAACACGATCGCCAGCCAGGCCAGCACGATCGGCTTGCGGCCGAAATGGCCGAGATCGGCATAGAGTGCTTCGGCGCCGGTGACGGCGAGGAAGATGGCGCCGATGGTCACGAAAGCGACGTCGGGCGAATTGATCAGGAAGGCGACGATGTAGTGCGGGCTCACCGCCCACAGGATTTCTGGATCGGCGATGATGTGGTTGAGACCGGAAAGGCCAATTGCCAGGAACCATACGGCGGTCACCGGGCCGAACACCAATCCCACTCCGCCGGTGCCAAAGCGCTGCACCGCGAACACCATGGCCAGGATGACCAGTGTCAGCGGCACCACATAGGGCTGGAAGGTCGGCGTGACGACGTTCATACCCTCGACCGCCGACAGCACCGAAATCGCGGGCGTGATGACCGCGTCGCCGAAAAACAGCGAGGCGCCGACGATGCCGATGCCCAGGATCACCGCCGACCGCTTGGGGAAACTGCCGCGCGCTAGCGCCATCAGCGACAGCACGCCGCCCTCGCCGCCGTTATCGGCGCGCAGCACGAACATGATGTACTTGATGGTGACGATGATCGTCAGCGACCAGATGATCAGCGACAGCACGCCGAGGATATCGCCGCGCTCGGCGACATTGCCGCCCGACGACGCCACCAGCGCCTCACGGAACGCGTAGATCGGGCTGGTGCCAATATCGCCATAGACAACGCCGAGCGCGCCTAGCATCAGCACCTTGGGGCTTTGCTGTTCGATTGCCGGATGGCTCGACTGTTCGACGGGTTCTGCCTCGCTACCAGTATTGGTAAGGACCATGGACGACACTCCGATAAGGGGCGGCCCTCTACCTTTGCTGCACTGCAATATCAAGTGCCGCGAGGTAATGGCTCCGTATGCGGACCGCATTTGTTGCCGCACCGGCGGATTGTCTCATACGAAACCACGATCCCGCTCCCGGGCCATTTCCTCGACGAGACACAGGCTAAAGGGGACCTGAAGGAGGGCCAGACCGGATGGGCGATGATCTGCGGCAGGAAACGATGGCGCTGCTTGTAGCTGACGGCATATCTTTCTCCTTTGTGTGTCTGCCAGACGAGCGGGCGGGCACGGAAGTGGTCGCGCTCTGGCTGCCAGACATACTCGTCCAACCTGATGAAAACCTGACTTGTACACCCAGCCCAAACAGGTGCGAGGGGTCGGTCTATTACCAAAGGCTCTGAGGGCTGAT
Source organism: Mesorhizobium sp. M0051 (assembly GCF_040323235.1). Taxonomy (NCBI): domain Bacteria; kingdom Pseudomonadati; phylum Pseudomonadota; class Alphaproteobacteria; order Hyphomicrobiales; family Phyllobacteriaceae; genus Mesorhizobium; species Mesorhizobium sp. M0051. The sequence goes on from NZ_JAMYUT010000075.1 coordinate 6,408, forward strand.
TCTCTAGGGTTCCCGCCCAGATTGATCCGTGACCCTTGTTGTGTGCCGCCCCGGGTTGATCGGAGGCTCCATGTGTGGATGCCCCGTTTCATGCAAGTGCCTTTCGCGTCTTCGAGCATGTGATCGGGTG
>NZ_JAMYUT010000076.1:0-6368 GCF_040323235.1 Mesorhizobium sp. M0051
GTTGGCCGCGTGACAGTGAGCTATGCTGGAGATTGGGGTGACGAGGCTGATCAAGCCTTCCAACAGTACCAGCCTGATCAATTACGGCGAGAGCTACCGGTCCGGAGATCGCATCAGCCCCTCTCTGCATATGCACGCGGCCGCCTGAATTGCCGATTTCGCTCAGCTGCTGCTGAATGGCGACGGCTTGCGGCGTATTCAGGGCCCTCTGCGTCTGCGCTGGCCACAACAGCGCTGGTGAATGTTCATTGTTGGGACGACTCACTCGGGTGGCAGGTGGTTGCCCTGGTCAAGCGCATCCGGCGAAGGGCGGATCTGCTGTTGGCTGGCAGCCAAGACTGGGGGCGGCGGCCCGAACTCCGGCGTCCCAGAGCTTGCGAAAGCCTCCGACACGCTTCTGTTGAGGTCATCCCGTCCAGCGGGCATCCCTGGGTTGCTGAAAAAAGACGAGGCGGCTTGATGATCCTGCCCTCGCTGAAGCACCTCGCGAAACCCCCTGTTCCAGTCGCAGAAGCTCCTCTGGATTGGTTGGCGGCTCGTCAGCTCGACCATCGAACAGCGGCCGGAGCGCCTCGGACACGTGCTGCTCAAAGCCCACTTGCCGGGCTTGGCCCTTCCAAGCCGGCGTCCTGCACCTGCGACAAAGCTGTTACACGGGATGGATTTTTTCGCGGGGTCCACACCAGCCTCACATCAAACTGTATCGTCAAAGTCCTGCGCCAATTCACACAGCGGGTCATCGAGTTGAGATTCGGCGGAGAGCGCCTCCTCTGCTCCCGTCAAGGGCGCCGGCTCCGGGAGGGCGCCTGTCTGGCGTTCAAAGATGCGTTTCAGAATGCGATCCGAAAAATAACGCACCTTCCTCAATTTTAATGGTGGCAGACCTTTGATGAGAACAATCTCGTAGTCGTCATCGAGCAGCCGAACCTGTTCGGGACGCAATAGCGGTGCACCTTGATGTGAATTCTGAATGGTCCAGTCGAACGTTCGCGCCTGGCTGTGGGAAATCGATTTGGCTTCAAACGTGTATTCACCGATGGCCTTGGAAATGTAGTTCGGAGTCTCGTCATCAGCCGTGGCCATGAACACTTGCAGTCCGGTATTGCTGAGAAAATTCTGCTTGCCAGCCTCTCCATAAGCCCCCGTCAGTGCCGAAAGGCTTTGGATGATGAGCATGAAACGCCCCTTGTAGCCCGCGATAGTCGTGATTGCGGTCTCGATCGCCTCCAGCTTACCCAAGTGCTTGAACTCGTCGAGCAGGAAGAGAACCTCGTGCTTTTCATCCCGGCGGGCCAGCGACCGCTGCAGAATTGAAACGATTTGCTGAAAAAACAAGCGTATCAGAGGCGCGATCACCTCAAGGTCGTTCGGACCAACGCAAAGATAGATGCACGTTCTGCGACGGCGAAGATCATAGACCGAAAAGTCCGAGCGACTTGTGGCCGCCTTTACAGCGGGATCCGCCCACAGGTTGAGCCCGCCATCGCCGAGCACGGAAGTGTAGGAGGTTAGGATTTTCGTATCGTTCCCCGCCATGTCGTCGAAGATGCGTTGTGCCTCTTTGTTCTGGGTCTCCATGGCGAGTCGCGCGAAGAGCTTAAACTTCTCCCCCGGCTGGGCGAAGAGGTCATAGACGGCGCCGATTGTTGGCGTGCCCCGCTCGATGCAGGCAAGGATTCCCGCGACAAAGATATCTCGCGCGCCGCTGACGAAACCTTCCGCGCCCTCCCCCTTGGCCGTAATCAGGTTTGCGGCCAAGCGGCGGGCTTCGGTGAATTGCTGCTGTGGAGGCAACGCTATAAGATCCAACAGCGGATTGTAGCAGTTTGTGCGCCGCTCCGAATCCAGCGGCGCGAATTTAAACACGTCGTCACCTGCGGCTTTGCGCGCCCTCGAGGTGAGCTCAAAGAGCTCCCCCTTGACGTCCAGAGCTATCACCGAGCCTTTGAATGTAAGTAGCGTTGGAATGACTATGCCGACGCCCTTGCCAGCGCGGGTCGGTGCAACGATGAGGCTGTGAGGCTGCTCGCCATTGGTCAGGTAGTAGCCAGGCCAGAAAGGGCCACTTGTCTTCCCAAACACCGGCCCTGTCACGCCACGGTATCGTCGCAGATATCCCGCGCGTCGCATTTCATCCACTCGAGCCCAACGAGCCGTCCCGTGGTGTTCGAGCTTGCGGCGCAATACGATCTGCTGAATCAGCAAGACGACCGCGGACGTCGAGAGCACGATAGCCGCGCCCCGATAGAAAACGGGGGTTGCGAAACCCAAATAGAAGGGCGTCTCAAACCAAAAGGCACGGACATCAAACGCCATCAGAGCCTCGCCGCTGCCGCCGTGGCGGAAGGTTGCGTAAAGACTTGCCGCACAGAAGCCCACGGCGAGTGAGCACGCGATGCTAATGGCTATGTTGGGGGGCGTCGTTTTTGTTGAAAGCATTGTTCCATTGCCGGATTAGCCGTAGCTAATGCTGCGCGTGCTTCAGAGATCGAACCGGCGTCGCGCGATGTCGCCGCTCGACAGATCGATGCCGCAGCGGGTGGTGCGATGCTTGCAGCGCATCACCCGGCAGACGTGGTTTTTGAAAGTTACACTAAGCAGGTACGTCAACGGCCAGCGAATTGGAAACGGCAAGGCCGTAAACGGAATTCGGGAGAGAAAGCGTCACTGTACCATGGCCGAGACCTCAACGGCCGGAGCGATCTCTGCTTCTGGTGGCCTCCATTAGGTCCTCTCGGGCGTGATTGAAGGCGTGGTTTATGGACCGCCCGATTTGAGCACCCCGCTGCAGCTGTTCATAGGAGGTTTGCGGGCCTACTGTATCACGGACTGCAGCCTCAATACCTGCTATGTGGCCGTCCAGATTCGCACTCCGTTCCTCTGCTGCATGCTGCGGCGGCGGCATGTGCGGCAAGATGTCTTGCATGCCGGGAAAAACTGAGTGAGCTTGGGCCTGTTGATTTGCGTCTAACTGTTGATACATGTTGAGAATAGCATTGGATGCCATCATCCTGACATTGCCATCCGGATCAGAAGAAGCCAATCCAATGGCCTGATCAAGAATGCGAGATTTGTTTTCGTCAGTAAACTTACTGAAGTGTGGCGCAACGTAATAAGCTCCGAGAGCTTGCGACGGCGGATCCATGTTGCCAATGCGATTAACAATAGCATCTTGCAGCCCTGGCGTTAGGTAATCGCCTAGATTACTGGCCGCTCCGACTTTCTGCAATGCTATGTCATCCGTGCTGTACCCCAATTCGGCTGTTAATGTCGCGGCCAGATCGATGGCTGATCGTCCAAGCCGATTGGTCCGCCTTTCAAATCTCGCGAGGTCAGTTTCTGGCCCGGGTTGAGTGCCCCGAACGGCTGTTCGCTCGTGCGTCCCGAGGCCTTTGAAGCCCCCAAGATTTCGCGCTGTATCGCGCGGGTTAGCGGTTACCAGCCGTTCTGCAACATCGCTCAATGGCCCCTCTGGAACGTCACGGAGGCTACTGCTCCCCACGCCTTGAGATGATCTTGCAGCTGCACGTGCCCGTTTGTTATCGCGATCCATTGCTCGCCTCCAAAGTAGTTATTCTACCCAATGAGGTTACCACCGAAGCTTGACCTGCTAAACCGATATGATGTTACAGTTGTAGTATGGCAAAGGGTTCCCAGCTCTGTGGGTCTGCCAAGTGCCCGTCCAAGCCGAAGAAAATACGATGAAGCTGGCATCAAATGCGATGTGAACTGCCCCGGGCATTCCGGTGGCCGTTTCGTTTGAGTCACGCGGCTATGGCTGGTTCATCCAACATGGCATAGTAGCGTTCCTCGGCTTCGGCCGGCGGGATGTTGCCGATGGGCTCCAGCAGCCAGCGATTGTTGAAGCAGTCGACCCATTCGAGCGTGGCGAACTCGACGGCCTCGAATGAGCGCCAGGGTCCGCGTCGATGGATCACCTCGGCCTTGTAAAGACCGTTGATCGTTTCGGCGAGAGCATTATCGAAAGAGTCGCCGACACTGCCCACTGCGGGTTCGACGCCGGCCTCCGCCAAGCGCTCGGTGTATTGAATGCTGACGTGTTGGGCGGATTCAACCGGTCGTCGCAACACCAAGGGATTGGAGGTTGCAATGACGGTTCACCAACGCGCTTCAGATCGGTGCACTCGAAAGAAGCTAGATTCGCCCGGGCGTCCGCCGCCTGGCAGCGTGAGAATCGCTTCCGGTTCTGGCAAGCTATTGCCTTGGGACATTCGAGCGAGGAGGCCGCACTGGATGCCGGTACATCAACGCCTCTTGGTCCGCGCTGGTTTCGGAGTGCAGGAGGGATGCCGCCAACGCATTTGGCGCCGTGGGCGAAGCCGCCTTCGGGGCGATATCTTTCTTTCGGGAGCGCGAGGATATTGCGCTTGAGCTTGCCAAGGGAATCGGCATCCGGGCCATTGCTCGTAAACTAGGTCGGCCGCCGAGCACAATCTCGCGGGAGGTCAGGCGCAATGCCGCGACGCGCAGCGGCAATCTGGATTACCGGCCAGTGCCGCCCAATGGCACGCCGATCGTGAGTCCCGGCGGCCTCCTGGCAAGCTGGCGGTCAATCCGGCTCTGCGTGAATATGTTGAGGAGCGCTTGGCCGGCAAAGTCACCAACCCCAATGGCGCCTCATTCGAGGGCCCCAAGGTGGGTATGGAAAAAACGACAGAGCCGGAGGTGGTCGGCAGCCTGGAGCCCCGAGCAGATCGCTAAATCGGCTTCAGATCGATTACCCAGAGGATCAAACCATGCGGATCAGCCACGAGACGATCTATCAGTCCTTGTACATTCAAGGACGCGGAGCATTGCGCCGAGGACTGACCGCATGTCTGCGTTCAGGCCGAGCGTTGCGCGTACCGCGCGAACGCGCGTACCGCGCGAACGGGCCCGAGTTCGCAACAAGTCCTTCATTGGAGACGCCCTTATAATAAGCGACCGTCCGGCCGAAATTGCCGATCGGGCTGTCCCCGGACATTGGGAAGGCGACCTCATCCTTGGCCTCGGAAGCTAGGCGATCGGTACGCTCGTGGAACGAAGTTCACGCTTCACAATGCGTGCTTCACCTGCCGCGCATGCATGGCTATCAGCAGAGCCTGCGCATCAAGAACGGTCCACCACTTGCAGGCCACGGCGCTGAAGCAGTCCGCAGAGCCATAGCCCGATCCATGGGCAAACTTCCCGAGCAGCTGCGTCAGTCGCTGACTTGGGACCATGGAGCGGAAATGGCGCAGCAGCCGACCTGCGCATCGACACCGGGCTCGAGATTTACTTCTGCGATCCCCAAGCCCGTGGCAGCGAGACTCCAACGAAAACACCAATGGCTTGCTGAGACAGTACTTTCCAAAGGGCACGGATCTCAGTCGGCACACAGCCCGGGAACTGGACGCAGTTGCCCATGCTATCAACACAAGACCGCGCAAAACGCTCGGCTGGAAAACACCTGCCGAACTCCTCGACCAGCTCCTTGGGGGACAGTATGATGCCGGTGTTGCGACGATCCGGTTGAATCCGCCTTGGCTGCCTCTATCGCTGTGATGGATGAGCCCGCCTCCCCGCGCGGGCCGCCGATCATGGAGAGCCTGTTCCAGGGCATCGAGAACGAAGGCTGCATGCGCCGTCCGGCTCACCCGCCAGCCGACGATCCGACGGGCATAGGTGTCGATGACAAAGGCGACATAGACGAAGCCCGTCCAGGTCGCGACGCAGGTGAAGTCGGAGACCCGCAGCATGTTCGGCGCCGGAGCATGGAACTGGCGGTTGACGTGGTCGAGAGGGCAAGGTGCGGCCTTGTCGCTCACCGTAGTGCGGATCGGCTTGCCGCGGACGATGCCTTCGAGGCCCATGGCCTTCATCAAGCGGGCAACCGTGCAGCGGGCGACCTCGAAGCCCTCGCGACGCAACCGCCGCCAGACCTTGCGAATGCCGTAGACGCGGAAGTTCGCCTCAAACCGTCGGACCTCATCCTTCGAGGCTGTATCCCATCTTGCCCGAGCCGACAGCCGGCAGGGGTCGACGCGCTTGGCGACATGGTCGTGGTAGGTCGACGGGGCGATCGGCAGCACCTTGCAGATCGGCTCACATGCGCCTTGCGGTGATCGTCGATGAACGCGATCGTGGCCTGAACCGGCGGTCGAGCTTCGCCTGGGCAAAATACGCGGAAGCCTTGCTCTCGTTGGCCTGCGAAGCTCGCGGCTCTCGCGTTCCAGAGCCTTCAGTTTCGTCGCAGCATCCGTGGGAACTCCGGCGCGCACGCCGCCGTCACGCTCGGCTTTCTTGCAGCCGATCTTGGCGGCGATCGATGAAACCGCCGCCCACCGCGACGTATGCTCGCGTTCGTGATCCAGAACCAGCCGCACCGC
>NZ_JAMYUT010000077.1:2500-6225 GCF_040323235.1 Mesorhizobium sp. M0051
AAAAGGTTTGTGATTTGTCGCGGGAGACGCTCAATCTCCCGCATATGATGGGTTTGCCTAACCGCACCCTCGAACCGATCTCGAGAAGCTGGTCTTTTTGTGCCAATGACATCGAATTGGATCCCGCACAGGATCCGGTTCAGGCGACAATCCTTCGGATTGCGCGGACGCTAAGCCTGCAAGGGTTTGGCTGAAGCGACAATTCCTTCGGAATTGCGCGGGTGGGCATTGGCAATGAGAACGATCAAGTGTCTTAAGGGCAATTGGTGGATGCCTTGGCATGCACAGGCGATGAAGGACGTGATACGCTGCGATAAGCTACGGGGAGGTGCGAATACCCTTTGATCCGTAGATTTCCGAATGGGGAAACCCACCTAAGGTACTTGGAAAATCAGAGCAGCCGGAAGGTCGCAAGGCCGACTTGCTGCTGTGGTTTCCAAGTATCGATAATAGGTAACTTACCCTGAATACATAGGGGTAAAGTGGCGAACGCGGGGAACTGAAACATCTAAGTACCCGTAGGAAAGGACATCAACCGAGACTCCGGAAGTAGTGGCGAGCGAACCCGGACCAGGCCAGTGGCGATTGAGAGACAAGCGGAACCTTCTGGAAAGTAGGGCCATAGTGGGTGACAGCCCCGTACGCGTAATGCAATCAATCGTCCTCGAGTAAGGCGGGACACGTGAAATCCTGTCTGAAATTGGGGGGACCACCCTCCAAGCCTAAGTACTCGTGCATGACCGATAGCGAACTAGTACCGTGAGGGAAAGGTGAAAAGCACCCCGACAAGGGGAGTGAAAGAGTACCTGAAACCGATTGCCTACAAACAGTGGAAGCCCAAGGTTCGTCCTGGGTGACCACGTACCTTTTGTATAATGGGTCAGCGACTTAGTGTGACGAGCAAGCTTAAACCGCTAGGTGTAGGCGCAGCGAAAGCGAGTCTGAACAGGGCGTTCAGTTCGTCGCATTAGACCCGAAACCGAGTGATCTAGCCATGAGCAGGTTGAAGGTAAGGTAACACTTACTGGAGGACCGAACCCATAACTGTTGCAATAGTTCGGGATGACTTGTGGCTAGGGGTGAAAGGCCAATCAAACTCGGAAATAGCTGGTTCTCCGCGAAATCTATTTAGGTAGAGCGTCGACCGAATACCCCAGGGGGTAGAGCACTGGATGGGCTAGGGGTCCTCACCGGATTACCAAACCTAACCAAACTCCGAATACCTGGGAGTACTAGTCGGCAGACACACGGCGGGTGCTAACGTCCGTCGTGAAAAGGGAAACAACCCTGACCTACAGCTAAGGTCCCCAAGTTATGGCTAAGTGGGAAAGGATGTGAGGATCCCAAAACAACCAGGATGTTGGCTTAGAAGCAGCCATCATTTAAAGAAAGCGTAACAGCTCACTGGTCTAAATAAGGGTCTTTGCGCCGAAAATGTAACGGGGCTAAAGCCATACACCGAAGCTTAGGGTTTGGTCCGCAAGGGCCAAGCGGTAGCGGAGCGTTCTGTAAGCTGATGAAGCCATACCCGTGAGGGGTGGTGGAGGTATCAGAAGTGCGAATGCTGACATGAGTAACGTAAGGGGAGTGAGAGACTCCCCCGCCGAAAGACCAAGGGTTCCTGCTTAAAGCTAATCTGAGCAGGGTTAGCCGGCCCCTAAGACGAGGCGGAAACGCGTAGTCGATGGGAACCACGTTAATATTCGTGGGCTTGGAGGTAGTGACGGATCATTGAGGTAGTCCAATCTTATCGGATTGAACGGGCTGCTGCGTGGTTCCAGGAAATAGCTCCTCCTTATAAACCGTACCCGAAACCGACACTGGTGGTCTGGTAGAGTATACCAAGGCGCTTGAGAGAACTATGCTGAAGGAACTCGGCAAATTGCACGCGTAACTTCGGAAGAAGCGTGACCCTTTTCTACGCAAGTAGAGGAGGGTGGCACAGACCAGGGGGTAGCGACTGTTTATCAAAAACACAGGGCTCTGCGAAGTCGCAAGACGACGTATAGGGTCTGACGCCTGCCCGGTGCTGGAAGGTTAAGAGGAGGGGTGCAAGCTCTGAATCGAAGCCCCAGTAAACGGCGGCCGTAACTATAACGGTCCTAAGGTAGCGAAATTCCTTGTCGGGTAAGTTCCGACCTGCACGAATGGCGTAACGACTTCCCCGCTGTCTCCAGCATAGACTCAGTGAAATTGAATTCCCCGTGAAGATGCGGGGTTCCTGCGGTTAGACGGAAAGACCCCGTGCACCTTTACTATAGCTTTACATTGGCATTCGTAGTGGCATGTGTAGGATAGGTGGTAGGCTTTGAAGCCTGGGCGCCAGCTCAGGTGGAGCCACCCTTGAAATACCACCCTTATTACTATGGATGTCTAACCGCGGCCCGTTATCCGGGTCCGGGACAATGTATGGTGGGTAGTTTGACTGGGGCGGTCGCCTCCTAAAGAGTAACGGAGGCGCGCGATGGTGGGCTCAGAACGGTCGGAAATCGTTCGCTGAGTGCAATGGCATAAGCCTGCCTGACTGCGAGACTGACAAGTCGAGCAGAGACGAAAGTCGGTCATAGTGATCCGGTGGTCCCGCGTGGAAGGGCCATCGCTCAACGGATAAAAGGTACGCCGGGGATAACAGGCTGATGACCCCCAAGAGTCCATATCGACGGGGTTGTTTGGCACCTCGATGTCGACTCATCGCATCCTGGGGCTGGAGCAGGTCCCAAGGGTATGGCTGTTCGCCATTTAAAGCGGTACGTGAGTTGGGTTCAGAACGTCGTGAGACAGTTCGGTCCCTATCTGCCGTGGGTGTAGGAATATTGAAAGGATCTGTCCCTAGTACGAGAGGACCGGGATGGACGGATCTCTGGTGGACCTGTTGTGGCGCCAGCCGCATAGCAGGGTAGCTATATCCGGACGGGATAACCGCTGAAGGCATCTAAGCGGGAAACCCACCTTAAAACGAGTATTCCCTGAGAACCGTGGAAGACGACCACGTTGATAGGCCGGGTGTGGAAGAGCGGCAACGCTTGAAGCTTACCGGTACTAATAGTTCGATCGGCTTGATCGTTCTCATTCCTTATGCCCATTTGACGAAGTCAAATGGTCTGTTCTCACTCACGCTCGTTCCGCCCTGCGGGCGGCGCTACGTGGGTGCGGCGCATCAGCGCCGACGGTCGGTCGACCTTGCGAAGCTTCGCTTCGAAAGGCGTCAGGACCCAAAGAACTGTAAAGGCACAAAAAAGACCAGCGAACAGCTCAGAGAAAGCAGCAAATAGGATCCCTATTCGCTACTCACTATTGGCTATTCGCTAAAAAAACAGCTTCTCGAACAACGTGCGTTTTGCCGACCTGGTGGTTATGGCGGAGCGGCTGCACCCGATCCCATTCCGAACTCGGCCGTGAAACGCTCCAGCGCTGATGGTACTTCGTCTCAAGACGCGGGAGAGTAGGTCGCTGCCAGGTCTGCCAAACGCACGTTGATCGCACATCCAAATCGGATGTGAGAGAAATCTTCTCTTTATGATAAGGCCCGATGATAAGGCCCGCCAACGGGAACCCGGGCCGCGTAAGCGGCCCTTTCATTTGGTGAGCCAAATACCTATCTGTAGGCCATCCTGTTAGGAGGCCTGCGCATACTTCCAAACCTCGACGCGGGGTGGAGCAGCCCGGTAGCTCGTCAGGCTCATAACCTGAAGGTCACAGGTTCAAATCCTGTCCCCGCAACCAAA
>NZ_JAMYUT010000078.1:0-5101 GCF_040323235.1 Mesorhizobium sp. M0051
ACCGCTAATCCTGCAATCCAAAAGCCGCTATCCGCCTCAATCAACATGCCAGATCAACGGCTTGCGGATAGTTCACGGTCGACTATTTCACTCTGCTGCTGATCCGGGTCTTTTCAAAGCGCTAGTCGCGGCCCGGCCTGGGCCTCGATCCTCGTCCGAAACAGTGCGATGAGCATTAGTCCGTCAGGCTTGTCGTGTCCCATGACCTCGATCACTGCTGATCTCGAACCGCCGCCAGGCACTTTGCTTATGTCCATAAAGCGGCTGGACGAGAGCCGCAGCCATCGTCGTGCTGGTCGATCGCCGAACAGGTGCAGGACAAGGCGAGCTCTGAGGCCGAGATACTAACTGCATATCGCGACCGACCAGTTCTGGATCGACCAGAAACGCACATGTCGTTGAAACGGGTCTTCACTCATATCGATCGGCCTTGCTGACGCTATTGCTAGACGATGCCCCAGCACGCCCCGTTCGGCTGATCCCTCGGGGTCGAGTTGCTGCCTTCACTTACCTTTTTCGCCTCATAACTCGAACGGCTCAGCCGATTTGGTCGGCCGCTCTTAGTTCATTGATTTCCTCGGACTCGCCGTCACGTCGCATGAGCATGCAATGCGAGCCATTTTGCTGGCAAGAGCTAAGGCGACAACCTTTGGCGGCCGACGCCGCAATAGGCCACCCATCCAACTCGCCCCACTGTCTCCATCACCGCGAGCATATCGCAGCAGCAATGTCGCGCCGAGATGAGCAGCTTCCCTGCTTGCTGATGCGGCCAAGGCGAGGCTTGCCGGCCGATGAATTTTGTCGCGGATCAAGGCGAGCCAGGCGGCGAAATGCCGACCTGATATGAAAACCTCCGGGTCAGGGACGATAGAAGCAAAGGCCGGGGCCGTGACAAAGCCGACACCAGGAATGGTCTCCAGCCAGCGGGCTGGGCCTTGCCTGCGCCCGTCGGCAGTTGCAACCCTTTTTTGCCCGCTGACGAACGCGATTTTACTGCAGTAAATAATGGCCTTTGTGGCAGAAAAACATGCATTTAGCGAGCTGGATGGGGAGAGTTTTTGCTTCGAAGGACGAGCAGCCGCTATCGCGACGATATTGGTATTCGGCAGTCAGAATCTCGTCTGGTGACGTTAACCTTCTGTTTACCTAAAACTTCTTGCCGGGCTTTCCGAATCGGAGCTTAATGGCGCTTGTTGAATAGTTTCATCGCAAAAAGCGCCAATTCAGGTTTCGACGAGAATGAATATCGCCATGCGGCTACCACGGTTCGAGTTCGACGATAAGATTCTCGAGCAGGGTGCTGAGATTTCGCGACGCCTCAATCAGCTTCGCATGGAGAAATTTCCACCCAATGCGACGAAGACGCTGCGTCCGTTTTCGATGGCAGAAGTCGCCCACTATCTTGGTGTATCGCAAAACAATCTGAAGCGGCTTCACCTCGAAGGCAAGGGACCTTTGCCTGACCAAGTCCCTTCCGGCCGACGCTCCTACACGGCCGCTCAGATGCTCGAACTTCGCCACTTCCTGGACCAGCATGGCAGGACCGAGGTCAAGAAGTATGTTCCGCATCGCAAGCCTGGCGACAAGCTCCAGGTCGTTGCTGTCGTCAACTTCAAGGGCGGTAGCGGCAAGACAACGACTGCCGCCCACCTCGCCCAGCATTTGGCGCTGACCGGCCACCGTGTCCTTGCAATCGATCTCGACCCGCAGGCTTCGCTCTCCGCCCTGCATGGCTTCCAGCCGGAGCTCGATCGCAACCTCTCGCTGTATGAGGCGATCCGTTACGATGACGAGCGCCGGCCGATCTCCGATGTGATCGTGCCGACCAATTTTCCTGGGCTGGACATCATTCCGGCCAATCTCGAGCTGCAGGAATACGAGTACGACACGCCGCTCGCCATGCAGGACAAATCGTCCAGTGCTGGCCGGCAATTCTTCACCAGGATCGCAAAGGCGCTGTCTGAGGTGGACGACCGCTATGACGTCGTTGTTGTCGATTGTCCTCCGCAGCTCGGCTATCTGACCTTGACCGCTATGTCGGCGGCGACATCCGTTCTCATCACCGTTCATCCTCAGATGCTCGACCTGATGTCGATGAGCCAGTTCCTGTTGATGCTCGGCGGAATTTTGAAGACCATCAAAGCCGCCGGCGCGGCGATCGAGCTCGATTGGTTTCGCTACCTGATTACGCGCTACGAACCGACAGACATTCCGCAAGCGCAGATGGTCGGCTTCATGCAATCCATGCTTGCCGGCCAGATCCTCGACAATCCCATGCTCAAGTCGACGGCGATTTCGGACGCAGGTCTGACGAAACAGACGCTCTACGAAGTCGAGAGATCGTCCTTTACCCGCTCTACGTATGACCGGGCGGTAGAATCGCTGGATGCGGTGAACTCGGAGATCACCGCTCTTGTCCATCGCGCTTGGGGGCGGTCATGACAGCGAAGTTTACGGCAGTAAAAAGTGGAAATTTCGCTCGTGAAATCAGTCGACTAACCGCAAATCGGAGCGATTGAATGGCACGCAAGGACATTTTCGGCAGCGTCATGGGACCCGCAACGGCAATTGCCGATGGCCAGGACGTCTCGAGCTACGCCGTTCGTGGCGCATCACGGTCGATCATACAGTCATTCGAGGAGCTCTCGAAGAGTTCAGTCGTCGATCTCGATCCGGCTTTGGTCGACACGTCATTCGTCTCGGACCGTATGGACGATGACGATGCTGCGTTTCAGGAGTTGCTGACGGCAATTCGTGAACGAGGGCAGGATTCGCCGATCTTGGTCCGACCTCACCCCGAGACTTCGGGACGCTTTCAGACCGTCTTTGGCCACAGGCGCGTCAGGGTTGCCCGGCAGTTGCAAAGGCCTGTACGCGCTGTCGTCAAGAAGATGGACGATAGGGACCATGTGATCGCCCAAGGCCAGGAGAACGCCGCCAGAGCCGATTTGTCCTTCATCGAGCGGACGCTTTTTGCAGACCGCGTTCTCAAGCGAGGCCATTCGCCTGAGACGGTGAAATCAGCTCTTGCGCTCGACGATACGACCTTCTCGAAGATGCGTTCCGTGATCGGCAACATTCCAGAGCAGGTGATTGTTGCGGTGGGCGCGGCCAAGGGCATTGGCCGAGACCGCTGGTGGCAGCTTGCCAAGCTCATGGAGCATCCTGGTGCGGCTGCGAGGGCAGAGGAGTGCGTGGCAATCGCCGATTTCGCGCAGCCAGGCAGTGAGGCCCGTTTTGCCCGTCTGTTCGAGTTTGTGAGCGCCCCGGTGAAGCGCCCGCAGGCGCCATCGAAGCCCCAGGAGCGGGCCTGGATACCCCAGGACAAATCAGTTCGAGCCAAGATCACCGACACCGGAAAAGTGTTTACGCTTGCCTTGAAGTCCAAGGAAGCGTCGCCCTTCGGCGCATTCATTGCCGGCAAACTCGATGAGCTTTTCGAGGCTTTTCGGGAATCGGAAATGGCCAAGAAAACAGGAGACTAAACCGCAAAAGAAAAAGGCCCCCGAACGTCACCGTCGCGGAAGCCCTTCTCAAGTCTGTAGCAAGCTGAGAATCGCATTTCCCCGAATCACTGTCAAGAGTCGTGGCGTCGTTTCGGCGAGCAGATTTCTTTTGCCTTTTTGAAAGGTGAGGGAAATGGAGAGTGGATATGCAACGACGCCCTTTGGGCGGCGGCCGATGACGCTTGCGCTGGTGCAAGCGAACGCGGCATCGCGCGAGATTCCTGACGGGGCGCTCGTCGAGAAGTGGCAGGTCTATCGATGGTTATGCGAGGGCAAGACCGTCGTAGGTGTGGGAGATCGCGCGCTCGCCGTGCTGAGCGGGCTTTTGTCCTTCTATCCGGACGACCAGATCAGCGAGGAAAACGGCCTGATGGTCTTTCCCTCGAACGCACAGTTGTCGCTGCGCACACACGGTATGCCCAGCTCCACATTGCGGCGACACCTGGCCGAGCTGGTGAGTTGCGGCCTGATCATCCGCCGCGACAGCCCTAACGGAAAAAGATTCGCCCGGAAAGGGAGGGGCGGCGCCATTGAGGAGGCGTTCGGGTTCTCGCTGGCGCCGCTGCTGACGCGGGCGGCTGAGTTTCAGCACGCTGCCGAACAGGTGCGCGCCGACAGCCAGGCGCTCCGGTTAATGAGGGAGCGGATTACGCTCCATCGTCGCGACATCCATAAACTTGTCGAGGTCGCGATCGAGGAGGGCGTTCCTGGCGACTGGGGAGCCGTCTGGAGACGGTTCAGAGCCATTGTGGATGCAATCCCGCGCCGGGCAGGGCTGTGCGAGCTGGAGGCGATCGTTGCCGAACTGACCAGACTTCACGACGAAGTGGACATGATGCTGGAAAACTTCATGAATGCCACGAATCCTGGCGGCAATGAGTCCCAAAATGAGCGGCAGCAATCTGATTCAAACACAGACTCCATCTTTGTATTTGAACCGGCTTTCGAGAAAAGCAGGGCGGCGGTCGAGCCAAGGCAGGCAGCCGCCGAGAAACCGAAAAGCTATCCGATAGGACTTGTGCTGAAGGCCTGCCCGGAAATTTCCGACTATGCCGTGCATGGCATCGGAAACTGGCGCGATCTGATGATTACCGCCGTCCAGGTACGAGGCTACCTTGGTATTTCGCCCTCAGCATACGAGGAGGCTTGCCACGTGATGGGCCAGGAGACCGCCGCCATCGTGATTGCCTGCATCTTGCAAAGGGCGCAGCACATCAACTCGGCCGGCGGTTATCTGCGGGTTCTAACCGAAAAGGCGAAGGCAGGGGAGTTTTCGGTGGGGCCCATGCTGATGGCGGCGTTGAAGGCGAACGGCATGACAGCAAAAATGACCGGGTAACCGTTGGCGGATCGGTTCGCGCTGATGCGGGGCTGGCATGGCGCATCATGTGAGGCTATGTTTTGCCTCACATGGAATGGAGAGTGAGAATGCTGGCGTTCGGAAACGTCGCCGACGTGTTGGGGTTACCCGTTAAGGAGGTGGCGTCGCGGTCGCTTTTCGGGCTGATTCCCCGGATCGAGAATGGACTTCCCATCGGCGCGCTCGAGCGCGTTGCGCATCTTCTGGCGCCTGGCGATGCTCAGTTCAAATACCG
>NZ_JAMYUT010000079.1:0-3647 GCF_040323235.1 Mesorhizobium sp. M0051
AGGGTTTTTTGTCCCTCTTGATCGCTCTCTTCCAACTCCGGCCTAAGCCGGTCGCCGCTTAGGGGCCGGATTGTTCACGGTCGACGAAATACTGTAAAGGTGCTTCAACGGAAGCGGCGCAGCGTTTCGGCTGGAAATGCGAGGCCCGAGCAGCGGGATATCGCGTTCGAGGTAGGTGCGGATGAAGTCCTGCCGCCACCGCTGACTGGCACGGTCGCTTGCCACCAGAAAGCTGTCGGGAAAGCCGCCGCGCACCCACAAGGGGTTCAATTGTTCGGCCGGCACCTCCAGTCCGTCAATTGGGTGCATCTCAAGATAGGCGATGCGGCCGTGTCTCGGCTATTTCGAGCGCGAGCGTAGTCTTGCCGACCCGCGGCCCAATCAGCGCCACCGCTGGGATGGTGTCTATCAGTTCGGCCAGTTGCGTTTCGACGCGGCGCTTCATCATCCTCGCAATTATGGAGTTCAGTTCCCGATTTGCAAGGATGATAAACGTTGGCGCGCAACGCCGAATTTGGGATGGCAGGGGAGGGGACTTCGTCCTCTATAATCCTGACGACGGTGGATATGCCGATCCTTCCAGTCGAGCGGAGGACCGCGTTGCGAATAGTTGCAGGTCAGGGACGACAGGCGGCGCTCAATGGTCGACACAGACCTTTTGTCCCTTACCGATCCTGAGGCCTGGGCCGTGATGTAGAGGCCGACAACTAGCGGATCTGGCGGCAGCGGGTCAAACGCCTGGCGCCGGCACCAGGCGGAAAAAAGCTTCCAGTCCGCGGCATAGGCGCGACGGGTGTTTGCCGAACTCCCCGCATCGACGGAATCGCGCGCGGGGTCGGCAAGCTTTTCGAGATGCGCAGGCAGTGATGCTTGTCGCGAGTCGAGGACTGGCGGGGAAGGGAGCTTTATCCGGGCGCCCATCTCCATGACGATCTCGACAATGTCAGGCAGGTCCTCGGTGTCGACCGCGTCGAGAGGCGTCATGAAATTACGGGGACTGCCCATCGGAACTCTCGTTCATTGGAATGCCGCAGTGGTGCGATTCCGAGGGCCCAACGTGCGACCAAAGCGCCGAATTGTCCACCGCGAGGTGCTTGACCAATAGCTGCGACAGCTGCGCCCGGTCGCGTACGACAAGCGGTTGGGTACGATTATCATGTCCAATCCAGTGTTGACCCTCCTAGGGTCCTCTTCCTCAGTGCCAATCCTTGCCTTCATGTTCAACATCCCTTATGTTTCGTTCAACAGTGGAGAATGCAGGATGAGCAGACGTGGCGCAACGGCCGCCGAAAGCCAGGAGCGGATCGCCCACACCCGGAACCGTCTGGTGCTCGAACAGGCGAGGGCCGTCGGCCTTCTTGGCGCGGCCAAGAACACACGCCTTTCCGGCAGGGTGCCGTCGGAACTGATCGAGGCGGCAAAGAAGCGCGCTCATGTGACCTCCGACACTGAATTGCTTGAGCTCGCATTGTCGCGGCTAGCTCTCGAGGACGATTTTGGCGCCCGGCTCGTCGGCCGCAAGGGCAGCATTTCCGCGGACATTGATCTTGACGTTTGATCTCGGGAGCGCACTGCGTTCCCTCACACCACAGCGGCGTGCCGGAGGGCTGGAACGGCGGCCGGATTCCGCTCTGTTCTGGGCAGGGGATCAGCCGCCTGTCGGCGGTGCATTGCTTCTCGACACGAGCGTCTATCTGGATGTCCTGCAGGGGCGCACGCCTGAAGTGGTCGATGACCTTTTGACCTATCGGCTCTGTCAGCACTCGGCCGTCTGCCTTGCCGAGCTCAGCCATTTGTTCGGCCGGCTCAATCCGGGCCATCCCACGACGAAGTCGGTCCTGAAAGTGGTTGCGGACACGATCGAAGATATTCCAGCGCACCGGCTGCATGCACCCGACGCCACCGCCTGGGGACGCGCCGGCATGCTTGCCGGCCTGCTGTTCCGGCTAAGCCGCCTGCCGAAAGGGGAGGGGCAGGAACGCCGCTTCCTCAACGATGCGCTGATCTTTCACCAGGCCGGTCTGCTGGGCGCGACGGTTCTGACCGGCAATGTTCGGGATTTCGATTACCTCAACCAGCTTTTTCCGTCGGTGCGTGTGATCTTCTACCGGCCGGTGACAGACTTGCGCCCGCAGGGTTGAAAGCGTCTATGGGAGATATGCCTTTGCACCGTGATCGTCCACCTTCCTTTAATGACCACCAGTCTCAAAAAGCTCGCTGACACTCTCCTGCGACCGTTGACTTGCGCCATTCAGCGTGTGGCCGGCGACAAATCAGATGGCAAACGCACGCCCGCGCCTGAGAAAACCACGACGGCAAACACCAGCACGGCAGCGGCGACGATCAGCGAGCCGGCGGCCACGATCGGCTCAATCGCCGTATAGCCGCCTTGTAGCATCAGATACAGCGCTGGCAGCATGATCACCAGCCCGACATTATACAAGCCGTAGTGAATCATTGCGATTCTCCGCGCCGCCTTTGCCGGGTTAAGGGCGTAGTAGCCGCCAAATATCGCGCTTGTGACCCATCCCAGCAGATTGATATGTGCGTGGGCCGGAAAGGCACCGTGGTCGCCAGAGATCGCCATCTGCAAACCGGCGCCTATCCCCAAAACCAGCCACACGATGGCAGTCTTGAAGAAAAGATCTGAAACTCTAGGCATGACACTTCTCCCCGAACGCCAATTTCAGCACGCCTCGATTTTAGGATTTCCTAATGAAAGTGCAATCACAATCAGCGATGTCACGTGCGCGGTTCGCTGCCGCGGCCTCGCATTTCCTGCCGACAGCCAATATCTGAATTGCTATTCTTGGCAGATTCGAGGAGCGAAGCAGTTCGTGTCGATCCAGCCCCTCCTGAAGCCGCACCATGCAAGCGATACGTCTTCGCTGCGACACCTGTCACGGTCACGTTCTGTCATGTCGACAATGCGTTCCTGCAAGCAGCTCGGTCCACCATTGCCGAGCGTTGCGACGATACTACGGCTCGACAGAGGCTATGCCTCGACAGCTGGGTCCTGCGGGTCGACTTCGATCGCAAATCCCGCATCGATCGCACTTTGTGCAATGAGATCGCGAAGTTCCCAGTCCGTGAGTTCGCAAAGCGGAAGCATTCTCCTCACGGTGTGGCTGACCTCAGAAATCGAAATGCTCGGGCTACCAATGTTGTCGATGAGGTAACAGACAATCGCCTGGCGAACGTCTGAGAAGGTGGGCGTCTGCGTGAGCGCAGACATATATGGCCTACGAATGGAGCCGTGGTTCTACACCCTCGGCCGTTTTTGCATCGAAGGCGACGGGCACACCGTGAGTGATGCATGCCTCAGCCAGCAGCTCTTCCAATTCGAGATCGGTGGCCTTGCACGCCGGCATGAGTGTTCGGATGGCGCGAATTGCCAGTGTGATGGACAGGAAGTGGGCCTTGCCTCTAGAGCGCACATAGGCTTCGGCGGCTCTTTCAACCGTGACGGTGTGAAAACTGCTGGTCATCGAGAATACCTCCCTGAAACCCTCAACACGATTTACGGCAGCAATTCCGTAGCCCGCAAGGGTTTGTCCGATTCCGGACAATCAGGTGGAGGCAGGGACGAAGTGACTTTGCTCCTCCTCGCCGTAAGCACCATGTGTGAGCTGTATCATTCCAACGCG
>NZ_JAMYUT010000080.1:0-2787 GCF_040323235.1 Mesorhizobium sp. M0051
TCCGGGGCCGTGACGGCGTGGTCCAGGCTCTGGCGTCGGCGCACATCGTTGAAAGCGGCCTGCCGACGGAGCGGCTGCTCGCCTATATCGCCGTGTCGAAATACGCCGACGGCCTTCCGCTTTACCGGCAGGAGACGATCTATCTGCGCGATGGCGTTGAACTCAGCCGGTCGTTGATGGCGCAGTGGATGGGGCATCTGGGCTTCGAGTTGCAGATGCTCGCCGATTACATCCTCGAGCGTGTGAAGAGGCGATCCGCTACGCGCTCACCCGGCGGGAGGCGCTGGAACGCTTTCTGATGGACGGTCGCATCGAAATCGACTCCAATATCGTCGAGCGTGCAATCAGGCCCCAGACGATCACGCGAAAGAATAGTCTATTCGCCGGCAGCCAAGGCGGTGGACGAACCTGGGCGACGGTAGCCACCTTGCTGCAAACCTGCAAAATGAACAGCGTCGATCCGCTCGACTGGCTCTCGCAGACCTTGACCCGCATCGCTCAAGGATGGCCGGCATCCGAGATCGAAATGCTCATGCCTTGGAACTTTAGGCCTGACGTTATCGGCTGACCGCTTACATCATTATGAGGCATTCGACCTCGGAAAGGACCATGACCCCGGCGATGGCAGAACAGAATTGATGACTATTCGAATGAGCGAAACACAATGCCCACCACCGGGGCGTGGTGCGGTGACCTCGTTGAATCGGTTGACGTTGGCCTCGTCCAAACGTCGTTGCACACGTTGAGGCACCTCATGCCAGCAAACATGACGCCGGCAATGGAACGAAAAAAATGCTTGACCATTAGCCGCAATTAAAGGGCCGATTCACAGCCAGGCCATAGCGCGCAATGCGCGGAGGCTGTTCCCTGGCGCAGGCCAGTTCAAGAAGGCGACCCTTCTGGACGGGCCTCAAACTCATGACACCCTCGAATATACCTCATGTGGGAGGGACGCACAGGCGCGACTGTGGTTGGACACCGGACCTGGAGCCCTGCTTATCGATCAAAACGGGCCTGTTGTTACGTGAAGTGCAAGTGTTCAGTCGAGCGCTGTTCATTATAGCGAGTTCGCTGTGAGAGCCCGGCGCCGCCATGAGTTTAGCTCGGCAGACGGCCTAACCCGGATCGAATGGTTAGGCGGCTGCCTCGTCGAATCATTTCAATTCTTTCCGACGAATGACTGTTGCAGCTCGCCTATCGTCTGAATTTGGTGCCCAACGTCGCGTCTCCCACGTCAACATCGCCCGTGCCGTAGCGATGACTTGCAGCGATCAGCATACGAGCCGCTTTCCAGCAAGTTCTGGCGCCCTTCTTGGCACTGACCGAGTAAACGGATCGAAAAGATACACAAAATGACACAGCTCTTCCCTGTTCTTGCAACCGTCGATAAGCATCACGTTGATGGACGTCGGTATCCGCACGGAGTCGCTTTCATGGACGGGCAATACGTGCCGATGTCCGAGGCCAAGATCTCCGTTTTGGACTGGGGTTTCCTGCACTCCGATGCCACTTACGACACTGTGCACGTCTGGAATGGCAAGTTCTTCAGGTTAGACCTGCATCTTGATCGTTTTTTTGGGGGGGTTGAACGCCTTCGAATGAAACTTCCCTACGACCGTAAGAAAATCGAATCGATTCTCACAGCCTGTGTCGCTTTGTCTGGGCACGAGTCGGCATACGTGGAGATGATCTGCACGCGCGGTTCATCGCCGACTTTCAGCCGCGATCCCCGCCAGGCGGAGAATCGCTTCATGGCGTTTGCTATCCCTTTTGGGTCGGTTGCCAACAAGGAACAGATAGAAAGAGGCTTGCATGTCGCAATCAGCGAAACCGTCCGCATCCCGCCCAAATCGATCGATCCCGCAATCAAGAACTATCATTGGCTCGATCTCGTGAAAGGCCTTTTTGACGCCTACGACGTGGGAGCGGAGACGGCGCTGATCCTAGATACGAACGGACACATTGCGGAGGGGCCTGGCTTCAATGTGTTCATTGTAAAGGACGGTTCCCTGAGGACGCCAGCTTTTGGGGTGCTGCCCGGCATCACGCGCCGGACTGTCTTCGACCTTTGTGCCGAGATGGGGCTCTCGGCCACGGCTGCTGATGTCAGTCGTGCTGAGATCAAAGGGGCTGACGAGGTGTTCATCACCTCGACTGCCGGCGGCATAATGCCCGTGACGCGCATCGATGATACCGCGATCGCTAACGGGCAAGTCGGATCCGTCACCTGCCGGCTCATGGATCTCTACTGGCGAAAGCACGATGATCCGGCATGGTCGACTGCTGTCAGCTACCCATGATCGGAAATGAGCCATGCGACAGCAAATTGGCGAGCGACTTCGTGACGATCTCCATGAGCTGTCGTCACGCAAACTCCCGAAAGTCGAGCAGGCGCGCATAGGCGGGGCGTCGCCCCGGTTTTGGTGGATTGCCATATACACACCGATGTCTCCTGCTGCTGGGAGACCAGCAGTCGGAAGACGGGCGCGAT
Organism: Mesorhizobium sp. M0051; assembly: GCF_040323235.1. Lineage (NCBI taxonomy): Bacteria > Pseudomonadati > Pseudomonadota > Alphaproteobacteria > Hyphomicrobiales > Phyllobacteriaceae > Mesorhizobium > Mesorhizobium sp. M0051. Next base: position 2,492 of record NZ_JAMYUT010000080.1, read on the forward strand.
CCGCGAGGGTACGGCAGCCTTCTGCACCGCCGGGCTCGCGCCACGCGCTGATGACGCTTACCTCAACGAGGCAACCGACTTGTCGATCTCCCGGGAAATGATGATGCCGGTTTGCTCGGTGTCACAATCCTGTGAAATATGATGGGCTCGGAGCTGGCTACGTTACCTATTGCCTCGTGGCGTGCGAGGTTGAGCGAAATCGACAGCTGTTAGAGTCCGTTTTGAAATTCACGGATGAGCGTTTCGGCGGATGAGATTGCCACCCATTGCGACAAGGATCATGGCTTGCGAGACGT
>NZ_JAMYUT010000081.1:0-2009 GCF_040323235.1 Mesorhizobium sp. M0051
GATGTTAAAGCAAGTTAGAGATGAGACAGCGCTGGCAAGTTAGAAATGCGACCCTCATAGGGAAGGGCGTTCGGTTCCTAGCAAAGTAGAAATGTCGCACCGACGGTGAAGCCGCGCCTTCTTGGCGCCGACTTGAGCGCCCGATCGGGCGTCAGCTGGTCGGGGTTGCGCAGCCCGATCGGGTGCCTTCCAGTGAAGCTCCCTTGGCTTTAGCTTTGAGAGCCGCCGCTGGACAGATCGCGGCGGACTGGCGCTGCACAGGCAGTCCGCTTCCTACATTTTGCCGAAAATTCATCAGGGCAGCGGGGTTTCTGGCAGCTTGCCCGAATTCTCCATCAGGAATGCGAGAACATCATCCAGGCGGCCACTGGTCCTACCTGAATCTGCCGGATCACCCGCACCAAATTTGTTTGGGGTAGTGACTTCAACACCGGCGACAGCGGCCGCCATGCGCGCCAGTGCTTTCTCCCGTCTGGCAATGACGGCCGGGTCGTTCATGAAGTCCCGCCGACGCCCAGGCTTGCGGTCGCGCTTCACATAGCCATTGCCCATGCTCCCGTCGGGGATACCGAACATATGGTCTGTCTGGCCGGTGCGCCGCGGAGCGTGCTGGCTGCGCTTCAGCTCCCGACCTTCCTGCATTTCGGCAACCATCAGCAGCGCCGCATCGAGACGTTTGTTTTCGACGACTGCAGTCCTGTGCACTGATCGAAGTTTGTCGAAGGTTCTGTAGGGCAGGCCGATGCCATCATGAGTTACCTCGAGCCGGCCGTCCGGATAGTCGCAGACGACGACCTTCTTGCCGGCAAGACGCTTCGCCAAGTCGGTCGGATCGAGGATGAATAGCACCTTGTCGTAGCGCAGCGTCAGCGCCTGAGACACGGTGCGAAACTCTTTATGGCACATCGCGCCATCCAACTGTTCGTGATCGGTGAGGGGCCGATGCATGTTCTTCGGATTGCGGGGCTCTTTGCCAAAACGCGCGTTGAAGTCCGCCATGAACTCTGGAGCGTAGGCGTTTGCCGCCTCGATCGTGCTGATGCCACGAAGGCGCAGTTCCTTCACAAGTCGGTCCTGTAAGGTCTGGTTGGCCCGCTCGACGCGTCCCTTGGCTTGGGGCGTGTTGGCACAGATGATGTCGATATTGAGCTCGTAGAGCGCCCGGCCGAACTGCGTCAAACCGCTGGTTCGATCCAACTCCGAACCATGTGTCGTGCGGAAAATGCCGTGCTTGTCGCTGTAGAAGGCCAACGGCTTGCCGCAGGCGCTCAGATAGGCCTTCGCCGCATGGAAATAGTCAAACGTGTTCTCCGAGGCCGCAAAGCGCAAATGGAGCAACTGGCCGGTCGCATCGTCGATAAAGACGAGCAGGGCGCATTTGGGACCGCGAGTCTCAAACCACCAGTGATGCGATCCGTCGATTTGCACCAGCTCGCCGAGGCAGTCACGCCGGCCCCGTGGCTGGTGAAGCTGGCGTTTGCGCTCACGCCGTGATGTCCATATGCCGGCTTCTGTCATCCAGTGGCGTAGCGTCTCCTTGCTGACCCCGACCTGATGCCGTTCGAGCAACTTCTCGGCAGCCAATGTCGGTCCGAAGTCGACATAGTACTCGCGCACCAGGTCGAGCGCCGCATTGCGAAAGTCCTCGCTGTGACGGCGGTTGCTTGGTCGACCGCGCTTCCTCGAAGCAAGGCCAGCAGCGCCATCGCGATCATAGGCTTGCAACAGCCGGTGAACCTGCGCGCGGCTCAATCGCAACAGCTCGGCGGCCTGGACAACGCTTAGCCGACGTTCCCGGATCTTCTGAATAGCTTCAAGGCGATGAAGTTCGTTCTGCGACAAGGTGACGAGACAAGGCATGACGGTCTCCAAGGAGCCCGGTCCGTCGCCAGGCTGAGGCCGCAAGCCTTCCTTTCTAGCTTCGAGTTGGCCAGAGCATGAGCTGTGAAAGTCGGGGACTGTCGCATCTCTAAATTGCTCAAGTGTCGCATCTCTATATAGCTGCTACA
>NZ_JAMYUT010000082.1:0-1848 GCF_040323235.1 Mesorhizobium sp. M0051
GATGTTGCAACCAAGTTCGAATGTCGCGCTCTCAGCAAAGTAGAAATGTCGCATCCACGTCGATGCGGCCCGGCCTAGCGCAGATCTGAGCGCCCGATCGGGCGTCAGCTGGTCGGGGTTGCGCAGCCCGATCGGGGGCGATCCAGTAGATCTCCGTCGGCTTTAGCTTTGAGATCCGCGTGGCCCTCTTCGAGCTAAAAGCCGGCTTCCGTTGTCGGTTGAGCCTTCCGGTTGATTGGAAACTCGTCCAGCACTGCGAGCACATCCGCAATACGATGCCTATCGCTTTCTGTGAGTGTCAGATCGACTTTGACGGCCTGGCTCTCGACCTTGGCTGCGGGCGTTCTGGCAAATGCCTGCTCACACCGCACGACGACTGCAGGGTCCTTTGTGAAATCCGCCTTCTTGCCGGGCTTGCGGCCACGCTTCACATAGCCATTGCTCTGGCTGCCATCGGGAATGCCGAACATGTGGTTCGTCTGTCCGGTGCGCCGCGGCCCGCGCTGGCTGCGATGAAGCTCCCGGCCAGCCTGCATCTGGGCGACCAGGTCCAGGGCAGCATCAAGTCGCTTGTTCTCGACGATCTCTGATCTGTGAACTGAACGCAGCTTGTCGAAGGTTCTGTAGGGTAGGGCGATGCCGTCGTGCATGATCTCGAGGCGACCGTCGGGATAGTCGCAGACAACGACCTTTTTGCGGGCAAGCCGCTTCGCGGTATCGGTCGGATTGAGAATGAACAGCACCTTGTCGTAGCGCAGCGTCAAAGCCTGAGACAGCGTGCGAACCTCCTTTCGGCACATGGCGCCGTCCAGATTCTCATGCTCGGCGAGGGGCCGGTGCATGTTCTTCGGATTGCGGGGTTCCTTGCCGAAGCGTGCGTTGAAGTCCGCCATGAACTCGGGCGCATAGGCATTGGCCGCTTCGATCGTGCTGATGTCGCGCAGGCGCAGTTCCTTCACAAGCCGGTCCTGGAGCGTCTGGTTGGCGCGCTCGACGCGACCCTTGGCCTGTGGGGTGTTGGCACAGATGATATCGATGTTGAGCTCGTAGAGCGCACGGCCGAACTGCGTCAGGCCGGTACTTCTATCCTTCTCGGAATCATGGGTCGCTCGGAAGACCCCATGCTTGTCGCTATAAAACGCAAGCGGCTTGCCCCATTCCCGCAGATACGCCTTTGCCGCATGAAAGTAGTCGAACGTGTTCTCGGAGCCAGCAAAGCGCAGATGAAGCAGCTTGCCGGTCGCATCGTCGATGAAGACGAGCAGGGCGCATTTGGGACCGCGGTTCTCGAACCACCAGTGATGCGAGCCGTCGATCTGCACCATCTCGCCCAGGCAGTCTCGTCGCCCGCGGGGCTGATGCAGCCGCTGCTTGCGTTCACGGCGCGACGTCCAGATTCCAGCTTCTGTCATCCACTTGCGCAGCGTCTCCTTGCTGACCGCGAGCTGATGCCGTTCGATCAGCTTCTCGCGGGCAAGCGTTGGACCGAAGTCGATGTAGTGTTCGCGGATCAGCTCCAGCACGAAGTCGCGAACACCATCGACAATGCGATTGTTGGAACGCCGGCCACGCGCCTTGTGCCGGAGAGCCGCAGCACCATCCGCTTGGAACGTCTTCAACAGACGCTGGACCTGACGAACAGAAACATCGAGCAGGTTTGCCGCCGCAACGCTTGTCATTCGCCGCTCAACAATCTTCGACAGAACCTCGATACGCCGCAGTTCGCGTTCGCTCATCAGAACCAGTCCCAATCTGCAATCTCCCACGCTCTCGAACGCGGGCAGATTGGCAAGGCAGGAGCGACATTCCTACTTTGCCAGATCCGGACATTTTAACTTAGCTGCTACA
>NZ_JAMYUT010000083.1:0-1817 GCF_040323235.1 Mesorhizobium sp. M0051
AACCCATCGCCAGCAAGATGCGAAGAGCCAGATGGAACAGAGACTTCCTCTTCAAGCTCTTTACTCATATGCGATAGCCCTGCCCACAAGGGGGAGGGTTAGGGTGGGGTCCTCTTCGCAAGAAATCCATATCCTACCCCGCTCTCAGTCCTTCCCATGCCGTGAATACCGAGACCGCAACCAGGAGCAGTCCGGCCGCCCGGCCGGCAAAGGCGGTCGCCCGGGGATTGGCGACCAGCAGATTTCGGCTGCGGCCGGCGGTGACGGCGAGCCCGCCATAGACGGCAAACTGCATGGTGATCGTCATCAATCCCATGATGGAAGCCTGGATCCAGATCGGACCGTAGGCCGGCTTCAGAAATTGCGGATAGACCGCGAAGACGAAGAGATAGGCCTTTGGATTGATCAGGCAGATCACCAGCCCCTGGCGAAACGCCTTCCATGCGGAACGGCTGCCGGCAGGCCCCGCAGCGCCGACCCTGATCGAGCTGCGCATCAGCGACAGGCCTATGAAGGCCATGTAGGCGGCGCCGGCAATCAGCAGCGGATTGTAGAGGATCGGCACGAAATGCATCAACAGGCCGACGCCGAGCGCGCCGTTCAGCGTGTGCACCATGCCGCCCAGCATGATGCCGCCTGTCGCGGCCAGCCCCCTGTTGCCGCCACCGGTCAACGCATTGGCAAGCACGAAAAGCATGTCCATGCCCGGCACGATGATGATGCCGAAAAGGAGGAGACAGAAGAGCCAGAGATTTGCCGCGTAATCCATGTCAGTTGCCCGTCGCCTCGCCCGGCCCGGCCGCAGCGGAATGCGTTGATTCTCAACCCGATAGGCGCTCCTATAGGTCAGCCCAACTGACTATGGTGTGTCAGTTGCGATCGGATGCCGGAGTGAAAATGCGCAAGGCGTCACGCCTGTTCGAGATCATCCAGATCATGCGGTTGGCGCGGCAGCCGGTGACGGCGGCGACGATTGCCGAGCGGCTGGAAGTCACGGTGCGCTCGATCTACCGCGACATCGCGGCACTGCAGGCGATGCGCGTGCCGATCGAAGGCGGGCGCGGCATCGGCTATATACTGCGCCCCGGCTTCGACCTGCCGCCGCTGATGTTTTCGATCGAGGAGATGGAGGCGATCGTCCTGTCACTGGCGCTGCTGGAGCGCACCGGGGACAGCGAGCTCAAGCAGGCGGCCAAGCGCGTCAGCGCCAAGATTGCCGGCGCGGTGCCACCACCCTTGCGCCAAGCGTTCGACGCCAATGCGCTGCATGCCTGGGGGTTCGCCGCGCCTTCGACCGGCGCGATCGATCTGGCGCTGGTGCGCCGCGCCATCCGCGACGAGGAGAAGCTCGACCTCTCCTATCGCGACGAAATGGGCCGCGCCTCCGAGCGGCTCGTCCGCCCGATCGCCCTGATCTATTACGCCGAAACCGCCAATATCGTCGCCTGGTGCGAGCTGCGCCAGGCGATCCGCAATTTCCGCAGCGACCGGATCGAGGATTGCCAGGCGACGGGGCTGCGGTTCAAGGGCGAAGGCGACCGGTTGCGACAGGTCTGGGTCGACGGCTGGGAGACTCCGGCCGCCGGCGGCTGAGGTGACCGCAGATACTTGGCGTGGAAATTTTTTGACCGGTCGGATGGTGCTTACCTTGGCAGGTCGCACGCCTTGGGGATTGGCCGAAACGCCCGTTGCTTCGTCATCCTGGGTCGAAGCAAGGAGCGAAGCGACGCGGGATAGTGTCCTGAAGGTTCTGCAAAAAGTTTTGGAGAGAGAACGGTCGTTGCGCTGAGGCGAAAGCGGCCATGGCACGCTGGTGA
>NZ_JAMYUT010000084.1:0-1791 GCF_040323235.1 Mesorhizobium sp. M0051
AAACGACTCAAGGCACGATGGGCCGATCAAAACCTGCTTAGCCTCTTTACTCATATGCGATAGCCCTGCCCTTGAGGGGGAGATGTCGCCGAAGGCGACAGAGGGGGTCGCCGCGCGTCAAGCGCCATCCTCCCATCTGTCGCAAGGAGGGTCGCATCCAGTCGAACCGACCCCACTCTGGCCTGCCGGCCATCTCCCCCTCAAGGGGGGAGATCACACCGCCTCAAATATGCAGCGCGTGCCCCAGCGCCTTAAGCGCGGCTTCCTGGAAGCCTTCGCCTTGCGTCGGATGGGCATGGATGGTGCCGGCGATGTCCTCCAGCCTTGCGCCCATTTCAAGCGCCAGCCCAAACGCCGCCGCCAGTTCCGACGCGCCTTGCCCGACTGCCTGGATGCCGAGCACCAGATGGTTGTCCGCCCGCGCCACGACGCGAACGAAGCCGTCCTCGCCGAGCTTCGTCATCGCCCGGCCATTGGCGGCGAACGGGAACATGCCGATCTTGAGCTCGCCGCCGAGCGCCTTGGCCTCTTCCGGCGACAGGCCTGCCGTCACCAGCTCGGGATCGGTGAAGCAGACAGCGGGAATGGAGCGCTTGTCCCAGCTGCGTTTGTGGCCGGCAACGATTTCGGCGACCATTTCGCCCTGCGCCATCGCCCGGTGCGCCAGCATCGGCTCGCCGGTGACGTCGCCGATGGCAAAGATGCCGCGCATCGAGGTGCGGCACTGGTCGTCGATGCGGATGAATTTGCCCGCCAAGTCGAGATCGATCTGCTCGAGCCCCCAGCCTTCGGTCACCGGCTTGCGGCCGACCGTCATCAGGATCTTGTCCGCGGCGACCTTGACGCTCTTGCCGTCGGATGTCTCGATCAGCAGCGCGCCACCCTTGGTTCCCTTGGCCTTGACGCCCGTGATCACCTCGATGCCGAGCGCGGAGAGCCGCTTGACGACAGGCCGGGTGAGTTCGGAATCATACTGCGCCAGCACCCGCGGCAAGGCCTCGACCACGGTCACCTTGGCGCCCATCTTGGCGAAGGCGATGCCGAGTTCCAGTCCGATATAGCCGCCACCGACGACCGCAAGTTTTTTCGGCACTTCGCTTAGCGCCAGCGCCTCCGTCGAGGAGATCACCGGCCCGCCAAAGGGCAGGAATGGCAGTTCGACCGGGGCCGAGCCGGTGGCGATGGCGATCGCCTCGGCGCGGATCACTTGGCTTCCCGTCTCGGTCTCGACCGCAACGGTCTTGCCGTCACGAAAGGTCGCCCAGCCGTGCACGGTCTTCACGCCGGCCTTCTTCAGCAGGCCGGCCACGCCGCTGTTGAGCCGGCTGACGATGCCGTCCTTCCAGGCGATTGTTTTGGCAAGGTCCAGCGTCGGTGCGGTGACCGAGATGCCGAGCGGGCTTTCGCCGCCGGCCATGTGCAAGACCTTCTCGAACTCTTCCGCGGCATGGATCAGCGCCTTGGACGGGATGCAGCCGACATTGAGGCAGGTGCCGCCCGGTTTGCCGGCTTCCACGATCACCGTGTCGACGCCGAGCTGGCCGGCACGGATGGCGCAGACATAGCCGCCCGGACCGGCGCCGATGACGAGCAGCTTGCAGGAGATTTCTTTCATGATGACACCCCAACTCGTTGTCGTGCTGCTCGAAAGGAGCGCTCTGCAGCAATCCTTCGCGCGCCCCTTGAAGCGCGTAATCTCCCCCCTCGAGGGCAGGGGAATCGCACATGAGTACAAAGGGACTCTTGTGTGGTGTGCGGAAATCGATTCTGAAAGGACCTCTGGATGATCGG
>NZ_JAMYUT010000085.1:0-1663 GCF_040323235.1 Mesorhizobium sp. M0051
AGTTTCCGTCCATAAACGCGCCTATTTTGCAGCTTTTGCAAGCACTTAACCTCGTCCAGTGAAGCCGTTGAACGGCATGGACAGGGATCAAGAGCGCCGGTGTTGACAAATGGGGATCATGGGCCGGTCGCGGCGCGCACCACGGAGCCCGGTCACTGATCGGCACGACGGCAGCGGCGATACTGTGATGTCAGTTCGGTTTGAGGCGTGTGAACAGGACGAGATTGTAGGCCACGGCCGAGGACCAGACGTAGGTCTTGAAGTGATCGAGGCCACGCCAGGTACAGCGTGCCAAGCCGTAAGCGCGCTTCAAGCACGATATTCCGGCTTCGATGCCGGCGCGGAAGTTGCGTAGCTTGCGATAGACCCACTTGCTTCTGACCATGTCCTCGATCCTGAGCCCGGCCTTCTTGTGGAAGGCCATGTCGGAGACGCCCCACGCCTTCGCTGTGGCCAGGTTGTCGCGAGTGGCGAAGCCGCCATCGGCCGCCGCTTGCCGCGGCGCTTTGCCGTAGAAGGCGATGTGGCGCTCCAGCATCGGCAGCAGCCGCTCGCTGTCGGCCGGATTGCCTGCTTCGATCACCAGATCGAGGATCATGCCGCTCCTGCCAGTGGTCAGGTTGAGTTTGTGGCCGTACTCGGTATTGCGGCTGCCTTTGACGATGATATCTGCATGTGGTTCGAACAGGCTGACCAACTTCTCGCCGGCAGGCACCGGCTCGTCGGCCAACACCCGTCGCTCGCTCTGTCTGATGATGCGCTCGACCAACGGCTCATAGTGATGGACCTGGAGCTGCCACAGTGCGATGGCCGGTGTGCTCGCCATGGCCAATCGCTCGCTCGCCTGCTTCAGATAGGCCAAGGTCGCGCAGGTGATTGCGATCAGCTCGCGGTAGAGTTGGACCCGATTCGGTCGACCGCGCGTGAACTGGATCTTGCGGGCGCGCTTCTTGGCTGCACGGCAATGATCGCGCCATGAGCCGGCGCCGCCGACCAAGGTATCGGCCCGCTTCAGCAGGCGCACCATGACCCGCACTGCATCCCAAAGCAGGCTGCTGTCGCTCGGCTCGTGCATGAGTGCCGAAGTCACGGTGCTGTCCAGCCGCACGACCGCGCCGTCTTCAAGCTTCGCCTGCTGAGCGCTCGACAGCAGCGTCCGATTGATCGATTCCCATGTCTCGGGCAGGATCGCGCTGATCGTCCTTTGCAGCACCGACTTCTGTGGGCTCCACGACCATGGCAGGCGGGCAAAGGCGCGAAACGAGGCGGAGTCCTCGAGATGGAACGCCAGCTCCTGGTAGCTCAGTTGCCGGTACTGCTTGAGGATCGCGCAGCGCAACACCGCTTCGGCCGGCAGGCCCTGCCGTCCGGTGGCTTTGACGCCGACCCGAACCAGATCTCCGGCCACCAGGCCAAGCAGATCGCAATGCTCGTCCAGCCATTGCGACATCGCCTTCAGTTCGTGGCCGATCTCGTGCGTGGCGAAAACATCGAATATGCTGGCTTGGACGGTGCGTTCTTGGCGCATTGTCGGCTCCGGCGGTGGCAGGGTTTTGGACTCAGTGGCATGAGCCAAGATACCTGAAACCGCCGGGCCTTGCTCATGCAAAGCTACGATTCACTCAACAAAATCAATTATTTGCCGTTTGTGGACGGAAACTAG
>NZ_JAMYUT010000086.1:0-1563 GCF_040323235.1 Mesorhizobium sp. M0051
CCGCCCCGGGTTGATCGGAGGCTCCATGTGTGGATGCCCCGTTTCATGCAAGTGCCTTTCGCGTCTTCGAGCATGTGATCGGGTGCGGTCATGTGTCAGGCCTGTGATGCGGCGTCGGAGGTGCCGCTGGCCGTCATGGAGATACGCGGATCAGGCGCAAATCAACTCGACGAGCTTTTCGCTCTTGGAGCCTCGGTGCATTTCCTGATCCCGATCAGACCGATCATTTGCCCTTGACGTTCACGACCTCCTCACATGCTGCCCATCATGGCCTCGCAGTCGCCGAGTGCATGCTCATGCTGCCGCGCTGCCAAGATCCCGGTAATCCTCTTTCTTTGTCAACATCGCCCATACCGAGCGAGCCATCTTGTTGGCCAACGCCATGGCAACCAGCATCAGCGGTTTGCGATCCAGCATTCGGGCGAGCCATGATCCTGGCCGCGCACCGCGGCGGGAGGCCCACTGGATGACGGACATTGCGCCGATGATCAGCAACCGTCGGATGTCCCGCTGGCCCATTTTAGACGTTCGGCCGAGCCGCTGCTTGCCACCGGTCGAGTGCTGGATAGGCACAAGTCCGAGCCAAGCGGCAAAGTCACGGCCGCGCTTGAAGGTCGACATTGGGGGCGCAAACGCTTCCACCGCCATGGCCGTGATCGGGCCGACTCCCGGCATGGTCTGAAGGCGGCGTGTATCCTCCCCGCACTGGGCTTCGCGGCGGAGGATTTTCTCCAGCTCGGCAACTTCGCAGCTCAACCGATCGACCTGCTCCAAGTAGACGCGACCAACGTCGACAACCAGTTGGGGCATCGTAGATTCGGCGGCATCAATCGCGGCAGCCAAGGTTTTCAGGTGAGCCGGACCTTGCGGTGCGATGACGCCGTGTTCGGCAAGATGACCGCGCAAGGCGTTGATCAGTTGCGTGCGCTGGCGCACCAAGAGGTCGCGCGTCCGGAACACCATCGACCTCGCTTGCTGCTCTTCCGTCTTCACCGCCACAAACCGCATCGTTGGTCGAGATCCCGCTTCAGCTATGGCCTCGGCATCGGCGGTGTCGTTCTTCTGGCGCTTTACATAAGGCTTGACGTAGCTGGGCGGGATGAGCCTCACCTCGTGGCCCAGCTCCCGAATTGCCCGGCCCCATTCGTGTGCGCTCGCGCAGGCCTCCATGGCGACCACACAGGTTGGCTGTCGGGCCAAAAACGGGAGGACCTGAGAGCGAGCCATTCTCTTCCGGAATGCGACGCCGCCGTCGGCGTGAGCGCCATGAGCGTGGAAGACGCGCTTCGCCAGATCGATGCCAATGATGGTGACGTTGTTCATGTCGTTCCTCCTGTTGTCCGCAGCCCATTCTGCGATGGCAATTCTGCCACGCCGCTGGCTCGGCGGGAGGGGCATCCACTCCATCAACTCCTGAGAAGGTGGAACCATGACAAGCAAGGCGACCAACAAGTTCTCTCCCGAGGTCCGGACCCCCCGCGGTGCGGCTGGTTCTGGATCACGAACGCGAGCATACGTCGCGGTGGGCGGCGGTTTCATCGATCGCCGCCAAGATCGGCTGCA
>NZ_JAMYUT010000087.1:0-1429 GCF_040323235.1 Mesorhizobium sp. M0051
GATAGTGTCCTGAAGGTTCTGCAAAAAGTTTTGGAGAGAGAACGGTCGTCGCGCTGAGGCGAAAGCGGCCATGGCACGCTGGTGACGTTACGATCACCGATTCCCGTGGAAGGGGAAGTGCCATGACCAATCGAGAAGTTAGACTGAGCAGAGGCGAGTTGAAAGCGTTGCTGTTGTCGGATGAGGACGGCTTTCGCCAGGCATTGCAGACTGTCGTGCAGGAGGTTCTTGAAGCCGAGATGACGGAGGCGATCGGGGCCGAGAAAGGGGAGCGGACGGCAGAGCGGACGAGTTACCGGTCCGGCTATTACGAGCGCAAGCTGGTGACGCGGGTCGGGGTGCTGGAGCTTCGCGTTCCGCAGGATCGGGCTGGCCGGTTCTCGACGGAGTTGTTTGAGCGCTACCAGCGCTCGGAGAAGGCATTGGTGTCGGCGCTGGTCGAGATGTACGTGCAGGGCGTCTCGACCCGCAAGGTGAAGGCGGTGACGGAGGAATTGTGCGGCCACTCCTTCTCGGCCTCGACGGTGAGCGAGGCGACGATGCGGCTGGATGAGGCGCTCAAGGCGTTCTTCACGCAGCGGCTCGCGGAAAGCTATCCGTATCTCATTTTGGACGCGCGCTACGAGCGGGCTCGCGAGGCGGGCGTGATCGCCAGCCAGGCGGTGCTGGTGGCGATCGGCGTGGATTGGGAGGGCCGGCGCCAGGTTCTGGGCGTGGAGCTGGCCAACCGGGAGAGCCATTCGAGCTGGCGCGAGTTCCTGACGGGGCTCAAGAATCGCGGGCTCGCCGGCGTCGAGTTCGTCGTCTCCGACGACCATCCGGGGCTCAGGGCGGCAATCCGCGAAGTGCTGCCCGAAGCGGTCTGGCAGCGCTGCTACGTGCACTTCCTCAGAAACGCGCTCGACTATGTGCCGCGCAAGGTCGACGACGATTGCCTGATGGAACTCAGATGGTTCTACGACCGGCGCGACCTCGCCGAGGTCAAACGCGACCTGGCGCAGTGGATCGCCAAATGGCAGGCCAAATACCCGAAGCTGGTCAACTGGGTGGAAGACAATATCGAGGAGACGCTGAGCTTCTATCGGCTGCCGCTAGCTCACCACAAGCACATGAAGTCGACGAACATGCTGGAGCGGCTGAACCAGGAGATCAAGCGGCGCACCCTGGTCGTTCGCATCTTCCCCAACCCACGGAGCTGCCTGCGGCTGGTTCGGGCGTTGGCGGTGGAGATCCACGAGAACTGGCTCGAGGCGACCCGCTATCTCAACATGGATCATCTGCGTGAGCACAAGAAGGAGAGCCTGAGGGCCTTGGCCGCCTGAGCACCGTCATGCGTCCGCCGCTCCGCTAAACACGGGAGCTGCGCGGCGGACACGCCGACGTCACAGCTACCGCCACGCCATTTTTGCAGAACTTGACGCACACAACT
>NZ_JAMYUT010000088.1:0-1375 GCF_040323235.1 Mesorhizobium sp. M0051
CCGCTAAACACGGGAGCTGCGCGGCGGACACGCCGACGTCACAGCTACCGCCACGCCATTTTTGCAGAACTTGACGCACACAACTCGCAGAAGGCCGGTATAGCGCGGCAAAAGATGAGGTCCTATTTCCGGGCTTGCTGCCTGGCGCGTCGGCGATGCCGATGCTGACAAGGCAGCCTCGCCTCCGCGGGCCATAGACTGAAGGCGCCGGCTCAAAGACCAGCCCTGAAACCAAATACGAAACGAATTTTAGCCGGTTGGATTTTGCGCCTATCTTCTCGCGCACGGCTGCCACAAAAGAATCACACCCGGCATCAGCTTGCGCGTCGATCCTCGATCGTGCAGCCCTCATGGCTGAGGCAGCATTTCGGTCATGCCGAATCAAGCGACAGAGCGATTCTATTGCCGGCGAATCGCGGCAAGGTGAACCGGATCGGTCGAGGCAGCTAGCAGTTGATATCTATTGCTACCTTCTCCGGCGCCCCCATATTCGCCCAGGAGGGTTGCCAATGCCAAATTACGCTTTGAATGACCACTACGAGAGCTTCATCAGGAAGCAGCTCGAATCAGGCCGCTACAACAATGCCAGCGAGGTTGTCCGCGCGGGCCTGCGCATGCTTGAGGATTTCGAGGCGGAGCGGGAGAGATGGCTGGGCGAAGACATACCGGCGCGGCTGGCCGAGCTTCAGCGAGATCCGGCGAAAGGCATCCCTGCCGAAACGGTCTTCTCCCCGCTGGAGGCGCGACGTCGCGCGAAGCAGGCGAAGGCCAGGTAGGGGTGGAATATCGGATTGTCTTCCATCCCAGAGCGGAAGCCGAGCTGGAACAGCTATGACGACATAGCCGAAAGTGCTTAACCTGCGATCGCCTGGAATTCTGTTGTGGGGTATCCGCGACCATTGTCTCGGTCTGGCGACTTTTCCACAGCGGGACACCGAGTGGGGCGAGCCCATGCCTGGGCTTCGGATTGTCGGTTGCCGGCGTGCCGTCAGCATTGCCTTTGCCGCCGAGGGCGAGCGGGTGCTGATCCTGGGCATCTTTTACGCTGGCCGGAACATCACGCCGGAATTGCTCGAGGACCGGCTCTAAATGACGCTCCGGTAGGGAATTGCTTTGCGGCCGCCGAGGCGCAACAGTTGTATTTCAAGCCGATGATGTACGTTCAGCGCCGAGACCTCGGGGCGCATCACAGGAATGGTCGGCGGCAGAACACCGCTCACAATTCAGCCAGGCCAGCTCACGAATTTCGGCCCCGTGGATAACTCCACGAGAAATCGAAAAAACATCGCTGATCGCTGTTGACAGTTCTCGTTGGTGGCGACTATATACGCCTCACGAACGAGGGCGGCTCGCCGCTGGCGACGAAGAAGTTTGC
>NZ_JAMYUT010000089.1:0-1374 GCF_040323235.1 Mesorhizobium sp. M0051
GTGGATGCATTGACGGCGACCATCGGAGCACTGGGTCATGTTCAGACTGGGCGCTGACCTGAAAGTCTACCTGCACCGCGAGCCGATCGACTTCCGGGCCGGCATCAACAGCCTTGCGGTTCTGGTCCAAGAGACGATGGCGCTCGATCCGTTTGCTCCGGCGGTTTTTGCGTTCTGCAATCGCCGTCGCGACCGGATGAAGCTCCTGTTCTTCGATCGGTCCGGCTTTGTGCTGGTCCTGAAGCGGCTGACCGAGGACAAGTTCCGGTGGCCGCGCCGGGAGGCAGCGGTGGTCACGCTTACGACCGAGCAATTGCACTGGATCCTCGACGGCATCGATATCGATGCGATGGTCCGCCATCCGGCGCGGCAATATCAGGTTGCCGGCTGAGGGCTCTCGAATTGAGCGGTTGACGCGACGGCATGCTTTCGATTCAAGAATCTGATGAATCGACCCGGCGAACCGACTGTTGAAGAGTTGATGGCGCGTATTGCTGCGCTGCAGGCGCAGAACCGTCACCTCACCGAACGCGTCGTCAAACTCGAGGAAGAGCTGGCGCTTGCACGACTGCATCGTTTTGCGCCGAAGAGCGAAAAGCACATTGACCGCCTCTTCAATGAAGCCGAACAGGCCGCGGATGAGGATGACGCCGACAGCGAAGATGGCGATGTCGTTGTCCTGCCGGACACGGGCTTGCCGGCGACCGAAGGGGCGACGGGAAAGAAGCGCGGCCGCAAGGCCTTGCCGGAAAACCTGCCGCGCGAGCGTGTCGAGTACGACCTTCCCGACGACCAGAAGGCTTGTCCTTGCTGCCGTCACCAGATGCATCGCCTGGGCGAGACCATTACCGAGCAGCTTCATATCGAGGTGAAGGCGAAGGTCCTGCAGAATGTGCGGTTCAAATATGCTTGCCGTCATTGCGAGCGCACCGGGATCAGCACGCCGGTCGTGATCGCGCCGATGCCCGCGCAACCTTTGCCGGGCAGCATCGCCACGGCCTCGACGCTGGCCTTCGCGCTCGTTCACAAATACGTCGACGGCACACCGCTCTACCGCTTGGCTCAGGCCTTCGAGCGCGCGGGTGTTCCTGTCAGCCGTGGCGCTCTGGGCCACTGGGTGATCGGCTCGAGCGAAAAGCATCTCTCCCGCATCTATGACGCGCTGAAGCTGCGGCTCAGATCGCAGCCCCTCATCCATGGCGACGAGACCACGGTCCAGGTGCTGAAGGAAATGGACAGAGAGGCCGCCAGCACCTCGTACATGTGGGCATACCGGAGCGGCCAGGACAGTGACGAGCCGATCGTGCTGCTCGATTATCAGCCGGGTCGCGGCCAGATACACCCGCAGACTTTCTTGGGCGATTACCACGGCAT
>NZ_JAMYUT010000090.1:0-1164 GCF_040323235.1 Mesorhizobium sp. M0051
GGCAGGGGAATCGCATATGAGTAAGAGTAAGTCTTGCGTTGAGTGGAAAGGTTGATTCTTTAGGGGCCTTCTCTTTGAAGAGGAGACCCAATGCCGTTTCTGCTTTCGATTTTGCGTGAAATTCGGGATCCGCGTGACATCAACGCGCGTCATGATCTGGCGGAGCTTCTGTTCTTGGCTCTGCTTGCGACCCTGTGTGGGGCCAAGAGCTGTGTTGACATTGCCGATTTTGTTGAGGGTCGGGAAGACGAGCTGAGAGAGATCGTGGCGCTGGAGCATGGTTGCCCGAGCCACGACACGTTCAGCCGGGTGTTTCGACTTCTTGATGCCGATGAGCTTTCGCGCAGCTTTGCCGCTTTCATGGCAGCGCTGCGACAAACGCTCGGGCCTTCGCCGCGCGGCGTGGTGGCGGTCGACGGCAAATCGCTGCGGCGCGGCTACACTAAGGGTCGGGTCTTTATGCCGCCTTTGATGGTGAGCGTGTGGGACGCCGAGACGAGGCTGTCGATTGCCGCTGCCCGCGCGCCCGAGGGCGACGAGGTCACAGCCACGCTGGATCTTCTGAAGAGCTTGGATTTGAAGGGCTGCACGGTGACGGCGGATGCGCTGCACTGCCGTCCCGACACCGCCAAGGCGCTGATCGGCAAGAAGGCGCATTATGCGCTGGGGCTGAAAGGCAATCGTCCCAAGCTGTTCGCTGCGGCGGAGCGAAGCTTCGCCGCAGCTGCCGAGATCGCCTTCTTCGAGACCAGCGAAAGCGCGCATGGCCGCACCGAAACACGAAGAGCCTCGGTCCTGCCGCTCAAACGGCTGCTGGATCCGCCGGCCTTTCCCGGCCTCAAGGCGATCGGCCGCATCGAGGCCTCGCGCAGCGTGGCGGGCGGCAAACCCACCACCTCGGTCCGCTATGTCGCGCTTTCCAAAGTGCTCATGCCCAAAAGACTGGCCGAGACCGTCAGAGCACATTGGACCATCGAGAACCAGTTGCACTGGAGCCTCGATGTCGTCTTCCATGAGGACGATGCCCGAACCCGCAAGGATAACGGGCCGCAAAACCTGGCCATCATCAGACGCCTCGCCCAAAACATCTTGCAAGCCCATCCTCTCGACAAACCCATCGCCAGCAAGATGCGAAGAGCCAGATGGAACAGAGACTTCCTCTTC
>NZ_JAMYUT010000091.1:0-1115 GCF_040323235.1 Mesorhizobium sp. M0051
GTTTGCATCAACCGCGGTTAACTCCGGACCCAAAATACGACGTTGGCATAGCGGAGAAGCTCCATTTGTGACAGCAAAAGTCGACGTTTCCGAGGACATGCCATTGCCAGCAAAAAGCCCGCTATTTCTAATGAGTTTGAAATGACGCACTACGTACTAACCGTCTCATGCATATCGGCTCGCGGCATCGTTGCTGCGATTGCGACCTTCCTGGCCGGCCAGGGCTGTAACATTGTCGACAGTTCGCAGTTCGACGATCTCGACACCGGCAAGTTCTTCATGCGCGTCTCCTTCATCTCCGAGGAGCGTGTCGGCCAGGCCGATTTGGCGAAAGGCCTGAAGCCGATCGCCGAAAAGTTTGCGATGGATGCTGAGATCCACGATGCCACCAAGCGCATGAAGGTGCTGCTGATGGTCTCGCGCTTCGGCCATTGTCTGAACGACCTGCTCTACCGCTGGAAAATCGGCGCGCTGCCCATCGACATCGTCGGCGTCGTCTCCAACCATTTCGATTACCAAAAGGTCGTCGTCAACCACGACATCCCCTTCCATCACATCAAGGTGACGAAGGAGAATAAGCCGCAGGCGGAGGCGCAGATCCTCGAGCTGGCCGAGCACACCGGCAGCGAGCTGATCGTGCTTGCCCGCTACATGCAGGTCTTGTCCGACGAGATGTGCAACAAGATGTCCGGCCGCATCATCAACATCCATCATTCCTTCCTGCCGAGCTTCAAGGGCGCCAACCCCTACAAGCAGGCCTATGAGCGCGGCGTTAAGCTGATCGGGGCAACGGCACACTACGTCACTACCGATCTCGACGAAGGCCCGATCATCGAGCAGGACACGGTGCGCGTCACCCATGCGCAGTCAGCCGAGGACTACGTCTCGATGGGCCGCGACGTCGAAAGCCAGGTGCTGGCGCGCGCCATACACGCGCATATCCACCACCGCACTTTCATCAACGGCAAACGAACCGTCGTCTTTCCGGCAAGCCCGGGAAGCTACGCTTCTGAGCGCATGGGCTAAGCGACGACGCACACCATCGACGGCAAACAGGTGGCGGCAACCGTCATTGAAGCGGTGATGCAAGCGGCTTCTGATCTCGAGCGAACAAA
>NZ_JAMYUT010000092.1:0-1039 GCF_040323235.1 Mesorhizobium sp. M0051
CGCACGCTTTCGGGGAATGCGAAGAATGGCACGACGTGCTGCCAGTTGCGCCGCCAGCTCTGGGCGATTGCCGGATAACGTTGGCCCCAGTAGCCGGCGTCGAAGGCATCGAGCGCTGCCAGGCCGGCCTCTGCGTCCTTGGCCCGATAGATCGCCCGCAGCGCCGGCACCACAAGCTTGCGGTCCTTCCATGACACGAACTCCAGCGAGTGGCGGATCAGATGCACGATGCAGGTCTGCACGACCGTCTGCGGGAAAACGGCGTTGATCGCTTCTGGAAAACCCTTCAAGCCATCGACGACGGCGATAAGGATATCGGCGATACCTCGGTTCTTCAGTTCGTTCATGACGCGCAGCCAGAATTTAGCGCCCTCCGTCTGCTCGATCCAGATACCCAATATCTCCTTGCCGCCGTCGGGCAGGATGCCGAGCGCGATGTAGATCGCCTTGTTGCGGACGAACCCTTCGTCGCGGATCTTGACCCGGATAGCGTCGAAGAAGACCAAGGGAAAGCAGGCATCCAACGGTCTGTTCTGCCATTCCGCGACCTCCTCCAGCACAGCATCGGTGACCGCCGAGATCAGGTCAGGCGAAACGTCGATGCCGTACAGTTCCTCCAGGTGGCCGCGGATCTCGCGCACGCTCATGCCGCGCGCATACATCGACACGATCTTGGCGTCGAAATCGGGAAAGCGACGCTGATACTTTGCAATCAGCTTCGGGTCGAAGGAGCCGGCCCGGTCACGCGGGATCGAAAGTTCGAGCTTTGATGTGCCCGTCAGAACCGTCTTCTTCGAATGCCCATTGCGCCGGTTCGCCGAGCCTTCGCCCTGCTCCTCTTCAAGATGATCGTCCAACTCGGCGTTCAGTATCCGCTCCGAAAGCGCCTTCTTCAGATCATCAAGCAAGCCGTCTTTGGAAAACAGCTCCTGCGGATCGCGCCCGGCAAGCAAACGGTCCAAAAGTTCCTTCTCAATAGCCATGCGATGATTCTCCTTTCCATCATCATGGCCTCATGCACAAAATTCCTGACAGTCCC
>NZ_JAMYUT010000093.1:0-1018 GCF_040323235.1 Mesorhizobium sp. M0051
ATCAGATACTCGCACAGTGTCCTCGGCCCGGTCACGAGCCCACCAGATGCGCCGAGCGCCTTGCCGCAGGTGTGGAGCGCGACGATGTTGTCGCGACCCTCGAAAGTGGCGGCAAGCCCCCGGCCGTCCGGTCCCCAGACGCCGGTCGAATGCGCCTCGTCAATGACGATGAATGCGCCGTGCCGATCGGCAAGCGCGACCAGGCTCTCCAAAGGCGCGCAGTCGCCATCCATGCTGTAAAGGCTTTCCACCGCGATCCAGACGCATCCCATGCCGCCTGCGGCGCGCCAACGTGTGATCGCATCCTCGACAGCGGTGGCGTCGTTGTGCGCGGCCAGCACGAACTGTGCGCGCCCGGCCTGCGCACCCTCATGCATGCTGGCATGGGCGAGCTCATCGAGAACCAAAAGATCGCCCTTCCGCGGCAGGGCGCTCAGCAGAGCGAAGTTGGCGATGTAGCCGCTGCCGAAGAACAGCGCGCGGTCGGCTCCAAAGAATGCCGCCGCGTCTGCCTCGAGCTGCTCGTGTTCCGGTGCATTGCCGCGCAACAGCCGCGACCCAGTGGCGCCAACCGGCGTGCCCCGCGCAATCGCCGCCACAACAGCATCGCCAAGTCTCCTGGACGAGGCCAGCCCGAGATAGTCGTTCGACGAGAAATCGAGACCTGCGCGCGGCGCAAGCGTCCGCAGCCGGTCCTTGCGGGCCAGTCCCTGCAAGGTCGCGTCATAGCGGGCAAGCGGTGCCCCGTTCATTGCGCCTCGAGTTCCATCGGCTCAATGCCGAGACGGCGGAACAGAAGGCTATCCTTGTCCTCGCCGGGATTGTCCGCCGTCAGCAGCGTGTCACCGACGAAGATTGAATTGGCACCGGCAAAGAAGCACAGCGCCTGCATCTCGTCGGTCATGGCGGTGCGGCCGGCTGAAAGCCGGACATGCGATTTCGGCATCATGATGCGCGCCAGTGCGATCACGCGCACGAATTCGATCGGCTCGATCGGCCTGGCGTCGGCAAGCGGGGT
>NZ_JAMYUT010000094.1:0-910 GCF_040323235.1 Mesorhizobium sp. M0051
AGAGACTGTTTTGAAAATCGGCTTGCCGGGGGGTTTCGTCTGAGGCTGGGTTATGATTCAAGCTTTAGATGTGGACAAAGCAGAGCCGTGGCCGGATGGCCCAGATCGCCAAGAAGACCAAGCGCTACCCGTCTGATTTGACGGACGAGGAGTGGGAGCAGTTCGCACCGCTGATGCCCAAGCCTGGGCGTCGCGGCCGTCCGCGCGAGGTTGATTTCCGCGAGGTGGTCAACGCCGTGCGCTACCTGGTCCGCTCGGGTTGCGGTTGGCGGATGCTGCCGATCCATTTCGGACCCTGGCAGACGGTCTACGGCTGGTTCCGCGAGTTGGCTCGGCGCTTTCTGTTCCAGACCATCCACGACGTGGCGCTGATGCTGGATCGCGAGCGAGCCGGGCGCGAGGCCAGTCCCACGGCTGGTGTGATCGACAGCCAGTCGGTCAAGGCTCCGCAAGCTGAAACAAGGGGTTATGACGCCGGCAAGAAGATTGTCGGCCGCAAGCGACACATTGCCGTCGATACGGATGGGCGGCTGTTGATGGTCAATCTCACCACCGCCGACATCTCCGACAGTGCCGGCGCTCAGGCGATCCTGGATGGTATCCGCAAGCGCTGGCCGTGGGTGAAGCATCTGTTCGCCGACGGCGCCTATGACCGGCTGAAGCTCATGGACAAAGCCACCTATCTCGACTTCGTGGTCGAGATCATCCGTCGATCCGACGACCAGAAGGGCTTCCAGGTCCTGCCCCGCCGCTGGGTCGTCGAGCGGACCTTCGGTTGGATGACGAGATGGCGCCGCCTCGTGCGCGACTACGAGCAGCGCATCGACGTCTCGCAAGCCATGATCCTTGTCGCAATGGGTGGCAATCTCATCCGCCGAAACGCTCATCCGTGAATTTCAAAACGGACTCT
>NZ_JAMYUT010000095.1:0-866 GCF_040323235.1 Mesorhizobium sp. M0051
GCCACTGCCGACCCGGCTGATGGCGGGGCTTGCGATCCTCAAACACACTTTCAACCTGTCGGATGAGGTGCTGTGCGAGCGCTGGGTGGAGAACCCCTACTTCCAGTATCTTTGCGGCGAGGAATTCTTCTGCCACGCGCTGCCGTTCGATCGCTCGTCGATGACGCGCTGGCGCAGTCGCATGGGCGAGGAGCGGATCGTGGCGCTGTTGCAGGAAAGCCTCAGCATCGCGGTCAAGACCGGGGCGATGAAGCCGTCCGACACGCGCCAGGTGATCGTCGACACAACCGTGCAGCCGAAGAACGTGATGTTCCCGACCGATGCCAAGCTCATCCACCGGGCGCGTGAACGGCTGGTGCGGCTGGCCAGGAAGACGGGGCTCAATTTGCGCCAGACCTATGTGCGGGTCGGCAAGCTGGCGCTGATCAAGCACCAGCGCTATGCCCACGCCAAGCAGTTCAAGCGGGCCAACAAGGCGCTGCGCAGGCTTAAGACCTACCTCGGCCGGACCATTCGCGACATCGGTCGCCAGGTCGCCGGCGATGCGAGGCTGGACGCGCTCTTCAAATGGCCGCTCTACCAGGCCGCCACCGTTCTCGAGCAGCGTCAGCGTCAGCGCGGCCGCAAGATCTACAGCCTGCACGCGCACGAGGTGGAATGCATCGGCAAGGGCAAGGCGCACATGCCCTACGAGTTCGGAGTGAAGGTCTCGCTCGCCACCACGCTGAAGCGCTCCAAGGGTGGCCAGTTCGCTCTGCATGCAAAAGCGCTGCCCGGCAATCCCTACGACGGCCACACGCTGGCAAGCGTCATCCCCGACATGGAAGAGACCATCGGCAACCAGATCGGCCGCATCCTCGCCGACG
>NZ_JAMYUT010000096.1:0-856 GCF_040323235.1 Mesorhizobium sp. M0051
CGGCGCAAAGGTCGACGAGTGCATTCTTGCCCGGCGGCTGCACAAAGGGAATGACGAAGGCACGCCGCACCTCGTGACGGCCATGGGCATCCTCCTTGGTCTGATGGAACTTGGTTGCTTTGCCCGCCGCTGCCTTGTCGAGTGCGGTGTTGGCTTCGGCGGCCAGCTTCGACTGGTTGGCCTTGATGGCGATCGCGTAGTGGCCGCCACCGTCGCGGATGGTCTGGGTCATGCGGCGATGGCAGTGCAAGGCGTCGGCGGTGACGGTCAATCCCTTGAGCGACAACAATTCGAGCGCCGCGATCGCGGCCTGCACCTCCCCGCCTTTCTGCGCCACGGTCTGGGCCAGGCTCATGAAGGTCTCGCAGCCAAAGACGGTCACCACCAGCGGCGGCATATGCGAAAGGCCCTTGGCATAGGCGCGCCTGAGGCTCTTGCCGTCGATGGCGATCTGGCCTTTCGGCGCATCGATGCGCGCCTGTGCGCCGAAAGCGGCCATGAAGCGCATGAACGCATCGTTGAGGGCGACAGGATCGAGGGCCGCCAGCACCCGGCTGAAGGTGTCGTGGCTGGGCGCGCCACGCTCGAGCGGGATGAACTGCCGCAACAGGTCGAGCCGATTCCTGGCAAACAGCTCCATTTCCGTGCAATGCGTCGCACCGCAAAGGACCGCCGCAAGCGCTACGAACAAAATCTCCGGCAACGGGTGCTGTGCGGTCAAGTCTCGAGGGTCCGGAACCTCGCCGAATACATCCAGAAACACCATGCTGACCTCCGATCATCCAGAGGTCCTTTCAGAATCGATTTCCGCACACCACACAAGAGTCCCTTTGTACTCATGTGCGATTCCCCTGCC
>NZ_JAMYUT010000097.1:0-854 GCF_040323235.1 Mesorhizobium sp. M0051
TCGCCCAGGTTCGTCCACCGCCTTGGCTGCCGGCGAATAGACTATTCTTTCGCGTGATCGTCTGGGGCCTGATTGCACGCTCGACAACTCGGTCTGCACCATCAAGGCCAGCGCCTGATGGCCACAGCGGAAGTCCACCGGGCGCGTCGCGATCAGGATCGGTAATCGTTGGCCCGCGACGATCATGCCGCCCCTCGCATCGCGCGCACCAAGGCCGCAATCCAGTCAACCGGCACATCGCCGGGAAACCTCACCACGAGGTCTGCGCCTATTTCTACCGTCACGATCCCCGAAGAGGCCTCGACCGGCTCCGGGACCGGCAAAGCATCGGCAGCTTCCTTCGGCCCCGTCGTAATCGCCAGGGGCACGAAGGCAGGCTCGAAAGCCCCGGTCTCCACGGCAGATAAGGCGGGCATCAGGTCTGCCGGCAAGGTCAGAAGCCCTTCACGCGCCTGCCGGCGCCAGTCCGAAAGCTGATGCGCAATGAGATCATGACGACGCGCAACATCAACAACCCGCGCACCGGATTGAAGGCTCTCCGCGACAATCCGCGCCTTCAGATCATTGGGCCATCGTCGGTTTCCACGACGAGGCTCGACAACTTCGCATCGCCCAACAAATCCCTCACCATCCGCCATGCCAAATCTCCAGCTCCTGCCGAAAACCTTCTGGCAGAAACCTCAATGTTCAGAAACACGCGGAATCAATGGGGTGTAAGCGGCGCATACGGTAAAGCGGAAGGCCGTCGGCGTATTTCGACACGGCGATGTAGGCGAGCAGCCGCTCCGTCGGCAGGCCGCTTTCAACGATGTGCGCCGACGCCAGAGCCTGGACCACGCCGTCACGGCCCCGGA
>NZ_JAMYUT010000098.1:0-846 GCF_040323235.1 Mesorhizobium sp. M0051
CAATGGTTGGAACAGAAGAGGCATTCGCCAGTTTGCTGGCATGCAGTCGGTGTTCGAACAAATTGCGCGGTCGCTGAAAAAGCGGAGAGCCATGCTGTTTGTTGGCGCTGGAGTGTCGATGAGCGTCGGCTTGCCACCGTGGAGAAAACTCATCGAGCACATGGCAGATGATCTCGGCCTGGACGACCAGACGGTCGGCATGCCTGACACGACCTACCAGGCGCTTGCCGAATACTACCGCCTCAAGCATGGCAGCATCGGCCCCCTGCGCAGCTGGATGGACCGCGAGTGGAGCGTTTCTCGGGACAAGGTAAAGCGATCGGAGATCCACAAGCTGATCGTGTCGCTCGATTTCCCGATCATCTACACCACCAATTACGATCGAAACCTGGAAGCTGCTTTCGAGATCTATGGCCGGCCGTTCGTCAAAATCGCCAACGCGAAAGACATCGCCAAAGTCAACGGCGACCTGACACAGATCATCAAATACCATGGCGATTTTGACGACGACACTTCCCTTGTGTTGGCAGAGACGGACTATTTTGACCGGCTTTCCTTCGACTCACCACTTGATGTGAAATTCCGGGCAGATGCACTGGGGCGCACCATCCTGTTCATCGGCTACAGCATGTCGGATATGAACATCCGTCTGCTGCTGCACCGTCTGTGGCAGACCTGGCGCCTATCGGGTTACGAGCGGGACCGTCCAAAGTCATTCGTGTTCATGCCGGGCCCGAACGTGGTTCAGGAGGCGGTCCTCGGACGCTGGGGGCTCAACGTCGTGGCTGGGGACGATGAGGATCCGCAGCAGAGCTTGGCAGCTTTTCTCAGCAACATCGCCGAAGC
>NZ_JAMYUT010000099.1:0-668 GCF_040323235.1 Mesorhizobium sp. M0051
GGCCGATTGATGGTCACCGTCCTTGTCGGTGATGGTCGCGGTGAGCTTGACCAAGTCGTCCGCAGCCAGGCTCTTGCTGTCGTCGGGGTTGCTGGCGTCGGGATGAACCACCGCGCGAATCTGATCGAGGGTGACGCTGCCCGCAGCGCTGACGGAGACCGTGAACACAAGGAGGTTGGTTGTGGTGGTGCGGCCTTCAACGACGCCGCTGCCATTGACCGAGAGGACAACCGCCTCATTGGTCGCCGTGTCGACGAGCCCGGTTGAGCCTGCCGTTATGCTCAGCGCGTAGGTCAGCGTGCCGGCGCCGTCGGCGCCGTAGGCCGGGCTGAAGTTGGCGGCGAAGCTCTGCGTGTCGTTGGTCGCAAGAACCGTCTCGTCGACGGTCAGCGTCGGCTCCGCGCCGGTCGTCGAAATGCTCGGGCCATCGTCCTTGAAGTTGAGGTTCTGGCCGATGTTGAGTGTGGCCGATTGATGGTCACCGTCCTTGTCGGTGATGGTCGCGGTGAGCTTGACCAAGTCGTCCGCAGCCAGGCTCTTGCTGTCGTCGGGGTTGCTGGCGTCGGGATGAACCACCGCGCGGATCTGATCGAGGGTGACGCTGCCCGCAGCGCTGACGGAGACCGTGAACACAAGGAGGTTGGTTGTGGTGGTGCGGCCTTCAACGA
>NZ_JAMYUT010000100.1:0-635 GCF_040323235.1 Mesorhizobium sp. M0051
ATCGGCCGCCAGCGCTTCGGACGCAGCCGACACTAAGAGGTACGCGCTCTTGCCCGTCAGGGAGAGAGCCATGCCCCAATCCCTTATTCGCAACCATGTATTGAAAGCCCTCTCCCAAGAGGATTTCGCGCGATTGCAGCCATCAATGCATCACGTCGAACTGGGCATCAAAGCCCAGCTTGAGGTCGCATATCAGCCGATCGAACGGGTGTATTTTCCAGAGAAGGGCATCGCGTCGGTGGTCGCCACTATGACCGGCGGGCGGCAAAGCGAAGTCGGCATCGTCGGCCGCGACGGCATGACGGGGATTGCCGTCATTTTGGGCCAGGACAGATCCCCCAATGAAACCTACATGCAGGTCGCAGGCAATGGCTGGATGCTCCCGGTTGAAAACCTTCGCTCCGCGATTGCAGAAAGCCAGACCCTCCGCGAGCCACTGCTTCGCTATGCCCACGCGTTCCTTGTCCAATCGTCCCGGACGGCATTGGTCAACGGCCATTCGAAAATCGAGGAACGGTTGGCCCGCTGGCTGCTGATGGTCCACGACCGAGCCGAAGGAGACAAGATCTACCTGACGCATGAATTTCTGGCGACAATGCTTGGTGCCCGGCGTCCCGGCGTTACCACCGCGCTCC
>NZ_JAMYUT010000101.1:0-631 GCF_040323235.1 Mesorhizobium sp. M0051
TCGCTGGTCGACAGCACGTCGTCGAGCGAGGCCGGCTCGACGCCATTGTCGACGAGGATCGATGGCGGTAGCCAGGGATCGAAGACTTTGGTGCGGGTGCGGAAGCCCGACAGCAGCCGGTTCAGCGCGCGGCCGAGATCGCCGAATCCAATGATGCCGACATCGGCGCCCGACAACAGCCGCGCCGTCAGGTTGCCGTCGCCACCCCAAAGTTCCCGACCCTGGCGGAAGGCGAGGTCGGCATCGACGATGTCGCGGGCGAGGTTGAGCGCCATGGCCAGGCCAAGCTCGGCCACCGGCTCGGCGAACACCAGGCCGGTGGTGACAACATGGATACCGCGTTGAAACAGCGTCTCGTAGGGCATGTTGTTGATCAAATTGGTCTCGACATTGAAGACGCAGCGCAGCGCTTTCATCGCTTCCAGCGTCCGCGGCGAGATCGGCGGCTGGCCGACGATGTAGCGGGCCTCTCCCAGCACATCGGCCGGCAGTTTTGCAACGCCGTCGGCGGTGGTCTCGACGACACGGTATTTTGACTTGAGGCGCGCCAGTTGCGGCGATGTGAATATGAGGTCGAGCGTGCGTGGCTCCGGCGCGCTGATGACCAGCGGCAAGGCATTGTTTGACATGA
>NZ_JAMYUT010000102.1:0-625 GCF_040323235.1 Mesorhizobium sp. M0051
GGGTTTTTTGTCCCTCTTGATCGCTCTCTTCCAACTCCGGCCTAAGCCGGTCGCCGCTTAGGGGCCGGATTGTTCACGGTCGACGGTTTTCGTTCCGCTGTCAACTCGAAGGCGGACCCGGTGCCCGCCTTCGACGGTCGGCCTAGCTGCCCATCTTCTTCGCCATCGCGCAGAATTCTGCATGCGACTTGTTAAGCGTGGTATCGCCGCAGTCTTTCAACACCGCCTTCTGTTCATCGGGCTTCATGGCCATCCATGCGGTCTTGAAATCCTTTTCAGTCCTCAACGTTTTCATCCCGGCGTCCGTGAAGAACGGTGACATCTTTGCCGGATCGTCGAGTGCGGATGTGTTGCCAGCAGCTGCGGCGCCCGCCATCATCGCAAGCGCCATCGCGCCCATTGTGAGCATTTTCATGTTCATTGTTTCCTCCGTCGTTAGGTCATTCAGCATGACCTTTGGGGAAACGTGGATCACTGAACTCGGTTCCCAGCGCGTTCCATTAGCCCAACCCCTGCATGATGAATTTGTAGATCGTGCCTAGTTGTGTGCGTCAAGTTCTGCAGAAATGGCGTGGCGGTAGCTGTGACGTCGGCGTGTCCGCCGCGCAGCTCCCGTGTTTAGCGG
>NZ_JAMYUT010000103.1:0-604 GCF_040323235.1 Mesorhizobium sp. M0051
GCGCCACGGGATGTTTTGACCAGGCGAGGGTTGGCCGCATCAGCCTCCAGCTTTCGGCGCAAGCGCATGATTAGGACATCGATACTTCGATCGTACACCTCTTCTCCACGCACACGGCTCGCGAGCAAAAGCCGTTCTCTGGATAGCACGTTGCGGGGGTTCTCCAGAAATGCGATCAAGAGATTGAACTCACATGCGGTAAGCTTGACCTCGCCACGCTCCGCACAGATCAGTCGCCGCTGCTTCACGCTGAGCTTCCAGGCCCCAAAGCGAAATGAGCGCTGCTCTCTGGTTCGCGGACTAGAAATGCGCTGGCGTAGCGCTACTCGAATGCGGGCCAAGAATTCGCGCATCCCGAAAGGCTTGGGAATGAAATCGGTTGCGCCGAGCTCCAGTGCAACCACTTTTTCCGCCTCATCAAGCCGGTCGCCGCTGATCACTATGATAGGAACATCCGATTTTGTCGCCAGATTGCGGACGATCGCAAGTCCATCCTCCCGGCCTAGGTTAAGGTCAACAACCACGAGATCGACTGGCTCACGTGAAAGAACATAGTCAAACTGCTTGCTATCGTGGACTGCGGTTACCTTCAGGGCATGCATCG
>NZ_JAMYUT010000104.1:0-582 GCF_040323235.1 Mesorhizobium sp. M0051
TCCAATGGCCGTGTGGCACCTTGGCTTTGATCCTCTCGCCGCGCGGCGCCCATCCCCTGAGCGGCGCCATGTTGGTTTTGGTCCATGTCTCGTCGATGAACACCAGGCGGGAAGGATCGATACGGTCCTGATACTTGGTCCACTGTGCCCGCCGGCGCGCCACATCCGGGCGATCCTGCTCAGCCGCGATCAGCGTCTTTTTTTGTGACTGAGCTTCTCGGCGTGGACGAACTCCCACACCGAGCGGTAGTCGACCGCAAGGCCGCGCTCGGCCAGTTCGGCCACAAGTCCGCGTAGCGTAAAATCCGCGGCCCGGCAGCGCACCAGCAGCCACTCCCGATGCTCACCGGCAATCTTCTTCGGTCTGTGCCCACCCATCTTGCCGGGCGCAAGACTGTTCGTTTCGCGCAACCGGCTCACCCATCTGATGACGGTGCTGATCCCAACCTCAAAGCGCACTGCCGCCTGCCGCCGCGACAGGCCACCCTGCTCAACTGACGCAACAACCCGTTCGCGAAGATCCATCGAGTAAGGCTTGCCCATCCATGCTGACCTCCTTGCCCAGCATGAAGGTTGAATCAG
>NZ_JAMYUT010000105.1:0-538 GCF_040323235.1 Mesorhizobium sp. M0051
GCCCTCAGGCTCTCCTTCTTGTGCTCACGCAGATGATCCATGTTGAGATAGCGGGTCGCCTCGAGCCAGTTCTCGTGGATCTCGACCGCCAGCGCCCGAACCAGCCGCAGGCAACTCTGCGGGTTGGGGAAGATGCGCACGACCAGGGTGCGCCGTTTGATCTCCTGGTTCAGCCGCTCCAGCATGTTGGTCGATTTCATGTGCTTATGATGGGCAAGCGGCAGCCGATAGAAGCTCAGCGTCTCCTCGATGTTGTCCTCCACCCAGTTGACCAGCTTCGGATATTTGGCCTGCCATTTGGCGATCCACTGCGCCAGGTCGCGCTTGACCTCGGCAAGGTCGCGGCGGTCGTAGAACCACCTGAGCTCCATCAGGCAGTCGTCGTCGACCTTGCGCGGCACATAGTCGAGCGCGTTTCTGAGGAAGTGCACGTAGCAGCGCTGCCAGACCGCCTCGGGCAGCACTTCGCGGATTGCCGCCCTGAGCCCCGGATGGTCGTCGGAGACGACGAACTCGACGCCGGCGAGCCCGCGATTCT
>NZ_JAMYUT010000106.1:0-532 GCF_040323235.1 Mesorhizobium sp. M0051
GGCTGGACCCCTCGCAGCTCTATGCATGGCGCCGCAAGGCGCTTTCGTCGGGCATGGTTGCGCCACTGACGGAGGCAGCGAGCAAGCCGGCGAAGTTCACGCGCTTTGAAGCGATGGGCAGCGACATGGTGGAAATCGTCATTGGCGATGCCGTGGTGCGCGCCGGCGGCGATGTTGATCCCGATCGCCTGGCGAGGATCATCCGCGCGGTTCGCAAGGCATGATCGCTTCCGGTGTGGTGGTTTACGTGTCGTGCCAGCCTGTCGACTTCCGCAAGGGCGCGGCATCTTTGATGGCGCTGGTCAGGGATGGCGGCCTGGACCCGTTCTCGGGGGCGCTTCACGTGTTCCGCTCGAAGCGTGCGGACCGGGTTCGCATCGTGTGGTGGGACGGCAGCGGGGTTTGTCTTTATTCGAAGACTCTGGAAGATCACAGCTTCTGCTGGTCTGCGATATCGGCCGCGCGCATGCGTCTCGACCACGCCCAGCTGATGGCGCTTCTGGCCGGGTTAGACTGGAAAAAGATCCGTCCG
>NZ_JAMYUT010000107.1:0-524 GCF_040323235.1 Mesorhizobium sp. M0051
TGAGGGCCTTGGCCGCCTGAGCACCGTCATGTGTCCGCCGCTCCGCTAAACACGGGAGCTGCGCGGCGGACACGCCGACGTCACAGCTACTGCCACGCCATTTTTGCAGAACTTGACGCACACAACTGTCCGGTCATTCACCTCCCATGCCATCGCACGATTTGGATGCGATACCGGTTGATCCGAGGCCTACGGCAGCCCGGCCTGGGGTCGATGATCCGCACCCCGGTACCGCTCAGGCTGATCTGCTTACGCAGCCCGCGGCGTGTTGCAGCCGCGCGGATTAGGCGTATCACGAAGCAGTGCCGAGGCCGGGCGAGAGGGCATGCTGGTCGAAGCGGCTTGGCCGGCAATCGCCAATGTCACTCCGGGCATCCAAAGCGGATAGTAGCATGCGGGGGTTAAAACGTCGCCGCAGTAGCTGCCGACGCATTTGGAGCGTAAGCGCGAATTTCCCCGCACCTTTTGCTGTTGAGTGCTCTGATGCATGCAGGTGTCCACCAAAATAGGTGGACACCTTGTGA
>NZ_JAMYUT010000108.1:0-500 GCF_040323235.1 Mesorhizobium sp. M0051
TCACCGCATTCCAGCGTCAACTTCACGCCGTTCGGCAGCGACGCGCTCACCTTGGCTGGAGAGGAAAAAGGCGCTGTCCTTTTCGATGCCGACCTACGCACCCCATCGCAAGTCCCCGGCAAAGCCACCGCAGCCATGCTGCTCTGTCGCAGCAAGGCCCGATCGGAAGTGCTTTCAATCTGAACCGGGATGAACGCAGGTGGCGGGGACGGCGGGAGGGACTGGGTCTCCGCGCGCTTCTTTATCCACTTCCGAAGAAGGTTCGCATTGACCCCATGTTCGAGCGCAAGCCTCGATACCGACACGCCAGGCTCAAGGCAGGCCGAGACAAGACGCTCCTTCGATGCGCGGTCGTATCGGCGTCGCCCGTCCCGACCGACAAGCCTCACCCGCAGTTTCTGCTCATCTTCTTCCATCACAAGGTGTCCACCTATTTTGGTGGACACCTGCATGCATCAGAGCACTCAACAGCAAAAGGTGCGGGGAAATTCGCGCTTACG